>NZ_JBNCLE010000011.1:0-294391 GCF_049844495.1 Micromonospora sp. DT48
ACCCGTATGATACGCCCTCCAGCGCCTTTGGTACTGCACCGGGGCGGGTGTGGTTGATTAGGACACCGCCGCACAAACGTAACTGTCGAGGGCCGCCCGGAATCGGGTCGGCCCTCGACTGCGTTCTTCCGTTGAGGGCCACCCCACATGGGGTGGCCCTCAACGCATTTCCAGACCCTCCACCACGGGTGCTGACCGAGGTCATGGTTACGGCACGGCGATCACGTTCGCCGCCCTTCGCGACATGGGTTCGTCCAGCGCGACTGTGTGCGTGCACAGTTCCAACGTCGGCGCGGTAGCTACCTACGCGTCGGCCGGCTTCACGATGTCAGACGAGGTGGCCGATCTACGCCGCGGTTCCCGGTGAGCACCGCGACGCCGCCGACCAGGGCTAGTCGCGGGACTGGATGCCGTTCCGGATCTGCCGCAGCAGGCCGGCGGCTTCGTCAGTCGAACGGGCGGGGAACATGGCCAGCACCACGCTGCCGTGGTCGGCCCAGCCGCAGACCGCGAACTCGCCACCGTCGCCGCTCGTGCTGCCACACTTCATCACGCCGCCCAACGGGCCGGGTGACACGTCGCGCAGGCCGGTCACCGTCGCGGTCTCGTCGGCCATCAGCCCGAACAGACTCTCCAGATCCCGCTCGGGCTGCCACAGCAAGGTCGTCCCACCGAAGATCAGCACCGATCGGCGTTCGTCGGCCGGGTCCTGGTAGACGGCTCCGAAGCTGCTGTCCAACTGGATGTCGGCGGCGATGCCGCTACGCAGGTAGTCGGCGGTGCTGGCCGCCCGGTCGCTGGTGTCCAGACGAAGCCCGGCGACCTGGTCGGGCGTGGTGATCCGGGCGTCCTTCTGCTGGACGATCCGCCACCCCCAGGTGCCGAACACGCCCACCCCCAGAGCCGCGACGACCGCGAGCAGCACCATGACCAGGCGTCCCCGCCGGGATCGCGCGTCGCCCTGGCCGGTGCCGTCTGCCTGCTCGCGGGCGTCCAACTCGATCGGCTCGTCGGTCAGTTGGACCAACGGGGTGCCGTCGTCGAACTGGCGGCCACTGAGATGTGCGTCGGACATAGCCGACACCGTACGCGAACGACAGGTGGTGCACGTCAGGTCCGTCGAAGCGCTCCGTAGACTTTCAGAGTGACCGAGAGACTGGATGCCCGACGCCCCGACGCCCCGACCCTTGCCGGCCAGTACCAGCCAGGTGAGGTAGAGCAGCGACGGTATGAGCAGTGGGTAGCCGACGGTCGATTCCGGGCCTCCGCGGACAGCGACCGGGAGCCCTTCACCATCGTCATCCCGCCGCCGAACGTCACCGGTTCGCTGCACATGGGTCACGCGCTGGACCACACGGTGCAGGACGCGTTGGTGCGGCGTAAGCGGATGCAGGGCTACGAGGCGCTCTGGCTGCCGGGCATGGACCACGCCGGCATCGCCACCCAGAACGTGGTCGAGCGGCAGCTCGCCGCGCAGGGGCTCTCCCGCCACGACCTGGGCCGCGAGAAGTTCGTCGAGCGGGTGTGGGAGTGGAAGGCCACCTCCGGTGGCGCGATCCTCGGCCAGATGCGCCGGCTCGGTGACTCGGTCGACTGGGACCGGGAACGCTTCACCATGGACGAGGGCCTGTCCCGCGCCGTCCAGACGATGTTCAAGAAGCTGTACGACGACGGCCTGATCTACCGGGCGAACCGGATCATCAACTGGTGCCCCCGCTGTCTCACCGCCCTGTCCGACATCGAGGTGGAGCACACCGACGACGACGGCGAACTGGTCTCGATCCGCTACAGCGACGACGTGGTGGTGGCCACCACCCGGGCGGAGACGATGCTCGGTGACACGGCGGTCGCCGTGCACCCGGAGGACGAGCGGTACCGCCACCTGATCGGCACCGAGGTGGAACTGCCGCTCACCGGGCGGCGGATCCCGATCGTGGGTGACCCGCACGTCGATCCGGCCTTCGGTACCGGCATGGTGAAGGTGACTCCGGCGCACGACCCGAACGACTTCGAGATCGGCCAGCGGCACGACCTGCCCACCATGACGATCATGGACGAGCGGGGCGTCATCACCGCGCCCGGTCCGTTCGAGGGCCTGGACCGGTTCGAGGCCCGCCCGGCGATCGTCGCCGCGCTGCGCGCCGAGGGCCGCATCGTCGCCGAGAAGCGGCCGTACGTGCACGCTGTCGGGCACTGCTCCCGGTGCCGGACCACCGTCGAGCCCCGGCTGTCGTTGCAGTGGTTCGTCAACACCTCGCCGCTGGCCAAGGCGGCCGGTGACGCGGTGCGCGACGGCCGGGTGCGCATCGAGCCGGCGGAGTTGGCCAAGCGTTACTTCGCCTGGGTCGACAACATGCACGACTGGTGCATCTCCCGGCAGCTCTGGTGGGGTCACCGGATTCCGGTCTGGTACGGCCCGGCCGGCGAGGTCGTCTGTGTCGGACCAGATGAGCAACCGCCGACCGGTGCGGGCTGGCACCAGGACGAGGATGTGCTGGACACCTGGTTCTCCAGCGGCCTCTGGCCGTTCTCCACGCTCGGCTGGCCGGAGCAGACCCCCGACCTGGCCAAGTTCTACCCGACGAGTGTGCTGGTCACCGGGTACGACATCCTGTTCTTCTGGGTTGCCCGGATGATGATGTTCGGCCTGTACGCGATGGACGGCCGGCAGCCGTTCGACGTGATCGCGTTGCACGGGATGGTCCGCGACGAGCACGGCAAGAAGATGTCCAAGTCGTTCGGCAACGTGGTCGACCCGCTGGACTGGATCGACCGCTACGGTGCCGACGCCACCCGCTTCACGCTGGCCCGGGGCGCCAACCCGGGCGGCGACGTGCCGGTCAGCGAGGACTGGTGCCAGGGGTCGCGCAACTTCTGCAACAAGCTCTGGAACGCCACCCGGTTCGCACTGATCAACGGGGCGCACACCGACGGCCCGATGCCGGACGCGGCGCGCCTGTCGACCGTCGACCGGTGGATCCTGTCCCGGCTGGCCCACGTCACCGCCGAGGTCGACCAGCAGTTCGAGGCGTACGAGTTCGCCAAGGTCTGTGACCTGCTGTACCACTTCGCCTGGGACGACGTCTGCGACTGGTACGTGGAGCTGAGCAAGCCGGTGCTCGCCGCCGGTGGGGAACCGGCCGAGGTCAGCCGCCGGGTCCTGGGGCACGTGCTGGATCAGCTGTTGCGGCTGCTGCACCCGGTGATCCCGTTCGTCACGGAGGAGCTGTGGACGGCGCTCACCGGCGGGGAGACCGTCATGACGGCGGCCTGGCCGACGGCTGACCGGGCGTTGATCGACGATGCCGCCGAGACGGAGGTGGCCACCCTCCAGCGGGTGGTGACCGAGGTCCGTCGGTTCCGGTCCGACCAGGGCCTGCGGCCGACCCAGCGGGTCGCGGCCCGACTCGACGGGCTGGCCGGTGCCGGTGTCGCGGTGCACGAGCCGTTGATCCGGTCGCTGGCGCGGCTGGATCCGGCCGGTGACGACTTCCAGGCCAGTGCGACGTTGGCCATGCCGGGCGAGGTCAGTGTCGCGTTGGACACTCGGGGCTCGATCGACGTGGCCGCGGAGCGGGCCCGGTTGACCAAGGACCGCGCGGCGGCGGAGAAGGAGGCGGGGCAGGCTCGTGCGAAGCTGGCCAATCCGGCGTTCGTCGACAAGGCCCCCGAGCACGTCGTTTCCAAGATCCGTGAACGTCTGGCGGTCGCCGAGGCCGACCTGGCCCGCATCGATGCCGCCCTGGAGGCGCTTCCCTCGTGACCGACCCTGTTGACCGCGCTGACCGCGTCCCTGCCGAGCGGGCGGGTACCGGATCCAGCGAACCGACCGACCGACCCCGTACCGGTGCGGGCGCGGACCGCCGTGAGCGGACCGGCCGGGCCGAACGCTCCGCCTTCGCGGAAGTGGAGACGGAGCTGGCCGGGCGTGGTTTCACCCGGATGGTCTTCGAACTGGACCGGATCTCGTCCCTGCTGGACCTGCTGGGCAGCCCGCAGCGGGCGTACCCGTCGATCCACCTGACCGGCACCAACGGCAAGACGTCCACCGCCCGGATGATCGACTCGCTGTTGCGGGCCTTCGGGTTGCACACCGGGCGGTACACCAGCCCGCATCTGGAGACGGTGCGGGAGCGCATCAGCCTGGATGGCGAGCCGGTGGACGAGGCTCGGTTCACCGGCGTGTACCAGGAGGTGAAGCCGCTGGCCGAGTTGGTGGACACCCGCTCGGCCGAGCCGCTGACCTACTTCGACATGACCACGGCACTGGCCTTCGCCACCTTCGCCGACGCTCCGGTCGACGTGGCTGTGGTCGAGGTGGGTCTCGGTGGTGCCGAGGACGCCACCAACGTCATCCAGGCCGGGGTGTGCGTACTGACCCCGATCGGGCTCGACCACACCGAGTGGCTCGGTGACACGCTCCAGGACATCGCGGTCGCCAAGTCCGGCATCATCCACCCGGGTGCGACGGTCATCTGCGCCGCCCAGGAGGAGGAAGCGGCCCGGCCGATCCTGCAACGCTGCGCGGAGGTGGGCGCGACCGTCGCCCGGGAGGGCTCGGAGTTCGGCGTACTGCGCCGGGCAGTCGCGGTCGGCGGCCAGGTGCTCACCCTGCAAGGACTGGGTGGGGTGTACGAGGAGGTCTTCGTCCCGTTGCACGGCGCCCACCAGGCGCAGAACGCGGCGGTGGCGCTGGCGGCGGTCGAGGCGTTCCTCGGCGCGGGTGCCCGCCGTCAGCTTGATGTGGAGGCGGTACGGGAAGGATTCGCCACCGCCAGCTCTCCCGGTCGGCTGGAGCGGGTGCGTACCGCGCCGACGATCCTGCTCGACGGCGCGCACAACCCGCAGGGCATGGCGGCCACGGTCGCCGCCCTGCAGGAGGAGTTCGCGTTCAGCAAACTGGTCGCCGTCGTCGGCACGCTGACCGACAAGGACGCCGCCAGCATGCTGGAGCTGCTGGAGCCGGTGGTCGACCAGGTGGTGGTGACCCGGAACAGCTCACCCCGCGCCCTGCCGGTCAAGGAACTGGCCGCGCTGGCCGCAGAGGTGTTCGACCCGGAGCGGGTCGAGGTCGCCGAGGAGATGCCGGACGCCATCGAGGCGGCGGTGGCGTTGGCCGAGGAGGACGTGCCGGGCGAGCTGGCCGGCGTCGGCGTGCTCATCACCGGCTCCGTGGTGACGGTGGCCGACGCACGTCGGCTGCTGAAACGATGACCGGGGACGGCGACGGTCAGCCGCGCCGGTCCGGTCTGCGTAACCCGCAGCGGGCGGTACGTGGGCTCGGCGCGGCGGCGCTCGCGTTGGAGGCGTTGGTGCTGCTGTTGGCGATCCAGCCGATCCGGGCGGTCGACGGCGATCTCGGTGGCGCGGTCATCGCCGTGGTCGTGGCACTGGCGGTGGCCGCCGCCGGGCTGGCCGGCATGATGCGTCGGCCGTGGGCCTGGCACGCGGGCACCGTGTTGCAGGGACTGCTGCTCCTGTCCGGTCTGCTGCACTGGTCGCTGTTCGTGCTGGGCGTGATGTTCGCGCTGGTGTGGGCGTACGCGCTGCACGTGCGCCGGGTGATCCTGGGCTGATCCGGTCGCCGTCGCCGGCGGTCGGAGGCGTGAGCCGCCCCGACGGCCGGGTCACGCCTCCGCGAGTTCCCGCCACTGGGTCAGTGCGATGCCGTGCCCGTCGGGGTCGCGGAACGCCGCCGCCCACACCTCCAGCTTGCTGCCCCGGTTGACCACCCGGGGAGCGTAGGTGAACCGGACGCCGGTCTCGCGTAGCCGTTCGTACGCCGACTGGATGTCGTCCACGTCGAGGTTGACGTGGACCAGCCGACGGTTGATCGGTTGAGCCCCGGTCACCTCGCGGAGCACCAGGCGGGTCGTCCCCGAGGAGAGCACGGCGTTGGCGGCACCCCGGTCGACCTCGGTGAAGCCGAGCCGGTCCCGGTAGAACTCCAGCGAGCGGGACAGCTCGGTCACCAGCAGGGTGATGCCGACTCCGCTGATCGGGGCCGTGGGGTCGGCGGCGTCCAGGTCGTACCCGAAGATCGCCTCGTCCAGTTCCCCCGGGTCGACCGCCGCCGCCCGCTCGCCTGCCGGTGGGGGGTGACCGACCCTGGTCTTCGGCTGGCCGGTGGCGGTCACCCGGTCGGTGGCGTTCGGTGCTGGTTCCGGGTCGTCGAGCGGTAGATCGAGCGGGTCGACGGGATCCGCCGGGTGGGCCGGTGGCTGCTCGGGTGCCGGATCGGCCGTCCGGTCTCCGCGCCCCGCGCCGCCCGGGTCGAGGGTCGTGGGTTCGTCTGCGGCGGCGGTGGCGAATCCCTCGTCGGGGAACTGCTCCTCGGCCGGCATCCGTGGGGCGGGCGTGGCGCGGCGGGGCAGCCGTTGCTCGTCGGAGCGTTCCACCACGGTGCCCTCCAGCACGACCGGTTTGGCCGGGCGCTGGCGTACCCGCACCGTCTCGCGATGCTCCACGGGCTCGGCCACCGGATCGTGCGTCGGGCCGTCGGACGACGCGCCGGGCGAGCCGTCGGACACCTCGCCCAGCGGGTCGCGGAAGTCGTCCTCCGGCGCCCGGTCGGCCCACGGGGGCGCCTCCTGGCCGATCAGCACCTCGTCCGGTGGCACCGTGGCGAACTCGGGAGGCAGGTCGGCGGTGTTGCCGGCCTCGGTGTGGGTGAGCACCTCGTCCCAGAGCACCCGGACGTGTCGCGGGTCGTCCAACGCCACCCGGATCGGCAGGGTCTGGCCCAGCGACGGCCATTTCGACACCGGAACCCGTGGCTCGATGATCTTCTTCGAGCGCGGTGGCAGCCCGGGAGCGTCGATCACCAGCTGAAGTTCGCAGCGACCGAAGGCGTACTGGGTCGGTGGCTCGGAGGCGCTGTGCACGTGGCCAACGCCGACCACCCAGGTGCGGCCACCGGCGCGGACGGTCGCCAGCGCGATCGCCAGGGCGAGCAGGGCGACACCGAGCGCGACGATGGCCCAGCTGGTCATGCCGAGGCCGAAGAGGATCACGAAGGTGGCCACGGTGCCCAACACCGCGGCGATCAGCTTGCGTACCGGTGCGATGGGTCGGTTGCCGCCACCATTCGCCACAGTGGACCTCCCGGGGGTCAGGGCCAGGCTAGGCCGGATCGGGGGCCGGGGGAAGGCCGACCACCGCGCCGGTGCCGGGTCCGGGTCGCTAGGCTGACCGTACCCAGCCCGACCGGCTTCCGCTCTGAGGAGGAACCCAGCGTGTCCAGCAGCAGCCCGGATGAGCGTACGCTCGTCCTGATCAAGCCCGACGCGGTCCGCCGAGGGCTGGTGGGCGAGATCATCTCCCGGTTCGAGCGTAAGGGGCTGCGGCTCGACGCTATGGCGACCCGGACCATGGACGACGCGCTGGCCGACGAGCACTACGCCGAGCACGTCGACAAGGCGTTCTACCCGCCGCTGAAGGCGTTCATGACCGGAGGGCCGCTGGTCGCGCTCGTGCTCTCCGGCGACGATGTCATCAACGTGGTGCGGGGCCTGATCGGTGCCACCGACGGGCGTAAGGCCGCGGCCGGGACCATCCGTGGCGACCTCTCCCTGTCCAACCGGGAGAACCTCGTGCACGCCTCCGACTCGGCCGACAGCGCCAAGCGCGAGCTGGCACTCTGGTTCCCCGAGCTGGACTGAGCCGGCCCGCTCGGCTCAGCTCGCCCAGGGCAGCTTGTCCGGGTTGGCCACCAGGAAGATGTCGGTGATCCGACCGGCGGCCGTGCCGAGCGTCACCGCGTACGCGTCACCGGCCGCTGTGCTGAACACGGCGGCCGGCTGGCCGTTGAGTTCCGTGCGCCGCACGGTGAACGGCCAGCCCTTCGCCCGGATGCCCAGCAGGAACCGGGCGACCCGGTCGGCGCCGCTGACCGGGTTGCGGGCGGCCCGCACCCGGCCGCCGCCGTCGCTCCACGTGGTCGCGTCCGTGGCCACCAGGTCGGTCAGCGCGGCCAGGTCGCCGTCGTCGACAGCGGCGACGAACGCGTCCAGCAGTCGCTGTCGCTCCGCCCGGTCGACGGTGAAGCGGCGCTGGTCGCGCCCGATCCGCAGGCTCGCCCGGTGGTGCAACTGGCGGCAGTCCTCGGCGGAGCGGTCCAGCAACTCGGCGATCTCGGCGTAGGGCAGCTCGAAGGCGGTGTGCAGCACGTAGACGGCACGCTCCGGCGGGGTGAGCCGCTCCAGCAGGTGCAGCAGTGCGGTGGACAGGGAGTCGCGCAACTCGGCCCGCTCCAGCGGCCCGAACGGCGACGGCGAGGTCGGCACCGGCTCCGGCAACCACGACCCGACGTACGTCTCGCGGGTGGCCTGCCGGGCCCGCAGCCGGTCCATCGACAGGTGGGTCACCACCCGGGACAGGTAGCGACGCGGTTCGCTCACCTCGGCGCGGTCGACTCGCAACCAGCGCAGGTACGCCTCCTGGAGGACGTCCTCGGCGTCGTGGCGGCTACCCAGTAGACGGTAGGCCAGCCCGAGCAGCATCGGCCGGTGCGCGTCGAGCGCACCGGCCGCCTCCGCCGCGTCCAGCGGGCTCACACGTCCGTCGGCAACTCGGTGCGGAAGGTCACCGCGATCCGGTTCCACACGTTGATTGTGGCAATCGCCAGAACCAGGTCCGCGAGGGCCTTCTCCGGCCACACCTTCGCCGCGGCGTCCCAGACGTCGTCGGGCACCCCGTGCTCGCCCAGCCGGGTGACCGCGTCGGTCAACGCGAGCGCGGCACGTTCCCGCTCGTCGAAGAAAGGTGCCTCCCGCCAGGCGGCCACCGCGAACAGCCGCCGGCTCGACTCCCCGGCGTCCATCGCCTCCCGGCTGTGCATGTCCACGCAGTACGTGCAGCCGTTCAGCATCGACGCGCGCAGTTTCACCAGCTCCAGCACGGTGTGGTCGACGTTGGCCCGGACGTACTTCTCCAGCCCCAGCACGGTCCCGAATGCCTCCGGTGCCACCTCGGCCGCGTTCATCCGCTGCATGACAACAACCCTCCCGATAGTTCGAACCGACACCACCTGGACGGATGGCCCGATCCGGGGCGTGACAACTGGGGCGTGTGACGCCCGTCATGCGTCGTGTCCCGGGTGGGGCCGGGGGGAGGGTTATTGGCGGGAGGGATGGGAGGTGGGGTGGGTATCATGGGCGGGCGATGATCCGGCTATCACCGGGGAGCTTCCGGAAGAACGGCCGGGTGACCGGCTCAGTAGAACCGGACGGGACGGCCCGTTATCGCCGACCAATGAGCGGGTGGTCGACCCTCGACCGCCAAGCGGGGTGGTACCGCGGGCCCCGGGGCGCTGGTGACGGCGTACCGGACGCTCGTCCTCGCAGACCCACACGACAGTGAGCGTCAGCGAGGAGAGCGACCCCCGATGGCCTATCCGTTGCACGACCCGACTGCCGGCGGCGTACCGGCGAGCCCGGACCTGCCCGCGGTCGAGCGCCGGGTCCTGGAGCACTGGACGGCCGACAAGACCTTCGAGGCGTCGGTGGAGGCCCGGCCGGCCTCCGTCCGGCAACCGGAAGCAGCGCCGGGCTCCGCTGCCGACGGCGCAGCCGCCGACAACGAGTACGTCTTCTACGACGGCCCACCGTTCGCCAACGGCCTGCCCCACTACGGCCACCTGTTCACCGGGTACGTCAAGGACGTGGTGCCGCGTTACCAGACCATGCGTGGTCGACGGGTGGAACGGCGCTTCGGGTGGGACTGCCACGGCCTGCCCGCCGAGGTGGTCGCCGAGAAGCAGCTCGGCATCACCAGCAAGGCGGAGATCCTCGACCTCGGCGTGGCCCGGTTCAACGAGGCGTGCCGCAGCTCGGTGCTGGAGTTCACCCAGGACTGGGAGCGTTACGTCACCCGGCAGGCCCGCTGGGTCGACTTCGCCAACGACTACAAGACCCTCGACCTGGACTACATGGAAAGCGTCATGTGGGCCTTCAAGACCCTGCACGACAAGGGGTTGGTCTACGAGGGCTTCCGGGTGCTGGCGTACTGCTGGCGGTGTGAGACACCACTGTCGAACACCGAGACCCGGATGGACGACGTCTACCGGGACCGGCACGACCCGACGTTGACGGTGTGGTTCGAGCTGACCGCCGACGAGTCCGCGCCGGAACTGGTCCGTGGACCGGTCCGGCTGGGGGTGTGGACCACCACGCCGTGGACCCTGCCGTCGAACCTGGCGCTCGCCGTCGGCCCGGATATCGAGTACGCGGTGCTGGAGCGCGACGGCGAACGCTACGTCGTCGGCGCCGGTCGGCTCGGGGCGTACGCCAAGGAACTCGAGGGGTACGAGCAGGTCGGCACGGTGCGTGGCGCCGACCTGGTGGGGCGGCGGTACACCCCGCTGTTCGACTTCCTCGTCGCCCACGCCGGGTCGAACGCGTACCAGGTGCTCGGGGCGGAGTTCGTGACCACCGAGGACGGCACCGGGATCGTGCACCTGGCTCCCGCCTTCGGTGAGGACGACCAGAACGTCTGCAACGCGGCCGGTATCCCGACCGTGGTCACCGTCGACGACCACACCCGGTTCACCGCGCTGGTGCCGCCCTTCGAGGGTGAGCAGGTCTTCGACGTCAACAAGCCGGTGATCCGTCAGCTCAAGGAGCGGGGGGTGGTGCTCAAGCAGGACACCTACACCCACGCGTACCCGCACTGCTGGCGCTGCGACACCCCGTTGGTCTACAAGGCGGTGTCGTCGTGGTTCGTGGCGGTGACCAGGTTCAAGGACCGGATGGTCGAGCTGAACCAGCAGATCAACTGGACGCCGGAGCACATCAAGGACGGCTCGTTCGGCAAGTGGCTGGCCAACGCCCGGGACTGGTCGATCAGCCGGAACCGGTTCTGGGGTTCGCCGATCCCGGTGTGGCGCTCGGACGACCCGAACTACCCGCGCGTCGACGTGTACGGCTCGCTGGCCGACCTCGAGCGGGACTTCGGCGTACGCCTGACCGACCTGCACCGGCCGGCGGTGGACGACCTGGTCCGCCCCAACCCGGACGACCCGACCGGCAAGTCGATGATGCGCCGGGTGCCGGAGGTGCTGGACTGTTGGTTCGAGTCCGGCTCGATGCCGTTCGCCCAGGTGCACTACCCGTTCGAGAACCGCGACTGGTTCGAGCACCACTACCCGGGCGACTTCATCGTCGAGTACATCGGGCAGACCCGGGGCTGGTTCTACACCATGCACGTGCTGGCCACCGCGTTGTTCGACCGACCGGCGTTCCGCAACTGCCTCAGCCACGGCATCCTGCTCGGCTCCGACGGACGCAAGATGTCCAAGAGCCTGCGTAACTACCCGGACGTCTACCACGTCTTCGACTCGTACGGGTCGGACGCCATGCGCTGGATGTTGATGTCCTCGCCGGTGATGCGCGGCGGGGACATGCCGGTCACCGAGGCGAGCGTGCGCGACGCCGTCCGGCAGGTGCTGCTGCCGCTGTGGAACGTCTGGTACTTCTTCTCGCTCTACGCCAACGCCGATTCGTACACGGCGCGGCGGCGGACCGACTCGATGCACCTGCTCGACCGGTACGTCCTGGCGAAGACGAACGAGCTGGTGTCGACGGTCGGCACGCAGATGGACGCGTACGACATCTCGGGTGCCTGCGCCACCGTCCGGTCCTACCTGGACGCGTTGACCAACTGGTACGTGCGCCGTTCACGGGACCGCTTCTGGGCGGGCGACGCGGACGCGTTCGACACGCTGTGGACCGTGTTGGAGACGCTCTGTCGGGTGGTGGCGCCGCTGGCGCCGCTCACCGCGGAGGAGATCTGGCGTGGCCTGACCGGCGAGCGGTCGGTGCACCTGACCGACTGGCCGGTGGCCGAGGAGTTCCCGGCCGACCACGAGCTGGTCGCCGCGATGGACGCGGTGCGGGCGGTCGCCTCCGCGGCGTTGTCGCTGCGCAAGGCCAAGGGGCTGCGGGTGCGACTGCCGCTGTCGAAGCTGACCGTGGCCAGCCCGGCGGCCGAGCAGCTGCGGCCCTTCGCCGACCTGGTCGCCGACGAGGTCAACGTCAAGGAGGTGGTGTTCACCGACGAGGTGTCGGCGTACTGCCAGCAGGTCTTGACGGTGGTGCCGCGCGCGCTGGGCCCCCGGGTCGGCAAGCAGGTGCAGCAGGTGATCAAGGCGGTCAAGGCGGGGGAGTGGGAGCTGCGCGACGGCGCTCCGGTGGCCGCCGGGGTCACCCTCGCCGAGGGCGAGTACGAGCTGAAACTGGTCGCCGCCGACGCCGAACACTCGGCGCCGTTGCCCGGCGGTGAGGGGGTGGTGGTGCTGGACACCGAGGTCACCGCCGAACTCGCCGCGGAAGGGTTGGCCCGGGACTTCGTCCGCGTGGTGCAGCAGGCGCGCCGGGACGCCGGCCTCGACGTCTCCGACCGGATCACGGTGACGGCGTCGGGCCCGGACGAGGTGCGGGCGGCGGTGGCCGGGTACCGCGACTTCGTGGCCCGGGAGGTGCTGGCCGACAGCGTCGACTTCGCCGAGGGGGTCGACGGCTTCGCCGGTGAGGTCGGTGAGGGTGTGCCGGTGACGGTCGCCGTTCGTCGCGTGTGAGGTGTCCGGAGGGGCCCCGTCGACCGGGGCCCCTCCCCGGCACCCCACTCATCCTGCGGACCAGCCCGACCTCACGCATGCTGTCGTGGGGCGGTCCGCTACGGTGACACCGCCTCGTACCTCACTCGATCCGCCCGGAGGACCAGTGCCGCTGCTCTACACCATCGGCAAGCTCACCGTGGGGCCCGCGATGCGGCTGGCGTTCCGTCCGACGGTGGAAGGGCTGGAGCACATCCCGGAACGGGGTGGCGCGATCTTCGCCGGCAACCACCTGTCGGTGGCCGACGAGCTGTTCCTCGGCACGGTGGTGCCCCGGCATCTGGCGTTCTGGGCCAAGTCCGAGTACTTCAAGGGCACCGGCGTCAAGGGTCGCTTCTCCAAGTTCATCCTCACCGGTCTCGGCGCGATCCCGGTGGAGCGGGCCGGTGGCCGAGCGGCGCTGGCCGCGTTCGACGCCGCCATCCCGGCGCTCAAGGGCGGTGACCTGGTCGTCGTCTATCCGGAGGGCACCCGCTCGCCGGACGGGCGGCTGTACCGGGGGCGTACCGGGGCGGTCCGGCTCGCCATCGCAGCCGGTGTGCCGATCATCCCGGTGGGTATGATCGGCACCGAGAAGGTGCAGCCGATCGGTGCCCGGGTGCCCCGCCCCTTCACCGCAAAGATCACCGTCCGGTTCGGTAAGCCGCTCGACTTCACCGGGCGGCCGGACGACCGGCAGTCGCTGCGGCAGATGACCGACGAGATGATGGGTGAGATCCAGAAGCTCACCGGCCAGGAGTACGTGCCCCGCTACGCCCCGCCCCGGGGTCACCCGCCGGTCACCGGTGAGGCCGACGCCGGCTGAGTCGGCTCACCGCGCGGCGCGATCAGCCGTCGGTGGTGACGATCCGCTCCCGCAGGGTGCCCAGGAGCCGGGAACTGTCGGCCACGGATAGCCCGGTGAAGACACCGGTGGTGATGCTGCCGTGGTCGACCGAGGTGCACACCACCGCGCCGACACCGTCGGTGCGGCCCACGGCGCAGCGCTCGTGGCGACCCCGGATACCGGTCTTCATGACCTGCGTGTCGCGCAGCGCGTACTGCTCGGTGAGACGCTTGATCTCCGCGTCGGCGTCCGCCGACGGAGTGAGCCGGAAGCCGGTGCCACCGAAGACGGTCACCCGCTTGCCGTTGCTCGTGTGGTAGATCCCGGCGAAGGTCCGGTCGGCCAGCAGGTGCGCCTCCCGCATCTGGTTCTCCAGCTGCTTTGCGTCGCGGGTGCTCCGGGGGTCCTCACGCAGTCGCAGGTCGGCCACCTGCTGCGGCAACGAGGCGCTCGCCGGGTACTGACTGGCCATCGGCAGGCCGTAGTAGGTCGGGCAGCCGCAGCAGCAGGCCAGGGTCAGCAGCAGGAACCAGGGCCAGCGGCGACGTTTGCGGCGCGGCGGAGCGTACCCCGGGGGTGGCTGCCAACCGGCCGGCGGCGCGACGGGTGCGGCCGGCTGCGGGCCCGGCCGACCGATCGGGGCGGCGGGCACCGGAAGGCCGGCCGGCACCGGCGGGTAGGGCCCGGGCGACTGCGGGTGCGGCGTGACCGGCGGCGGCGGAACCGGCGAGACCGGTGCCGGGGATACCGGCGGCTCCGGGGGAGCCGAGTGCGGCCGGGTCGGCGGTGGGCTCGGGTAGGACAGCGTCGGCGGCAGAGTGGGGTAGTCGCTGGAGGGGAGGTTCCAGCCGCTGGTGTCGGCACCGGCCCACGGGTCGACCGGAGTCTGGTGCTCCGGCTGTGGAGCCGCCGGCGGCGGCGTGGGTTCGGCGGACTCGCCCCAGCTGCGGCGGCGTGGTGCCGCCGGGGGCACCGGTGCCGAGCCGCTCCACCGAGGGGTGGTCTCCTCCGGGGCGGACTCGGGCAGCAGGCGGGTGCCCTGCGGACCGACCTGCGGCGGGGACTGTCCGTCGTCGGGGCCGGTGTCGAGGGGTGGTCCGACCTTGGTGGGCGCCGGGTCGGCGGCCGGGGCGACGAGGGTGGGTGCCACGTCGGTGGGCCCCGCCTCGACCTGCTCGGTGTCGTCCGGGCCGGCCGACTCGGCTGGTGCGGGGTCGGTGGGCAGTTCGTGGGTGACCGCCGGCTCCTCGTCCCGGTGTTGATCCGGACGGCTCCCGTCGACCGGCCGGTCTGCTTCCGGCTGCGGCTCCGGCATCGCGGCAATCTCCTCTCGCGCCGGTCCGAGGTTAGTACCGGGGTGCCACCTGTATCGAATCGGCTGCCCGCCCGAACGGTCGACGGGGCAGCTCGTGGTCGCTGGCGGTGCCGGGTCCACCGCACGGCGTCGCGTGCGGCGCCCCCGTACGACGGCGGGTGTGAGCGGGGCGGTGACGGGCGGGCGCGTACCCTTGGGCATCATGAGCGTCCCGTCCACCACTTCGCGTCCCGCCGCGGCGAACTCCGTGTGGCCCCGCCTGGAGCCGCTGCTGCCCCAGGTGACCAAGCCGATCCAGTACGTCGGTGGTGAGCTGGGCGCGGTGGTCAAGGAGTGGGACGCGGCGACCGTACGGTGGGCGTTGATGTACCCGGACGCGTACGAGGTGGGGCTGCCCAACCAGGGCGTGCAGATCCTCTACGAGGTGCTCAACGAGCTGCCGGACGTCCTCGCCGAGCGGACGTACGCGGTCTGGCCGGACTTGGAGAAGCTGATGCGCGCCCACGGCGTGCCGCAGTTCACCGTTGACGCGCACCGCCCGGTCCGGGACTTCGACCTGTTCGGCGTGTCGTTCGCCACCGAGCTGGGTTACACCAACCTGCTCACCGCGATCGACCTGGCCGGCATCCCGCTGCTCGCCGCCGACCGGACCGACGCCGATCCGGTGCTCGTGGCCGGTGGGCACGCCGCGTTCAACCCCGAGCCCATCGCCGACTTCATCGACGCCGCCGTGCTCGGTGACGGCGAGGAGGCGGTCCTGGAGATCACCGGGATCGTCCGGCAGTGGAAGGCCGAGGGCTGCCCGGGCGGGCGCGACGAGCTGCTGCTGCGGCTGGCGCGTACCGAGAGCGTCTACGTGCCGCGCTTCTACGACGTGGACTACCTGCCGGACGGCCGGATCCAGCGGGTCGTGCCGAACCGGGCGGACGTGCCGTTCCGGGTGCACAAGCGCACGACGATGGACCTGGACGCCTGGCCGTACCCGAAGAAGCCGCTCGTGCCGCTGGCCGAGACGGTGCACGAGCGGTACGCGGTGGAGATCTTCCGGGGCTGTACGCGGGGCTGCCGGTTCTGCCAGGCCGGCATGATCACCCGACCGGTGCGGGAACGTTCCATCACCACGGTCGGACAGATGGTGCAGCAGGGGCTGGAGTTCTCCGGCTTCCACGAGGTGGGCCTGTTGTCGTTGTCGTCGGCCGACCATTCCGAGATCGGTGACATGTGCTCCGGCCTGGCCGAGCAGTACCAGGGCACCAACGTCTCACTCTCGCTGCCGTCGACCCGGGTCGACGCGTTCAACATCGAACTCGCGCAGGAGCTGTCCCGCAACGGTCGCCGGACCGGTCTGACCTTCGCCCCGGAGGGCGGGTCGGAACGAATCCGCAAGGTGATCAACAAAATGGTCTCCAAGGACGACCTGATCCGCACCGTGGTCACCGCGTACACCAACGGATGGCGGCAGGTGAAGCTCTACTTCATGTGCGGCCTGCCGACCGAGACGGACGACGACGTCCTGGAGATCGCCGACATGGCGCACGAGGTCATCCGGGCCGGGCGTGCCGCCACCGGGTCGAAGGACATCCGGTGCACCGTCTCGATCGGCGGATTCGTGCCGAAGCCGCACACTCCGTTCCAGTGGGCGGCGATGCAGCGGCCGGAGGTCATCGACCACCGGCTCCGGCTGCTCAAGCAGGCCATCAACGCCGACCGCTCGCTGGGTCGCGCGATCGGTTACCGCTACCACGACGGCGAGCCGTCGCTGATCGAGGGCCTGCTGTCCCGTGGCGACCGCCGGGTCGGCGCGGTGATCCGCCGGGTCTGGGAGAAGGGCGGGCGGTTCGACGGCTGGAGCGAGCACTTCTCGTACCAGCGCTGGGTGGACGCCGCCGCCGAGGTGCTGCCCGACTTCGGGGTCGACCTCGACTGGTACACCACCCGGGAGCGCGACGAGCTGGAGGTCCTGCCCTGGGACCACCTGGACTCGGGCCTGGACAAGGACTGGCTCTGGCAGGACTGGCAGGACGCGCTCAGCGAGTACGAGCAGGACGACTGCCGGTGGACGCCCTGCTTCGACTGCGGCGTCTGCCCGGCGATGGACACCGAGATCCAGATCGGCCCGACCGGCCGGAAGCTGCTCCCGTTGACCCCGGTCAACGGTTTGAAGCTGCCCACCGGCGCGCAACAGTGACCCCGGCGGCCCGGGTGGGTTCCGACACCGAGGAGTAGGACGATCAGTAGGAAACCACAGCCCGAGGGCGGCCAGGCACCGGTCGTCCAGCGCATCCGGATCCGGTATGCCAAGCGCGGCCCGCTGCGGTTCACCTCGCACCGGGACTTCGCCCGGGCCTTCGAACGGGCACTGCGCCGTGCCGGCGTACCGGTGGCCTTCTCCCAGGGCTTCACCCCGCACCCGAAGATCTCGTACGCCAGTGCGGCGCCGACCGGGGTCGCCAGCGAGGCGGAGTACCTGGAGATCGGCCTGCGGGAGGCGGTCGATCCGGAGCAGTTGCGGGTGGCGCTGGACGCGGCGCTCTCGCCCGGTCTCGACGTGCTCGACGCCGTGGTCGCCAGCGGAACCAGCCTGCCGGACCGGATCGAGGCGTCCCACTGGCGGATCGAGCTGCCACAGGTGGAACCGGAGGTCCTGGCCAAGGCGGTGGACGCCTTCACCGCCGCCGACGAGGTGTTGGTCGAACGGATGACGAAGCAGGGGCGGCGGACCTTCGACGCGCGTGCCGCAGTCGTCAGTATCGATGTGTCGGCCTCGTCGGCGACGCCTTCCGGGGCCCCAGCCGTACCGTGTGCGATACTCGAACTGGTCGTGCGGCAGGTCACCCCGTCCGTACGGCCCGATGACGTCCTTTCCGGCTTCCGCGTGGTGGCCGGCCTGGAGCCGCCGGTGGCCCCGAAGGTGATCCGGCTGGCTCAGGGCACGCTGACCGCGCAGGGTGCGATCGTGGATCCGCTGGACGCGGAGCGCGACGGGGCAACCATCGGCGGGCGCTGACCGACGGTCGGCGCCTAGGCAGGCAGACTTCGCCGGCGCGCACCACGTGCGCCCGGGGAAACACCTTTGCGGCAACCCTGCGTGGCAGCGCTCACCCGCGCCCGGGGAAGCCAGAACTGGAGAACGTCCATGCTCGAGAACGAGCCCGAGGGCAGCGAACGAACCGGTACCGACCCGGCCGACGAGAACAGCACCGGTGAGGTGACCGACTCCCACCCGGCACCGGAGGTGACCGAGCCCGAGCCGGTCGCCGATCCGCCGCAGGAGATCAGCGGCGCGGTGAGCGGCACCGCCGACCTGGAACCGGGCGACACCGCCACCGCTGAGCCGGCCCCCCGGCGTCGGACGACCCGCCGTCGGGCGGCCAGTCGACCCGAGCAGACCGACGCACCCGTGGAGGCGTCCGGCGCCGCGCCGCTGGGCAGCGGGGAGTCGCCCCAGGCCGAGGTCTTCGCCCCGGTCTCGGGCGATTCCGACACCGCGGCGAAGACGCCACGTCGCCGTCGCAAGACCACCAAGGCTGTCGAGGCGCCGGTGGCCGAGGCGGCGGCTGCCGAGAGTGACGTCGCGCCGCCGGTGAAGGCGACCCGTACCCGCCGTCGGAAGGCGGCGTCCCCGGTCGAACCGCCCGCCGACGCCGCGACCGAGCCGTCGCAGCCGACCGCCGCCGAGGCGGATGCTGGTGTCGCACCGGCTGCCGGGACCGACTTCGGTTCCGCGGCGCCGCCCGCCGAGGGCGCCGCCGACCCGGAGCAGCCGGTCGAGCCGACCGAGGTCGTCGAGCCGGTGGCACCCGTCGTGCCGGAGGGCGCGGGTGAGGCGACGGGCGCGGCGGAGCTGCCGGCCGAGCCGGAAAGCCGGTCCCGTCGACGCAAGGCCGCCCTCATCGCGCCGACGGTGCTGTTCATGGCTCCGGAAGAGACCGCTGCCGCCCGCGCCGCCGCCGCCACGCAGCCGAGCGAGGAGGAACCGGTCGAGGAACCGGCCGAGCCGTCGCGGCGTCGCCGCCGGAGCCGGCGGGAGACCGAGCCGATGGTGGCGGCCGACACCGAGGAGGAACCGATCTCGGAGGCCGAGGAGGCCACCGAGGACGAGGACGACGACGAGGAGACCGCCGGTGGTCGGCGTCGCCGCCGTCGTGGTCGCCGGGGTCGGGGCCGGGGCAAGGGCGGTGCCGACGACGGCGACGAGGCCGAGGGCGGCGAGGTCGAGCGGCCCGTCCAGGCCGAGACGGCCGAGGCCGAGTCCGAGCCCGAGGAGAGCGACGAGACCGAGGGCGACGGGATGACCCGGCGGCGTCGGCGGCGTCGACGCCGAGGTGCCGGTGACACCGACAGCGCCGCCGACGACGGTGTGCCCACCGTCGTCAAGATCAGGGAGCCGCGCCGGACCGTCGACGAGGTGCAGGGAGTCTCCGGTTCGACCCGGCTGGAGGCCAAGCGGCAGCGCCGTCGGGACGGTCGCGAGCAGCGCCGGACCCGCCCGCCGATCCTCAGCGAGTCGGAGTTCCTGGCCCGCCGCGAGGCGGTCGATCGAGTGATGGCGGTGCGCCAACGCGGCGACCGGACCCAGATCGCGGTCCTGGAGGACGGCGTCCTGGTCGAGCACTACGTCACCCGCAATTCCTCCGGGACCATGGCCGGCAACGTCTACCTCGGCAAGGTGCAGAACGTGCTGCCGAGCATGGAGGCGGCGTTCGTCGACATCGGTCGAGGCCGTAACGCCGTCCTGTACGCCGGAGAGGTCAACTGGGACACCACCGGCCTGGAGGGCAGGGCCCGCTCGATCGAGCAGGCCCTCAAGTCCGGTGACTCGGTGCTGGTGCAGGTCACCAAGGACCCGATCGGTCACAAGGGCGCCCGGTTGACCAGCCACATCGCGCTCTCCGGCCGGCACCTGGTCTACGTACCCGGTGGCAACGCCTCCGGGATCAGCCGCAAACTGCCGGACACCGAGCGCAAGCGCCTGCGTGACGTGTTGAAGAAGCTCGTGCCCGACGGCGCGGGAGTGATCGTCCGGACCGCGGCCGAGGGGGCCAGCGAGGACGAACTGGCCCGGGACGTCAAGCGGCTCCAGGCGCAGTGGGAGGACATCCAGGCCAAGGCCGCCGAGGGTGGTGCGCCGGTGCTCCTCTACCAGGAGCCGGATCTGGTGATCCGGGTCGTCCGCGACCTGTTCAACGAGGACTTCCGCGAGCTGGTCATGCAGGGCGACGAGGCGTACGACATGGTCGAGTCGTACCTGTCGCACGTGTCACCGGACCTGGTCGCGCGGCTGCGCAAGCACGTCGGCACCACCGACGTCTTCGCCGAGTACCGCATCGACGAACAGATCCTCAAGGGGCTGGACCGCAAGGTCTTCCTGCCCTCCGGCGGGCACCTGGTGATCGACCGGACCGAGGCGATGACGGTCGTCGACGTGAACACCGGCAAGTACACCGGTGCCGGGGGCAACCTGGAGGAGACGGTCACCCGCAACAACCTGGAGGCGGCCGAGGAGATCGTCCGGCAGTTGCGGTTGCGGGACATCGGCGGAATCGTCGTGATCGACTTCATCGACATGGTGTTGGAGTCGAACCGCGAACTGGTGCTGCGTCGGCTGACCGAGTGCCTCGGCCGGGACCGTACCAAGCACCAGGTCACCGAGATCACGTCGCTGGGTCTGGTGCAGATGACCCGGAAGCGGATCGGCGCCGGGCTGCTGGAGGCGTTCAGCGAGACCTGCGAGTGCTGCAAGGGCCGGGGTCTGATCATCCACACCGAGCCGGTGCCGGAGAAGCCGCGCTCCGGCGGCGGGGACAAGGTCAAGGCGGTCGCCTCGGCGACTGCCCCGGCGGCCGAGCAGACCACCGGGTCGGCCCGCCGCCGCGCCCGCAAGAGCGCCGCAGCGGCGGAACGGACCGTGGTGGAGGTCGTGGAGACCGAACCGCCCGCGAGTACCTCCGCCGCCGACTACGGCGACACCATGGGTTACGACCTGTCGCGTTACGAGACGGACCTGCCGGCCGAGCCGGACATCGCCGACAGTCAGCAGGGCGAGTCGGCGCGACTCGCCGCTCCGGACGACCCGGACGCGCTCGGCGAGCCCGACGAGGAGGAGAGCGGCGAGAGCGGCACCGGTCGGCGTCGTTCCCGCCGTGGGGGCGCGCGTCGGCGTACCCGACCCTGACGCGGCTCGGCCACGAGCCGGCTTCATCCGGTCCCGCCCGGTGGTGATGTCCACCGGGCGGGCCGTCCCGTATGGTCGATGCTCGGTCGCCGTGTCCCGGGCCGGGCACGGCCCGCCCCCGTGCGGTCAGGCACGCGGTGGGTGGACGCGGCCGTCGGAGGAGGAGACGATGCGCCGACCGTTCACCGTCACCGTGGCCGTCGCCGTGCTGCTCGTCGGCGCTGCCTGCTCGGCCGAGCGCCGCGACGCCGACGAGTCGGTCGCGCCGACCCCGACGAGCGTGGACGCCACCACCGACCCGGTGACCCCCGCCCCGCCGACGACGTCCGCTCCCGGGGCGGCGGGTGGCAACGCCCCCGAGGTCTGTGCCGCCGCGCAACAGGCCAGCGGAGAGGCGGGCAAGAAGTACGTCGAGCAGTTGGCCGCGATGGTCACCGCGACCGGCGCGGGCGACACCGCCGGTGCGGAGGCGGCCGGCAAGCGGGCTGAGGCGGCCCTGTCCGACTGGGGGAAGGCGCTCAGCGCGCAGGCGGCGCGCGCCGACGACCAGCAGCTGAAGAAGCTGCTGACGCAGTTGTCGACGGAGGTCGGCCGGCTGGGCACCGACGTCAAGGCGCTGGAGGATGCCTCGTTCGACCGGTTGCAGCAGCGCCTCGACCAGCTCTGTGCCCGCTGACCCGGCCCGGTTTGGGTCCCGGCCCGCCCATGGCGTACGCTAGCCTGCGGCGCACTTTGGTGTGCCGAGTTCCCGCGTGCCCGCGCCGCCGTGCTTCTGCTGCCCGGCGAGCCGCCGTGGGGACGACCGCCAGCAGCCTCAACGACAGGGAGTCCGCCTCCGATGTACGCGATCGTCAAGACCGGCGGCAAGCAGTACAAGGTCGCCGAGGGCGACGTGATCGAGGTCGAGAAGCTCGCCGGTGCCCCCGGTGACGCGGTGAAGCTCGCCGCGGTGCTCCTCGTCGACGGTGACGACCTGGTGACCGACGCGGCAAAGCTCGCTCAGGTCGAGGTGTCCGGCGAGATCGCCGCACACACCAAGGGCCCGAAGATCCGGATCCACAAGTTCAAGAACAAGACCGGCTACCACAAGCGCCAGGGTCACCGCCAGCCGTTGACCCAGGTCAAGGTGACCGGCATCTCCAGCGGGAAGTAGGTCGTCCTCCAATGGCTCACAAAAAGGGTGCGTCCAGCTCGCGTAACGGTCGTGACTCCGCGGCCCAGCGGCTCGGCGTGAAGCGCTTCGGTGGTCAGGTCGTCAGCGCGGGCGAGATCATCGTCCGTCAGCGTGGCACCAAGTTCCACCCCGGTGACCTGGTCGGCCGCGGTGGAGACGACACGCTCTTCGCGCTGGCCGCCGGTTCGGTCCAGTTCGGCACCCGGCGCGGTCGCAAGACCGTCAGCATCGTGCCGCAGCAGTAGCTATCCGGCGTAAGCGGGCCGTGGACCTGATGTCCCGGCCCGCTTCGTCTTTTCTCGCGCAGGGCCGCGCCCTGCTGGAAGGATTACGGCGTGACGACGTTCGTTGACCGGGTCGTCCTGCACCTGCAGGCCGGCGACGGCGGGCACGGCTGTGTCTCGATCCACCGGGAGAAGTTCAAGCCGTTCGGCGGCCCGGACGGGGGCAACGGCGGGCACGGCGGCAGCGTCTCCCTGGTGGTCGACCCGCAGGTGCACACGCTGCTCGACTTCCACTTCCGGCCGCACGTGAAGGCGGAGAACGGGAAGGGCGGCGCGGGCTCGAACCGGGACGGCGGCAACGGTGCCAACCTGGTGCTCAAGGTGCCCGACGGGACGGTCGTGCAGACCACCGACGGTACGGTGCTGGCCGACATGGTCGGGGCCGGCACCACCTTCGAGGTCGCCCGGGGCGGCCGAGGTGGCCGGGGCAACGCCTCGCTGGCCAACGCCCGCCGCAAGGCGCCCGGGTTCGCCGAGCTGGGTGAGCCGGGCGAGCAGCTGGACGTGGTGCTGGAGTTGAAGAGCGTCGCCGACGTCGGCCTGGTGGGTTTCCCGTCGGCCGGGAAGTCGTCGCTCATCTCGGTGATCTCCGCCGCGAAACCGAAGATCGCCGACTACCCGTTCACCACGCTGGTGCCGAACCTCGGCGTCGTCCGGCTCGACAACCACACCTTCACCGTCGCCGACGTGCCCGGGCTGATCCCGGGCGCGGCCACCGGCAAGGGACTGGGGCTGGAGTTCCTCCGGCACATCGAGCGCTGCGCCGTGCTGGTGCACGTCATCGACACCGCCACCCTGGAACCGGGGCGGGACCCGGTGGCCGACATCGACGCCATCGAGGCGGAGCTGGCCGAGTACGGCGGACTGGCCGACCGGCCCCGGCTGGTCGCGCTGAACAAGGTCGACGTGCCGGACGGCCGCGACCTCGCCGAGATCGTCCGACCTGACCTGCACGCGCGTGGGCTACGGGTCTTCGAGGTCTCCGCGGCCACCCGGGAAGGGCTCAAGGAACTCACGTACGCGATGGCGGAGCTGGTGGAACAGTCGCGTGCCGCGACGCCGACGGCCGAACCGACGCGGACCGTGATCCGGCCGAAGGCGGTCGACGACGCCGGCTTCACCATCGAGGCCGAGGCGGACGGCTCGTTCACCGTGCGCGGTGTCCGACCGGAGCGCTGGGTACGACAGACGAACTTCGACAACGACGAGGCGGTCGGTTACCTCGCCGACCGGCTGGCCCGGCTCGGCGTCGAGGAACAGCTGGCCAAGTCGGGTGCCCAACCCGGCGACCTGGTCCGCATCGGCGAGCGGGAGTTCGACTGGCAACCGACCCTCTACGCCGGTGTCGAGTTCGTTCCCGGCGCCCGGGGCCGGGACGTCCGGTTGGAGGAGCAGTCGACCCGCCCCAGTGCGGCCGAGCGTCTGGCGGCCCGCAAGGCACGGCGGCAGCGACCGGCCGACGAGGTCGTGCCGACGCCCGACGACGGGGACGACGCCGAGTAACTGCGCACCTCAGAGCGGGCACGGCGGTGACGGTCAGGGGCGGTCGAACGGCTGGTCGAGGGGACCGCCGCCGCCACCGGCCCGCTCCGACAGCAGTAGCCCGAGCAGGACCATCCCGAGGCCGAGTCCCAGGTGCAGCCAGTTGTCCGCGTCGTTGAGCGGGATGACGTTCGCGGCGCTCTCCTCCCCGACGGCCAGGCCGTAGATCCACAACCCGAGGTAGAGCACCCCACCTCCCACCAGGTAGACGCGGGCACCGGCCACGGTGCGGGCCAGTACCAAGCCGACCACGCCGAAGCCGAGATGCAGCAGGTTGTGCAGGACGGAGACCTGGAAGAGGCCGAGGAGCCGGGCGTCGGAGTGATGCCCGGCGAAGGCCATGTCGCCATAGTCGGTGGTGATGCCGGGCACGAAGCCGAGCACCCCGAGGAGCAGGAACAATCCCGCCACGGCCAGGGCGGCGAGTTGGACCCGGGCGCGCGAGGCCCGACCGTCGGCTGACCGACGCGCCATCGATGTCACCTCCGTGGAGCCGCGGGACCACCCCGCGACGGGCTGACCGGCGGGCGGCCACGCCGTGAGGTGAGGGTGTGCCGCCGATCCTTCATCTTGTCGCCCGTCGCGGCTGTCCCGCAGGGAAACCCCCGATCGTGGGCTCAGCCGGTACGCCGTACGGTGGTGACCACGAAGCCGCTGGCCGGCAACGTTGGCATCCGGCGCAGGTCCACCGCGAGGTCCTGCGGCGGTACGTCATAGCGGATGACCTCGGTCAGCACGCTGACCGCCCGCTTCATCAGTTCGATGGTGATCCACTCTCCGGCACAGCGGTGCCCGGTGAGATGGCCGCCGCCGCCCTGCGGCACCAGCGCGAACGGGTCGCCCCGCCAACCGGCGAAACGTTCCGGTCGGAACCGCTCCGGTTCCGGCCACAGCGCGGGGTCGTGATCGGTGCCGTAGAGATCCAGCAGCACCCGGCGGCCCTGCGGGAAGTGGTAGCCCCGCCAGTCGAAGTCCCGTCGTACCCGGGCCGCGCTCACCGGGAAGAACGGATAGTAGCGGCGTACCTCCTGCACGAACTGCTCGGTGGCGTCGTCGTCGCCGCGTACCCGCTGCTGCCAGGCGGGATGGTCGTGCAGGGCCAGCGCGGCGAAGACCACGAACCGGGCCACGGCGACGGTCGGGCGGATCACGTTGAGCAACTCCACCGCGGCGATCGGGCGAGGCAGCGGACGGCCCGTGCCGTCGCGGTGTTCGGCGATCACCCGCAGGGCGGTGTCCTCGGGCGCGGCCAGCGATCCGTCGCGTACCCGCTCGACGAGGTCACCGGCCCAGCTCTCGCTGCGCTTGCGGCCCAACCGGCCACGCCAGTGGCGCGGCCCGACCGCCCCGGCGCTGTCGATCATGGCTTGGAGATCGGCGGTACGCCGGTCGGCCTCGCCGTCGGAGAGCGGTACCCCTGCCCAGGCACAGACCGCGCGGGTCAGCATCGACGCGATCTCGGGGTGCAGGGTCACCGTCCCGGCCAGCACCCAGGCGGGCAACCGGGCCTGCCACTCGTCGGTGAAGAGCTGTCCGAGCCGCTGGACGGCGGCCGGAGTCATCAACGACATGAACATTGCCTTGCGGTCGTGGTGGGCGTCGCCGTCGAGCCCCTGGACCCCGCCCCGGCCGGTCAGGGTGCGTTGGCCACGGGTCGGCATGGCGTTCTCCCGCACGAACCGCTCGGTGTCGTAGAAGAGTTCGGCGGCGGCCCGCCCGCGCAGGCAGATCGTCGGCTCCAGCAGGAGACGGGTCTGGAAGATGTCCGAGCCGTACCGCTCGCAGCGCTGTCCGATGAACGGGTATCCGGTCCGCAGGAAGGTCAACGTGCTGTCCGGGCTGCGGTCCGTCGGGATGGTCGCCATCGGGCCCCCTGCTGCCGGGCGCGGCCGTCGCCCGGCCGGGCCGTTCGTCCTCGCAGCCTGCTTCTACCCAGGTCAGGGCCGCTGAACCCAGGTTGCCGGAGGCGGGCTGTCGCAGATCGGGCCGGATTGTCGCCGGCTGGCCCCTCCCAGCGACGGTCGACCCTGGTTGGCTTGGCCTCGGCGGCGTCACCGCTCGCTGTCCGAGGCGGTCGTCCGGCCCCGGTGTGGGCTGTCGTGGGTGCGCCGCCGGTGAGGAGTTCGACGTGCCACGGGGGAGGACCGATGCGGGACAACCGAGCGACGTACTGGCGGCGATGGATGACCGGGACACCCGGCGCGCCACGACCACCGCTGGTGGCCCCGCCCCGCCGACCGTCCCGGCCCGACCGTCATTTCACCGTGCATCTCGGTTTCGTCGCCGCCGACCTCGTCGCCGCCCGTGAGGTGGCGGTCGGGTACGCCGAGGCGCTGAGCGTGCTCCGGCCCGAGCTGATGATCGGTGCCTCCGCGCTGTCCCCGGCCGACGCCTGGCAGCGTGCCGAGCGGCTGTTCTGCGGGGCGGTCGGGCCGGACAGCGAGCGTTGCGTCGACGTCGCCGGCCACCCGGGCTTCCACCACGGGCCCGGCCCCGGTGCCCTCGGCTGGGGTGACGGTGACCGTGGCTAGTGCGGTGGCCAGGGCCGGCGGCCCGGGGGACCTTCCTGGACACCGCACTCCCGCTCAGTCCAGGTCGAATTCACCGTCCTGGGCGCCCGCGACGAAGGCGTCCCACTCGGCCTGGGTGAACACCAGCACCGGGCCGTCCGGCTCGGCGGAGTTGCGCATGCCGATGAGATCGTCGACGAAGGCGACCTCAACCGCGGCCTCCGAGGTGTCGCCCTCGGCCCGCTGCCAGACCGCCCGGGAGAGGTCGAAGTCACCCTTGGGGTGCGCTGTCATGGTCCGTCCTCCAGTACCAGGGGGAAATTGGGGAAGCCGGTTCGTTCCCTCATCGGGCAGGATAAGCGGATGCCGAGCCTGAGCCGTGCAGAGGCGACCGCGCGTGGCGCGTCGATTACCGTCGAGTCCTACCAGGTGGACCTCGACCTCACCGGGGGCGGTGAGTGGTTCCGTTCCCGTGTCACGATCCGGTTCCGGGCTACCGACGCCGACACCTTCGCCGAGGTCAAGCCGGCGCGCCTGCTGGCGGTACGCCTCAACGACACCGATCTCGACCCCGCCGCGCTGGCCGACAACCGGCTGCCGCTGACCGGGCTGGCGGCGGACAACACGCTCACCGTCGAGGCCGAGATGGCGTACACGAACACCGGCGAAGGGGTGCACCGCTTCGTCGACCCCGCTGACGGCGAGACCTATCTCTACGCGATGTCGTTCCTGGACGACGTACAGCGGATCTTCGCCGCCTTCGACCAGCCGGACCTGAAGGCACCGGTCACGTTGTCGGTGACCGCGCCGGAGCACTGGACGGTGGCGGCCAACGCACCGCTGGCCGCCAACCCGGCGCCGGGCCGCTGGGAGTTCGCCCCCACCCTGCCGATCGCGACGTACTTCTTCACCCTGATCGCCGGTCCCTGGCACGTCCGGCGGGACGTCCACGACGGGATCCCACTGGGTGTGTACTGCCGACGTTCACTCGCCGAGCACCTCGACGCCGACGCGGAGGAGATCTTCACCGTCACGAAGCAGTGCCTCGACCGCTTTCATCAGTTGTTCGACGAGCGCTACCCGTTCGGCAAGTACGACCAGGCGTTCGTGCCCGAGTTCAACGCGGGGGCGATGGAGAATCCGGGGCTGGTCACCTTCCGCGACGACTACGTGTTCCGTTCGGCGGTCACCGACAGCCAGCGCGAGCTTCGCGCCACCACCATCGCCCACGAGATGGCGCACATGTGGTTCGGTGACCTGGTCACCATGCGTTGGTGGGACGACCTGTGGTTGAACGAGTCGTTCGCGGAGTACCTGGGCACCCGGGTCACCGCCGAGGCGACCCGGTTCGACCGGGCGTGGACGACGTTCGCGTTGCGCCGTAAGGCGTGGGGGTACGCCGCCGACCAGCGCCCCTCGACCCACCCGGTGGCACCCGAGCGGGTCGCCGACGCCGCCGAGGGGCTGTTGAACTTCGACGGCATCTCGTACGCCAAGGGAGCCAGCGTGCTGCGGCAGCTGGTGGCGTGGCTCGGCGACGAGGCGTTCCTGGCCGGTCTCAACGACCACTTCGCCCGGCACCGCTTCGGCAACGCCACCCTCGCCGACCTACTGGAGAGCCTGTCCGCCAGCAGCGGGCGGGAGCTGACCGACTGGGCGGAGTGCTGGCTGCGTACCGCGCAGGTCAACACGTTGCGCGCCGAGGTGGCGGTGGATGCCGACGGTCGGTACGACGAGGTCTTGATCGCCCAGACCGCGCCGTCGACGCACCCGGTGCTGCGCCCGCACCGCATCGGTGTGGGCCGGTACGCCGTGGACGGCACCGCCGAGCGGATCGAGGTCGACCTCGATCCGAAGACCGACGACGGCCGTACCCGGCTCGTCGCGTTGACCGGGGAGCCGGCGGCGGCGGTGCTGTTGCCCAACGACGGCGACCTGACCTTCGCCAAGATCCGCCTCGACGCCGCCTCGGCGGACGCGGTGCCGCTGCTGCTGCCCCGCCTCGCCGACCCGCTGGCCCGCGCCCTGCTCTGGGGTGAGGCGCTGGACGCGGCCACCGACGGGGAACGACCCGTCACCGGTCTGGTCGACCTCATCGTCGCGGCGCTGCCCGCCGAGACGGAAGTGATCATCGTCGAGGACGTGTTGGCGATGAGCCGTTCGCTGGTCGACCGCTACCTCGACCCGCTGGCCCGCCGGTCCGCCCTGGCCCGGATCGCCACGGCCTGCCGACGGTTGCTCGACGGCGCCGCACCGGGGGAGTCGCTGCAACTGGCCGCCGCGCGAGGACTGATCGCGACGAGCACCGACGTCGAGTTGCTCACCGGCTGGCTCGCCGGCCGCGACGTACCCGACGGGTTGGCGGTGGACGCCGAACTGCGGTGGGCGCTGCTCGGTCGGCTGGTGGCGCTCGGTGCCGCCGGTGCGCCCGAGATCGCCGCCGAGGTGGCGGCCGACCCGAGTGCCACCGGCGCCGAGCGGGCCGCCCGGTGCCGGGCCGCCGTTGCCGATCCCGCTGCCAAGCAGGCTGCGTGGGAGATCATCGTGTCGAACACGGAGTTGTCGAATCGGCTGGTCGAGGCGACGGCCGAAGGCTTCTGGCAGCCTGAGCAGTCGGAGCTGACGGCCGGCTACGTCGAGCGCTACTTCTCCGACATGCCGGCCGCCGCGCGGCTGCGTACGCCCTGGGTGGCCGACGAGGTCGCGAAGCTGGCCTTCCCCCGGCACGCGGTGTCGCAGTCGACCCGGGAGGCGGCCGCGGCGCTGCTGGCCCGCGACGACCTCACGCCGGGGCTGCGTCGGGTGGTCACCGATGCCGACGACGACCTGCGCCGGGCGCTGGTGGCGCGCACGGCGGTGGCGGCCACGAGCGCCTGACGGACGGCGACGGCGGGCCGACTCGATCGCGTCGCAGCGAGGTCGGGTGTGCCCTCCTGGTTGGCGAGGAGGATCTACGATCATCCGGTGGAGGAAGACATCCGGCGGATCGGGATCATGGGCGGGACGTTCGATCCGATCCATCATGGGCACCTCGTGGCCGCCAGCGAGGTTGCCGACCGGTTCGGCCTCGACGAGGTGATCTTCGTGCCGACCGGGCAGCCGTGGCAGAAGG
Source organism: Micromonospora sp. DT48 (assembly GCF_049844495.1). NCBI lineage: Bacteria > Bacillati > Actinomycetota > Actinomycetes > Micromonosporales > Micromonosporaceae > Micromonospora > Micromonospora sp. DT48. The sequence continues at coordinate 29,552 of NZ_JBNCLE010000011.1, forward strand.
CCGACACGCCGGTCAGCTCGGCCGAGGACCGTTACCTGATGACCGTGATCGCCACGGCCTCCAATCCCCGCTTCCAGGTCAGCCGGGTCGACATCGATCGCGGCGGGCCCACCTACACCGTCGACACCCTGCGCGATCTTCGCTCCCGGTACGGCCCGAAGGCGCAGCTGTTCTTCATCACCGGCGCGGACGCTCTGGAAAGGATCCTGAGCTGGAAGGATCTCGACGAGATCTTCGAGCTTGCGCACTTCATCGGGGTCACCCGGCCGGGCTTCGAGCTGACCGACGCGCACCTGCCCGCCGACACGGTGAGCCTGGTGCAGGTGCCGGCGATGGCGATCTCGTCGACCGACTGCCGGGCGCGGGTCGCCCGGGGCGAGCCGGTCTGGTATCTGGTGCCCGACGGTGTGGTGCAGTACATCGCGAAGAGGCGTCTCTACCGAGCGTGACTCGACCGTTTCATCCCTCTTTCCGGGCGAAACTGACGAGTCGCGAATTCAGGCTTTGTGAGAGGCTTGACGCATCGCACGGTTGATCGAAGGAGAACGGTGACAGTTTCCGAACGCGCTCACGAGCTGGCGATGGTCGCCGCTCAGGCCGCGGCCGACAAGAAGGCTCAGGACATCGTCATCATCGACGTGGGTGACCAGCTCGCCATCACCGACGCGTTCCTGCTCGCCTCGGCCCCGAACGAGCGCCAGGTGTTGGCCATCGTCGACGCCGTCGAGGAAGCCCTGCTCGACCTGCCGGAGAAGGCGAAACCGGTGCGGCGCGAGGGCGAGCGCGGTGGCCGCTGGGTGCTGCTGGACTACGTCGACCTCGTGGTGCATGTGCAGCACACCGAGGAACGCGAGTTCTACGCTCTCGACCGGCTCTGGAAGGACTGCCCGACGATTCCGTTCGTCGACCGGGACCTCGCCGGTGCCGAGGCGGCTGCCGGGTCGGGCGAGTGACCAGACTGATCATCTGGCGGCACGGCAACACCGACTGGAACGCGGCCAGCCGGGTTCAGGGGCAGTCCGACGTACCGCTTAACGATCTCGGTCGGGAGCAGGCGCGTACCGCCGCGCCACTGCTGGCCGCGTTGCGTCCGGACGCCCTGCTCGCCAGCGACCTGAGCCGCGCCACGGAGACCGCCGCCGCGTTGGCCGCGCTGACCGGCCTGCCGGTCCGCTGCGACGCCCGGCTCCGGGAGCGCCACTTCGGCAGATGGCAGGGGCTGCTGATCACCGAGGTGGCCGAACAGTTCCCCGAGGAGTACGCCCGCTGGCGGGCCGGGGACGCCGACCCGGGCGCGGAGGTCGAACCGCTGGACGAGCTGGGCAAGCGCGTCGGCACCGCGTTGCAGGAGATCGTCGAGGGGACACCCGGCGGCACTGTCGTGGTGGCCACCCACGGTGGCGCGGCCCGGCAGGGCTGCGGTCACCTGCTCGGCTGGGAGCCCGAGGTGCTGCGTAGCGTCGGCGCGTTGGGCAACTGCCACTGGACGGAGCTGCGCCACGACGTGGACCGCGGCTGGCACCTGCGCGCGCACAACGTCGGCGCGATGGATGTCCCCGCCGTCCCGACCGTCCCCCCGGTCTCCGCCGAGTCGGTCTGAGGGGCGCGATCGGGCGGACACCGCACGGGATCCGCTACGGTGCCCGCATGCCAGTCGCGGTCGTCACCGACTCCACCGCCTACCTTCCACCCGAGCTGCTGCGGGAGTATCCGCTCACCGTGGTGCCGCTGACCGTGGTGCTGGCCGGCGTCGAAGGGTTGGAGGGCGTCGAGACCTTCCCGGCGGACGCCACCCGGGCGCTGCGGGCGCGACGCGTGTCGGTGAGCACGTCCCGCCCGTCGCCGGAACAGTTCGGCCGCACCTATCGGGAACTGCTCGCGGCCGGGGCGGAGGGCATCGTCTCGGTGCACTTGTCGGCCGGTCTCTCCGGCACCGTGGAGGCCGCCGAGCTGGCCGCCGCCGAGCTGGGAGATCAGGTCAGCGTGGTGGACAGCCGCTCCTGCGGGATGGGCCTCGGGTTCCCGGCGATCGCGGCGGTCCGGGCCGCCGCGCGGGGGGCCGACCTGGCCGGGGTACGCGCTGCGGCCCTGGCCGCCGTGCGCCGCACCAGCATCCACTTCTACGTCGACACGCTGGAGTTCCTCCGTAGAGGTGGGCGGATCAACGCGGCGGAGGCGTTGCTCGGTACCGCCCTGTCGGTCAAGCCGATCCTGCACATGCCCGAGGGGCGCATCGTGCTGCGGGACAAGGTCCGGACCGCCAGTCGGGGCATGGCGCGCCTGGTCGACCTCGCCGTCGAGACGGCCGGCGACGCGTCGGTGGACCTGGCCGTGCACCATCTCGACGCGCCACAGCGGGCCGAGGAACTGCTCACCACGTTGGCCGGCCGACTCGGCGATCGGCTGTGCGACGCGTACGTCTCGGAGGCCGGTGCCGCCGTCGCCGTGCACGTCGGGCCGGGTCTCGTCAGCGTGGTGCTGCACCGTCGGACGGACCGCCCTGGCTCGTGAACCCGCTCGCCGTGGCGGCGATGCGCGAGGATCGGTCGCAGGGGGTGGGGCGATGTCCTGTGTGGTGACCGGTGGTGGTCGTGGGGTCGGTCGGGGGATCGTGGAGCGGCTGCTCGCCGACGGCCTGGCCGTCGTGGTGGTCGAACGCGACCCGAGCGCGGTGTCCTGGGTGGAGACCCACGCCCGGGGCGACCAGCTCGCGGTGGTGGTCGGTGACGCGGGTGACGAGCGGGTGACCAATCGGGCCGCCGACCTGGCCGAGCGTGCCCAGCCGCTCACCGGGTGGGTGAACAACGCCGCCGTGTTCCGCGACGCCTCGGTACATGACGCGCCAGTCGGCGAGGTCGTCGACCTGATCAGCCGTAACCTGCGCCCCGCGGTGGTCGGTGCCGCCACTGCGGTACGCCGGTTCCTCGCCGCCGGTACCGCCGGTGCCGTCGTGAACGTCTCGTCCCACCAGGCGGCCCGACCGGTGCCGGGCTGCCTGCCGTACGCCACGGCCAAGGCGGCGGTGGAGGGACTGACCCGTGCGCTGGCCGTCGAGTACGGCCGACACGGCATCCGGGCCAACGCGGTCGCCCTCGGCTCGGTGGCCACCGAACGCCACGAGGCCCTGCTCGCCGAGGCCCAGCCGGAGCAGGCGCGGCGGATCGAGGCGGAGTTGGCCCGGCTGCACCCGGTGGGACGGATCGGTCAGCCGCAGGAAGTGGCGGAGGCGGTCGCGTACCTGCTGTCGTCGGCGGCGGGCTTCGTCAACGGGGTGACCCTGCCGGTCGACGGCGGGCGGCACGCTCTCGGACTCGACCCGCAGTCGCGCCCGGACTGACGTCGGTGACCAGCCGCTCCGCCGCCGCGACCGCGACGGTGCCCCCGCTGCCATAGCAGACCGGACGCATGATCAGGGCGTTGTCCACAGTGGGTTCTCTGTCCACAGGCCGGTCGGCTCGTCGCCCCTGCCGAGGGCTCACCGCCCTAGCCTCGCCCCGTGTCGAAGGACGAGGACGAGCAGGCGGTCCGGCGGCGTCTGCGGCGACTGATGCCCGGCGCGGCGGACCTCCCAGCGGACGCCGCCGCAACACCGGTCGAGGACCGGAGGTCGGCTCCCGCCGGGTTGCCGCCGTCTGGGGCGTCACCGCCGGACGGAGCGTCCGGTACGGCGTCGCCGCCGGTGACCGACTGGCCGACGGTGCTGCTGCCACTCCCGGCTGGCGCCGAGGTCGGTGACGCCGGGCAGGGACGGGCCGCCCGGTCGGCCAGCACCGGTGGTCCGGTCCGTGCCGGCGACGAGGAGCCACTCGACGCCGAGCGGGAGCGGACGGCCGACGAGGCGTCGCCGAGGCTCCCGCTGCCGGGTCCGGGGGCCTTCGACCCGGGGCGGCGGGGAGTCCGCGCGCTCGCCGCCGTCGCCGTCTCGGTGGTGCTGGCCGCCGGCATCTGGGCCTGGCGGTCCCGCCCCCAGGTGGAGCCGGTCGTGGCCGAGACCGGCACCGCCGTGTCACCGGCTCCCTCGGTTGTGGCCGGTGACGAGCCGTCGGTGCCGGAGACGGAGGTGACCGGTGAACTGGTGGTCGCCGTCGCCGGCAAGGTCCGGCGACCCGGGCTGGTGCGGCTGGCAGCCGGTGCGCGGGTGGCCGATGCCCTCGACGCCGCCGGAGGCGCGTTGCCGGGGGTGGACGTGGCGATGCTCAACCCGGCCCGCCGGATCAGCGACGGGGAGCTGATCGTGGTCGGCGTCGCGGCACCGACGCTGAGCGCGGGCACCGCGTCCGGCCCCGGCACGGCTCCGGGTGGTGCGCCGGTCCCGGGCGGACGGGTCAACCTGAACACCGCCACCTCGGCGCAGCTCGAAACACTGCCCGGGGTGGGGCCGGTGCTCGCCCAGCGGATCATCGAGCATCGCGACCAGCACGGCGGCTTCCGGTCCGTCGGCGACCTGCGTCGGGTGAGCGGGATCGGCGACGCGCGGTACGAACAGCTCAAGGACCTGGTGACGGTGTGAGGGCCGAGACGTCGGCCGCCCGGACCGACTCGTCCACCGGCGACGTCGGTGGCACGGCACACGCGGCTCCCCTCGACCTTCGCCTGGCGGGACTGGCCGTGGCGGCCTGGCTCACCGCGTTGGCGGGGCTGCACCTCGATGCCCGGCGGACGCTGCTGGTGGCAGCCGTCGCGGCGAGCCTGGCCGGGACGGTGACCCTGCACCTGCTCGGGCTCGTCGGCCGACCCGGCCCGGCCGCGCGCCGACTCGGCTGGATCGCGGTGGCGATCCTGATCGGCGTGGTCTGCGGCGGGGCGGCGACCTCGGCGCGGTTGACCGTACGGGATGCGGCACCCCTGCGCGTCCTGGTCGACGAACGGGCCCGGGTCAGCATCGAACTGCTCGTCCGGGACGATCCCAGGCCGGTGCGTGGTGGCATCGTGGGCCGTCCACCGACCCTGCTGGTGCCGACCAGGCTGGTCACCCTGACCGGACCGCAGGGGCAGCGGATCACCGCACCGGCACGGGTGCTGGTGCTCGCCGACGACCCGGCGTGGCGAGGGCTGCTGCCCGGGCAACGTCTCAGCGCCGAGGGGCGCCTGGCGGCCCCACGCGGTGGTGATCTCACCGGTGCGGTTCTGATGGCACGTGGCGCGCCGGTCCGACTCGGGGCTCCCTCGGCGCTGCAACGCGCGGCCGGTCGGCTCCGGGCCGGCCTCCAGCGGGCGTGCGCGCCCCTGCCCGACGACCCGGGTGGTCTGCTGCCCGGCCTGGTGGTCGGGGACACCAGCCGGCTACCCGACACCGTGGAGGAGGACTTCCGAGCCACCGGAATGACACATTTGAATGCTGTTTCGGGATCAAATGTCGCAATTATCACGGGTGCGGTGTTGCTGCTGGCCCGTTGGGCCCGAGCCGGGCCCGCGCTGGCCGTGGGCCTCAGCGGGCTGGCCCTGGTGGGGTTCGTCATCCTGGTCCGGCCGTCGCCGAGCGTGGTACGCGCGGCCACCATGGGCGCGATCGGGCTCGCCGCGCTGGCCGCCGGGCGGCCCCGGGCGGCGGTGCCCGCGCTGTCCGCCGCCGTGGCGGTGCTGGTGCTGGTCGACCCGGCGCTTGCCGGCGACGCCGGTTTCGCGCTGTCCGTGCTGGCCACCGGTGGGCTGCTGGCGCTCGCGCCGGGTTGGCGGGACGGTCTGCGTCGACGGGGCGTACCACCGGGAGCGGCGGAGGCGCTGGCGGTGCCGGCTGCCGCACAGCTCGCGTGTGCACCGGTGATCGCCGGCCTGACGGGCACGATCAGCTTGGTCGCGGTGCCGGCGAACCTGCTCGCGGTACCGGCGATCGCGCCGGCGACGGTGCTCGGTGTGGCGGCGGCGATCATCTCGCCGATCTGGCCTGCGGGGGCCGAGAGCGTCGCCTGGCTGGCGCACTGGCCGGCGTGGTGGCTGGTGCTCGTCGCCCGGTACGGTGCCCGGCTGCCGGTGGGCAACCTGCCGTGGCCCGGTGGGGTCTCCGGTGCGCTGCTGCTGGCCGGGCTGACCGTGGCGCTGCTGGTCGCCGCCCGCCGACCGTTGGTACGCCGTCTGGTGGCGGTGTGCGCCGTCGCGGCAATGCTGGGCAGCCTGCCGGTGCGGCTGATCGCGTCGGGATGGCCGCCCAAGGGTTGGGTCGTCACGGCGTGTGCGGTGGGGCAGGGGGACACGCTGCTGCTGCCCGTGGCGTCCGGCCGGGCCGTCGTGGTCGACGCCGGTCCGGATCCGGCGGCGGCGGACGCCTGCCTGCGCCGGCTCGGCGTACGTCGGGTGCCGCTGCTGGTGATCAGTCACTTTCACGTGGACCACGCCGGCGGGGTGGCCGGGATCTTCCGGGGCAGGCGGGTGGACACGGTGCTGATTCCGCAGTGGTCGGAACCGGCGGTCGGGCGGGACCTGGTGCGGGACGCCGCTGCGGCGCACGACGTGTCGGTGGTGCCCGCCCCGGCGGGTTGGCGTTATCGGGCCGGTGCGGTCGAGCTGACCGTGCTCGGCCCGCCGCATCCGATGCGCGGAACCCGATCGGACCCCAACAACAACTCCCTGGTGCTGCGCGCCACCGTCGACCGGGTGCGGATCCTGCTGACCGGCGACGCGGAGATCGAGGAACAGCGGGAGTTGCGGGAGCGGCTGTCACCGGACCTGTTGCGGGCCGACGTGCTCAAGGTCGCCCACCACGGCAGCGCGTACCAGGATCCGGCATTCCTGGACGCGGTGCGCCCTGCGGTGGCGCTGGTGCCGGTCGGCGCGGGGAACACCTACGGGCATCCCGACGAGGCGGTGCTGGCCCGGCTGGCTCGGGGCGGGGCGCGGGTGTTGCGTACCGACATCGGTGGTGACGTGGCGGTCGTGCGGTCACCACGGGGGCTCGGGGTGGTGAGCACCGGGGTCGACCGGGCCGGTCCATCGCGATGAATCGACAGTGATTTACCGCGAAAAGCGGAAAATGGGCACTATGTCTGGATTTGCGTTGAGTGCGGGGTCTGCCAGCAGAGTAGCCACGAGCAGGCTGGACCAATCGGCTCAGCGTGCGAATATGGGCGGCGTGACCGTCGCCAGTGCCGCTCCTATTGTGCTCGTCCTCGGCGACGAGGAGCTGCTCGCCACGCGCGCGGTGACCGAAACCGTTGCCGCTGCCCGAGCCACCGACCCCGGCGTTGACGTGCGCGAATACCAGGCCGGCCAGCTGACCGTCGGCGAGGTCGACGAGATGCTCAGCCCGTCGCTGTTCGGTGGGCGGCGGGTGCTGGTGCTCCGGTCCGGTCAGGACGCGCGCAAGGACCTGGTCGCCGCCCTGCTGGCGTACGCGAAGCACCCCGACCCGGAGGTGCAGCTCGTGGTGACGCATCTCGGAGCGGCGAAGGGCAAGGCGTTCGCCGACGGACTGAAGGCGGCCGGTGCCCAGGTCGTGTCGGCCGCCAAGCTCAAGGTGCATCGTGAGCGGGTGTCGTTCGTCCGGGACGAGTTCCGCCGGGCCGGTGGGCGGTGCACGGACGACGCCGCCGAGGCGCTGATCGCCGCGGTCGGCAATGACCTACGCGAACTCGCCGCCGCCTGCTCCCAGCTGATCGCCGACACCGACGGGCGGATCGACGCCGACACGGTGGCCCGTTACTACCGGGGTCGGGTGGAGGTGAGCGGGTTCACGGTCGCCGACGCCACGATGGTCGGTGACGTGCCGGGTGCGTTGGAGGCCCTGCGCTGGGCGCTGCACGTGGGTGTGGACCCGGTGCCGATCGCCGACGCCATCGCCGACGGCATCCGTACCGTCGCCCGGGTCGCCTCGGCCGGGCGGGGTAGTCCGTACCAACTCGCCAGCAAGCTGGGCATGCCGCCGTGGAAGATCGAGCGGGCCCAACGGCAGGCCAGGGGGTGGAGCCCCGACGCTCTGGTGTTGGCCATGCGGGCGGCGGCAGAGTGCAACGCGGCGGTCAAGGGTGGCTCCGACGACCGGGCGTACGCGCTGGAGAAGGCGGTGTTCTCGGTGGCGGCAGCACGGCAGGGTGGCGCTAGGTGAGCGGAGCCCTCCGTGGCTCGTGGGCCACGATCCCCGCCGACGAGGAGCAGTACCGTCCGTTCTACGCACGGGCGCTCGGTCTGCGGTTCATCAACCCGGGCGGGGTGCTCTGCTTCGTCTTCTTCGAGGGGACGATCGCGCTGGCGGCCCTGCTCGCCCTCGCCGAGCTGGTGAAGTGGTGGGCGGTGCTGGTGCTACCCGCAGTGGTGGCCGTGATGGTCAAGCTCAACGATCTGGTGGTCGCCGCAGTGGTGCGCTCCGCCGCAGCCGTGCCGGAGCAGGAACGGGACCGCTTCCGCCGGCAGATGGAGCCGGTGGTCGGGCGGGCCCGGGTCGACTGGCTACGGCACAGTGTGCCGGGCGTCGTGGTGCGCGAGTCGACCGACCAGTGGCACGGGACACCACCGGACGACCGGCACGGGTCGGCCTCGCGTGGTGTCGCGGGCGCGACCGATCGCAGGCGGCCCGATCCTCGACCCGGCACCACCGAGCCCGGGTGCTGATCGTGGTCCACGCGCGCCGGGGGTGACCGGAAGCCCGGGTGGGCCGCTCCCAGCCGATCGTCCGGCCCAGCACCGCCGTATGGCCGCAGCCAGCGGGGGCGGGTGACCCGACGTGCGGAAGCCCCGAGGCGATGCCCCGGGGCTTCCGTCAGGTCTGGGCGCTAGCTCAGGAGGCGAGCGACGCGACGCGCTTGGCGATCGCGGACTTGCGGTTCGCGGCCTGGTTGCTGTGGATGACGCCCTTGCTGGCCGCCTTGTCCAGCTTGCGCGAGGCGTCCTGCATGAGGGCGGTGGCCTTCTCGACGTCACCGGCCTCAGCGGCCTCGTGGAACTTGCGGATGGCGGTCTTCAGCGACGACTTGACCGACTTGTTACGCAGCCGGCGCTTCTCGTTCTGCCGGTTGCGCTTGATCTGGGACTTGATGTTCGCCACGCGACAGCCTCGTCTTGATAGCTCGGGTTGGTCAGCTTATGCGCGCGACGAGCATGCGTCATCGCTGCGCGAAGAGCCAGGTTACCAGGTCCGGTTCGGGCGGGCCAAAGCGGCACCGGAGGTGGCGGTCAGACCCAGCCCCGACGCTGACAGAGCCAGGCGAGCGCCTGCCCGCCGGTCCACCGCTGGTGTGCCGGCAGATGGACCGACGCGGTCGGCGGTGCCGACGTCGCGGCGGTGAGGTGATAGCCGGCCAGGGCTGCCAGCGCGACGTCCAGCGCGTCGTCGGGTGCGCCGGAGGCGGCCGGATGGGCGGCGAAGAGCGAGTCGGCGTCCAGCCCGGTGGCGTACCCGGTGATGAGCAGGGTGACCAGGTCGAACCAGGCGGGCCCGTGGCACAGCCAGGACCAGTCGCAGAACCACACCGAGCCGGCGGTGTCGACCAGGACGTTGTCGACGCGCAGGTCGCCGTGGGTCAGGCCGGTGGCGGTGCCGGCGTAGTCGGGCAGGCGCGACTCCAGCGCGACCAGGTCGGCCAGGTGCCCCCGGGCGGGGGCGGGCAGCGGCGGTACCGGTTCCCGACCGGCGGCGACCTCACCCCACCAGAGGATGTCGTCGCGGGCCAGGTCGGCGAGATGGGGCAGGCCGAGAGCGGTCAGTTCGGTCGGTGGGTCGGCGAGCGCCTCGGCGACCCCGGTGAAGGCGGCCAGGGTGGCGGTCAGTTCGGCCTGGTCCCAGGGGAGTCGGGGGGTGTGACCGTCGACGGGGTCGAGGCAGAGGACGTACCAACCCGCCTCCCACAGGGTCCAGCGCGGGCGGGGCACCGGCAGCCCGCCCGGCAGCCGGGCGAGGATCGCGGCCTCCCGGGCGTACCAGTCGACCAGGTGTGGTTGCTCGGCGCGCGGCGCGGCCTTGACGAACGCGCGATCTCCGTCGGCGGTGCGCAGCAGCGCCGCGAAGCCCCGGGTGAAGCCGGCGCCAGCGGTCCGGGCCTCGACCACCGGGGCGCCCAACCGCGTCGTCACCTCGGCCCGCAGCCGCGTCGGCAGCGACGACCATCCGGGCCGTTGCGCGGTGGCGTGGTATGGCACGGCGGGCTGGGGAACGCTCACCCCACCATGCTGCCGGGCCGCGACATCCGGCGCGGATCCGGGCACCCGGTGCGGCGTCTGCCAGACTCCCAGGCCATGAGGACCGACGACTTCTGGCAGCTGATCGACCGCGCCCGTACCGGCGGGGGAGCGCCGGACGCCATCGCCGCCCGGACCGTCGCGCTGCTCGCCGCCGCCGACCCGGAGGAGATCGTCGGGTACGCCCACCATCAGCAGCGGGTTCTGGCCGCGTCCTACCGGGTCGATCTGTGGGGCGCGGCGTACCTGATCAACGGTGGTGCCTCCGACGACGGATTCGAGTCCTTCCGGGGCTGGCTGATGACCCAGGGGCGGCAGGTCTTCGCCCGGGCGGTGGCTGATCCGGACTCGCTGGCCGACCTGCCGCAGATCCGGTCCGCCTCGCTCAGCGGCGAGGAGTTCGAGTGCGCGGACATGCTCGCGGTGCCGTGGGACGCGTACCGGAAGGCCACCGCGACCGACCTGCCGGGGGAGCGCGCGGCGACGCCGCAGCCGGACCTCAACGAGTTCTGGGACTTCGACGACGAGGAGGAGGCCCGCCGCCGACTGCCACGGCTCGCCGCCCTCTTCGTCGAGCCGCCGCAGGAGTGACGGAGGCCCGACCGATGCCCGTGAGGGACATGGGAGCATAGAGGGGGCCGGCGGGTGCCGGCCCGCTCACGTCAGCCGACCAGAACGGACCGCTGTGCCACCGACGCTCGATCCCGGCGCGAACGCTCCTGGTGCCACCGACCCGGGGCGGATCAGGAACTTCTGCATCATCGCTCACATCGACCACGGAAAGTCGACCCTGGCTGACCGGATGTTGCAGCTCACCGGTGTGGTCGATCCACGGCAGATGCGCGCGCAGTACCTCGACCGGATGGACATCGAGCGCGAGCGCGGCATCACCATCAAGAGCCAGGCGGTCCGGATGCCGTGGACGATCCGGGAGGGCGAGCGGGCCGGTGAGCAGGCCGTGCTCAACATGATCGACACGCCTGGCCACGTCGACTTCACCTACGAGGTGTCCCGGTCGCTGGCTGCCTGCGAGGGTGCGATCCTGCTGGTCGACGCGGCCCAGGGCATCGAGGCGCAGACGCTGGCGAACCTCTATCTCGCGCTCGAGAACGACCTGCGCATCGTCCCGGTGCTCAACAAGATCGACCTGCCGGCCGCCCAGCCGGAGAAGTACGCCGAGGAACTGGCTCACCTGATCGGTGGTGACCCGGCGGACTGCATCAGGGTCTCCGGCAAGACCGGCGAAGGCGTGCCGTACCTGCTCGACGAGATCGTCCGCCAGTTCGTCCCGCCGGTCGGCGAGGCCGAGGCTCCGGCCCGCGCGATGATCTTCGACTCGGTGTACGACGTCTACCGGGGTGTGGTGACCTACGTCCGGGTGGTCGACGGGCGGATCAGCGCCCGCGACCGGATCAAGATGATGTCCACCGGCGCGGTGCACGAACTGCTGGAGATCGGTGTCATCTCGCCGGAGATGGTGAAGGCCGACGCGCTCGGCGTCGGCGAGGTCGGCTATCTGATCACCGGGGTGAAGGACGTCCGGCAGTCCCGGGTCGGTGACACGGTCACCATCAACGGCCGCCCGGCGGCCGAGCCGCTCGGTGGCTACAAGGACCCGAAGCCGATGGTCTACTCGGGTCTCTACCCGATCGACGGGTCGGACTACCCGGCGCTGCGCGACGCGCTGGACAAGCTCAAGCTCAACGACGCCGCGCTCACCTACGAGCCGGAGACCTCCGGTGCGCTGGGCTTCGGCTTCCGCTGTGGCTTCCTCGGCCTCCTGCACCTGGAGATCATCAGGGAACGGTTGGAGCGGGAGTTCAACCTGGACCTGATCTCCACCGCGCCGAACGTGGTCTACCGGGCGATCCAGGAGGACGGCCAGGAGGTCGTGGTCACCAACCCGAGCGAGTACCCCACCGGCAAGATCGCTGAGGTGTTCGAGCCGACGGTACGCGCCACGGTGCTGACCCCCAACGACTACGTCGGCGCGGTGATGGAGTTGTGCCAGGGCCGCCGGGGCAGCCTGCTCGGCATGGACTACCTCTCCGCCGACCGGGTGGAACTGCGCTACACGCTGCCCCTGGCGGAGATCATCTTCGACTTCTTCGACCAGCTCAAGAGCCGCACCAAGGGCTACGCCTCACTGGACTACGAGCCCTCCGGCGAGCAGGCGTCCGACCTGGTGAAGGTCGACATCCTGCTGCACGGTGAGCCGGTGGACGCGTTCAGCGCCATCGTCCACAAGGACAAGGCGTACACCTACGGCACCACAATCGCCGCGAAGCTGCGCAACCTCATCCCGCGCCAGCAGTTCGAGGTGCCCATCCAGGCGGCCATCGGTAGTCGGGTGATCGCCCGGGAGACGATCCGCGCCATCCGCAAGGACGTGCTCGCCAAGTGCTACGGCGGTGACATCAGCCGTAAGCGCAAGCTGCTGGAGAAGCAGAAGGAAGGCAAGAAGCGGATGAAGATGGTGGGCCGGGTGGAGGTCCCGCAGGAGGCGTTCATCGCCGCGCTCTCCTCCGACTCCGACGGGAAGTCGTCCGGAAAGAAGTGACATCGACCGGTGGCGTTCGGTGACGACGCTCCGGCGGTTTGGGGATTCGACGCCGAGGGAATTCGATCGGCACGACAGAAATCCCCGATGACATCTTCTGGGTAAGGAGAGCCGCCATGGAGCTCACCGTCTGGGGCATCATCACCGCGCTGTTCGTGGGTCTGATCATCGGCGCGTTGGGCCGCCTCGTAGTGCCGGGCCGGCAGGACATGCCGATCTGGCTGCACATGATCATCGGTGTCGGCGCGGCGCTGCTCGGCACCGTGCTCGCCCGCGCGATGGGTATCGCCACGGTGACCGCCGGCATCGACTGGGCCGAGCTGGCCATCCAGGTCGCACTGGCCGCGATCGCGGTCGCCCTGGTGGCCGGCGTGGGCAGTCGCCGTCGCGGTGTCACCCATCGGTAATCCGCGATTCGTCTTGACGGGCGCCCGGCCAGCTGGCCGGGCGCCCGTTCGCGTGCGCGACGTTTCGGCGTCGCTGCGACGATCGCTCTGAAAGGCGGTTTGAGATCTTCACGCGCCGGGCATTAGGCGGTCCACGACAGGAACGCCACTAATGTGGAACGTCTTTTGTGAAGGAGAGCGACCATGGAGCTCACCGTTTGGGGCATCATCACCGCGCTGTTCGTGGGTCTGATCGTGGGCGCGTTGGGTCGCCTGGTGGTACCGGGCCGGCAGAACATGCCGATCTGGCTGCACATGCTCATCGGTGTCGGTGCCGCGCTGCTCGGCACCGTGATCGCCCGTGCGTCCGGCTTCGCCGAGACCGCCGGTATCGACTGGCGGGAGCTGATGCTCCAGGTGCTGCTGGCCGCCATCGCGGTCGCCCTGGTCGCCGGTGTGGGCCGCAACCGCCGGGGTGTCACCCACCGGTAAACAGCTGAACGTCGAACGGCGCCCGACCACCGAGGTCGGGCGCCGTTCGCGTACGCGGAGCCCCGCTCACGGTGCCGCCCGGGGGAGGAGGTGCGAAAGGGCAGCTCCCGTAGGATGCGGATCATGACGGGCAAGGTGACATCGGTCAACGTCGGCATCGTGACCGAGGCGGCGTGGGCGGGTGACGCGAGCGGGCGCAGCGGCATCGACAAGCGACCGGCCGACGGCCCGGTGCTGTTCCACACCGGCGGGGTGGCCGGTGACTTCATCGGTGAGCCTGCCCACCACGGCGGGCCGGACAAGGCCGTGTACGCGTACGCGGTGGAGGACGCGGCCTGGTGGGAGACGGACCTCGGGCGCGGCATCCGCCCCGGTGGCTTCGGCGAGAACCTCACCACGTACGCGGTGGACGTGACCGGAGCCGTGATCGGCGAGCACTGGGCCGTCGGTGAGGCGCTGCTTCAGGTGACCATGCCGCGTACCCCGTGCACCACCTTCGCGGGCTTCTGGGGCGTACCGGATCTGGTCAAGCGGTTCACTGCGCGCGCGACCCCCGGGGCGTACCTGCGGGTGGTCCGTGCGGGGGCGGTGTCCGCCGGAGACCCGATCGAGATCGTGCGCCGGCCGGTGCACGGGGTGACCGTCGGTGAGGTGTTCCGGGCCACCAGCCTGGAGCCGGAGCTGCTGCCCCGGTTGCTGGAGGCCGACGACCTGCCCGAGCAGATCCGGGAGAAGGTGCGTCGCCGCCTCGGCGAGGTGACCGACTGACCGGTGGACGCTCCGGCGCGGCGCGCGGTCGCGGCAACGGGAAAGGTCCCGTGACGGGAAAGGTCCCGTGACGGGAAAGGTCCCGTGCGCCACGACCTGTCGCGGCACACGGGACCTTGTCGTCGGGTCCGGTCAGCGGAGCCAGGGGATGTTGCGGTCGAGCAGACCGCGCTGCTTGAGCTCCTTGCGCAGCGGGATCTCGTCGTCGATGTAGCCGTCCCAGTTGATGCCCCAGTAGTTGGCGGTGTGAGTGCCCTCACCGAGCAACTGGCGCTGCACCGGCGTGCGGTTGCGGTACCACTCGCCGTCCTTGTCGATGTGCAGCTCGTCCAGCGGCCGGATCCACCGGTAGGTGTAACCGACGAACAGCATCTTGCGGGTGATGTTCGACAGGTTCGTCGACCGGGAGTGCCACTGGCGGCGGTCGAAGATGAAGGCGTCACCCGGGTTGGCGGTGATCTCGACGGTGCCCTCCGGGTCCGGGTTGTGCACGCTCAGGTCCGCCGGGCGGGGCAGCGAGTTCCACAGGTGGCTGCCCGGGATCACCTTCGTCGCACCCCGACCCTTCTCCGACAGGTCGGAGAGCACGTAGGCGACCTTCAGCGAGAACATCGGCCGAGGCACGTTCGGGTCCATCGTCTCCGGGTCGGAGTTCTGCCGGTACCCGTCCTGGTGCCAACCCCAGTACGGCTTCTCGGGCTCCAACGCCGGCGGCGTGACGTCGAGGTGGTTGTGGTGGGTGTAGATGTTCCAGCCGGCCAGGCCCCACATGTACGGGAACGCGATCGGGTGGGTGAGCAGCTCGCCGAAGAGTTCGTCACGCTCAAGGAAGCCCAGCAGGTGCAGGGTGCCGTCCTTGGTGGTGTTGCCCTTGGCCTTCTCCTCCTCGTAGACGCGGTCGACCGCGGCCTCGAGAGCGGCTCGGTGATCCTCGGTCAGGACGTTGCGCAGCAGGAGAAAGCCCTGCTCGTGAAACTCCTTGCGGTCGACGTCGCTGATCGGTTCGTAGCCGGTCCGGTCGCCGTAGTCGAATGCCACGTCGTACCCCTCCCCAAGAGGTGAAACCATTTCTGGCACAGGCCGCCGATCGTAACGCGCACGGGGACCGGCCGGGGGGCGGCTCCGGACCATTCCGCGGGTGCCCACCACCGACGGGGGTTGAGCGGCTACGGTTCGTTACGTAAAGTTGCAGCGGCAGGGGATATGCGACGATAAGCCTGATTTTGCGGTTACTGCGGGTAAGGAGATCAGGGTCGCTCAGACATCTTCGTGGACCTCGGCGAGGACCTCCGTGTCGCCCCGGTCGCGGTCGGGCAAGCGCTTCCAGCCGCCGCGCTTGGCGGTCCACTCCCGGCCGTCGAAGGCCACCCGCTTCACCCCGTGCTGCTTGGCGTGGGAGACCAGCCAGTGCGCGTACCGCCAGCCGGCCCGCAGGCCCTCGTCGGACGTCGCCCGGCTGCCGGCGGAGCGGCGCTGGACATCGTCGATCCCCACCTTCAGCAGGGTCGGGTTGCCGTAGCTGTCGACGGCGGAGCTGACGTAGCCCCGGCCCGCCGGTCGATCATCGCCGGAGGTGAACTCCACCAGGCCCCAGTCGAGCGTCAGTCCCTCGGTCAGCGCGGCGATCGCCGCCGCGCCGCGCAGCACCGGATCACCACCCACCGTGCAGGTGACCGCGGTGGTGGCGTGGCCGAGCAGGGCGCGGGTGAGCACCTCCGACTCGTCGGCCCACTTCTCGTACGCCTCCGGGAAGGCCGAGCGCTGCACCTTCTGGGCGGCGTCGGTGACCCGCATGTCCTCCCAGCCGCGCACCTTCTTCAACGCCGCGTAGAACTTGCCCGCCGCGTACCGGGGGTCGCGGATCTGTTTCGGCGTGCCCCAACCCTGGCTCGGGCGCTGCTGGAACAGCCCCACCGAATCGCGGTCACCGCCGGCCAGGTTGCGCAGGCCGGACTCCTGGTACGCCGTGGCCAGCGCCACCACCACCGCCCGCTCGGGCATCTCGCGCTGCACGCCGATCGCCGCGATGGTCGCCGCGTTCGCCATCTGCTGCGAGTCGAGCGTCACCTCGCCGTCGGCCTGGACGGTGCAGGCCCGGCCGGCCAGGGGCAGCCGTAGCCCTTCACCGGCCTGCCTCAGCACCACGATCATCCCGATCGCGGCGACCAGGACGAGAACCACGAAGCCCGTCGCGACAGCCCGAGTTCGCACCCGCACCTCCTGTTTCACGTCGCCAAGGGTACGTCCCGCATCGACCGCTACGGGCCGTCCGACCGGTTCCACCCCCGGGTACCGGAAGGTTCCCCGTCCCGGTCGCCGCTCACCTGTCGAGTTCCGCCACCCACCGTGGCGGTCGCTTCTCCCGGAACGCGGTGACGCCCTCGATCCCGTCCGCCGACAGGAAGTACCCGGTCGACAGCTCTGCCAGCTCGGCCAGCTCGGCGCGCAGGTCGACGGCCGTGGGACGGCGCAGCAGGCGTTTCGCCCCGGCCAGCGCCGCCGGAGCGCCGCGCACCAGCGAGTCGCAGTACCGCCGCACCACGGCGTCCAACTCCCCGGTCGGCACCGCGGTGGTGACCAGGCCGATCTCGGCCGCCCGCCGGCCGTCGAAGGTGTCACCGGTCAGGTAGAGCTCGGCCGCGGTCCGGGAGGAGAGCCGAGGCAGCACCGTCGCGGAGATCACCGCGGGGATCACCCCGATCCGCACCTCGGTGAAGGCGAACGTGGCCTCGGCCGCGCAGACCGCCAGGTCAGCCGCCGCGATCAGACCCAGGCCGCCGGCCCGCGCCGGTCCGGCCACCTTCGCCAGCACCGGCTTCGGGCACTCCCAGACGGCCGCGAGCACGTCACCCAGCATCCCGGCGGGCACCGTGCCGCTGGCGTACGCCGCAGCGGTCTCCTTCAGGTCGGCACCGGAGCAGAAGACCGGCCCGGTGTGGTCGAGCACGATCACCCGGACGGCGTCGTCGGCGACCGCGGCGGCCAGCCCGGCCAGCAGCTCGGTCATCAGCGGGGTGGAGAGCGCGTTGCGGTTGTGCGGGCTGTCCAGCGTGAGCGTGGTCACGCCGTGGACCGTGGAGACCCGTACCAGCGCGTCGGTAGACGTCATGGAACGGCACACTAGTGGCCATGCCCGGCGTCCTTCCAGCAGGCGAGCCCGTACCCGTCGACGGGTCACTGCCCGCGTCCGCCCGTGCGTCCGTGGGCGCCCGGGGGTTCGGCGTGTACGTGCACGTGCCCTTCTGCGCGAGCCGCTGCGGCTACTGCGACTTCAACACCTACACCGCCGACGAGTTGGGCGGTGGCGCGAGCCGGGAGGGGTACGCCGACGCGGTGCTGGCGGAGCTGACGCTCGCCGCCCGGGTGCTGGGCGAGGCCCCGCCGGGCCGGGTGGACACGGTCTTCGTCGGCGGCGGTACCCCCACCCTGTTGCCCGCCCACGACCTGGCCCGGATCCTCGAGGCCGTCGACCGCACCTGGGGGCTGGCCGCCGACGCGGAGGTGACCACCGAGGCCAACCCGGAGTCGGTGACGCCCGCCTCGTTGAAGGAGTTGCGCGCGGCCGGCTACACCCGGATCTCGCTGGGCATGCAGTCGGCCGCGGCCGGGGTGCTTGCCGTGCTCGACCGCCGGCACCACCCGGGCCGGGCCACCGCCGCCGCGCTGGAGGCCCGTGACGCCGGCTTCGACCACGTCAACCTCGACCTGATCTACGGGACGCCGGGGGAGCGGGCCGAGGACTTCGCCGCCTCGCTGGACCAGGTGGTGGCCGCGGGCGTGGACCACGTCAGCGCGTACGCCCTGATCATCGAGGACGGCACCCGGCTGGCCGCCCGGATGCGTCGTGGCGAGCTGCCGTACCCGGACGAGGACGTGGCCGCGGACCGCTACCTGGCCGCCGAGTCGGCCCTCGACGCGGCCGGTTTCTCCTGGTACGAGGTCTCCAACTGGGCCCGCACACCGCAGGCGCGTTGCCGGCACAACCTGCTCTACTGGACCGGCGGGGACTGGTGGGGCCTCGGGCCGGGGGCGCACAGCCACGTCGGCGGCGTGCGCTGGTGGAACGTCAAGCATCCCGGGGCGTACGCGAAGCGCCTGGCCGCCGGGGAGTCACCGGGCCAGGCGCGCGAGGTGCTCACCGGCGACGAGGCGCACATGGAGGAGGTCATGCTCGGGCTGCGGCTGGCCTCCGGCCTGCCCCTGGACGTGCTGACCGACGTCGGGCGAGCCGGCGCGGCGCGGGCCGTGGCCGAGGGGTTGCTCGCCGAGGCCGCGTACGCAGCCGGCCGCGCCGTGCTCACCCTGCGCGGCCGGCTGCTCGCCGACGCCGTGGTCCGCGACCTGCTGCCCTGATCCCCGTCACCAGGCGCTTCGGTCAGCGCTTCACGAACGCGTAGCTCATCGGGTACTGGTAGAGGACTCCGTCGTTGGCCTTCACCCCGCCGATGATGCCGAAGATCAGCGGAATGATCCCCGCGATGATCGGAAGGAAGAACAGGAGGCCGCAGGTGATCGTGGCGAGCACCCAGCTCAGCACGCCGGCGATGGCCCAGGTGAGCTGGAAGTTCAGTGCGGCCACGGAGTGCGCCCGGACGACCGGGGACTGCTGACCACGGGCCATCATCGCGATCAGCGGGGCCACCCAGCCGAGGAGTCCGCCGCCGACGACCACGCCGAGCGGGCCACCGAAGTGGGCGATCAGGGCCCAGGTCTTGTCCTCGTTGTTGGCGTAGCCACCGCCCGGCGCGCCGTAACCGCCGGTCGGGTAGCCGACACCGGGCGTTCCCGGTGGCGGTGGGTAACCGCCGGGTGGGGGATAGCCGGCCGGCGGCGGCTGGTCGCCGGTGGGGGGCGGATAGCCGCCGGGTGGGGGATAGCCGCCCTGGCCAGGCGAGCCGGACAGTGGTGTCGTGGATTCGTCGCCGGAGTCCGGGGGACGAGGTGGTTCAGTCATGGGGGTCACGGTAGGTGTCACCGGCAACGTCGCACCATAGCGACACCGGCGAGGGTCAACCCGCCGATCGGCTCGATCATGGGCGGAACGACTTGATCATCGCGTCGACGGGAGCGCCGACGTAGACTGGCACTCGCTACAGTCGAGTGCCAGGGCGTTTCCCTGATGGCCGTGACTCGGGACTGACCTGCGACAGGAGGTGGGGAGGGTGGGTCTGGACGACCGCAAGCTCGCCGTGCTCCGGGCGATCGTCGAGGACTACGTCGCCACCCAGGAGCCGGTCGGTAGCAAGTCACTGGTCGAGCGGCACCAACTGTCCGTCTCACCGGCGACGGTCCGCAACGACATGGCCGTGCTGGAGGAGGAGGGTTACATCCGCCAACCGCACACCAGCGCGGGGCGGGTGCCCACCGACCGTGGCTATCGACTCTTCGTCGACCGGTTGAGTCGGGTCAAGCCGCTCAGCCCGGCCGAGCGCCGGGCGATCGAGCGCTTCCTGGCCGGTGCGGTCGACCTCGACGACGTGGTGCAGCGTACGGTGCGGCTGCTGGCGCAGCTGACCCGGCAGGTCGCGGTCGTGCAGTATCCGAGCCTGGCCCGATCCCGGGTGCGTCACCTGGAACTGGTGCCGATCTCCACCACCCGGCTGATGCTGGTGATGATCGCCGACACCGGCCGGGTCGAGCAGCGGCTGGTCGAGATGCCCGCGCCGATCCTCGCCGACGACGTGCTGGACCTGCGCCGGCTGGTCAACGAGAAGCTGGTCGGCGTGTTCCTGTCGGAGACCCCGCCGCTGGTGCAGACCCTCATCGACGACTCCCCGCCGCACCTGCGACCGGCCATGACGACGCTGTCCACGGTGCTGTTGGAGACCCTGGTCGAGCGGCACGAGGAGCGACTCGCCCTGGCCGGCACCGCGAACCTCGCCCGGGGCGGCCTGCTCGACTTCCAGGGTTCGCTGCGCCCCATCCTCGAGGCGCTCGAGGAGCAGGTCGTGCTGCTCAAGCTGATCGGCGAGGTGGAGCCGAGCACCCTGCGGGTACGCATCGGCGACGAGAACGAGATCGACAACCTGCGGGCGGCCTCCGTGGTCAGCACCGGGTACGGCCCGGGCGCGACCATCGTCGGGGGGATGGGCGTGCTGGGACCGACCCGGATGGACTACCCCGGAACCATCGCCACGGTGAGGGCCGTGGCACGCTACGTGGGCGAGCTGCTGGCCCAGAACTGACCAGTCAGGGCCGACGGCAGGCTGCCGCCGCCGAACGGCGTAACGCGAGACGAACACGAGGACACGGAACGCAGTGGCCAAGGACTACTACGGCATTCTCGGCGTGAGCAAGGGTGCCTCCGATGACGAGATCAAGCGCGCCTACCGCAAGCTGGCGCGCCAGTTCCATCCGGACGTGAATCCGGACCCGGAGGCACAGGAGAAGTTCAAAGACATCAACGCCGCGTACGAGGTCCTCTCGGACGATCGGAAACGGCAGATCGTCGACCTGGGCGGAGATCCGCTGGCACCGGGCGGTGGCGGCGGTCCGGGCGGCCCCGGCGGGGCCGGTCCCTTCGTCGGCTTCCAGGACATCATGGACGCGTTCTTCGGTGGCGCCACCGGCGCCGGACGGGGACCGCGACCACGCACCCGTCCCGGTGCCGACGCGATCCTGCGGCTGGAACTGGACCTCCAGGAGACCGCCTTCGGCGTGGAGGCGCCGATCACCGTCGACACGGCGGTGCTCTGCACCACCTGCTCCGGCGCGGGCACCGCCGCCGGTACCCACCTGGCCACCTGCGAGGCGTGCGGTGGTCGGGGCGAGGTGCAGTCGGTGCAGCGCACCTTCCTCGGCCAGGTGGTCTCGGCCCGACCGTGCACCGTCTGCCAGGGCTACGGCACCACCATCCCGCACCCCTGCCCGACCTGCGCCGGTGACGGCCGGGTCCGCACCCGCCGGTCGCTGACCGTCAAGATCCCCGCCGGGGTGGAGGACGGCATGCGTATCCGCCTCGCCCAGCAGGGCGAGGTCGGCCCGGGTGGCGGCACCGCCGGTGACCTCTACGTGGAGATCCACGAACGGCCGCACGACGTCTTCTCCCGCAAAGGCGACGACCTGCACTGCCGGGTGACGGTGCCGATGACCGCCGCCGCGCTCGGCACCCGGCTGACCATCAAGACGCTCGACAGCGAGGAACCGGTCGACGTCAAGCCGGGCACGCAGCCGGGCAGCACCCTGCGGCTGCGGGCCCGAGGCGTACCGCACCTGCGGGGGGCCGGGCGCGGGGACCTCTACGTCCACCTGGACGTGCGTACCCCCACCAAGCTCGACGCCGAGCAGGAGCGGATGCTGCGCGAGTTCGCCAAGACCCGTGGCGAGGAGGTCGCCGAGCTGACCAAGCAGGGTGGCTTCTTCTCCCGGATGCGGGACGCCTTCAACGGCCACGCCTGACGTGTCCGCCCCGCTGTTCCTGGTCGAGTCGCTGCCGACCGCCGACACGATGGTGCTGGACGGCCCCGAGGGCCACCACGCCGCCACCGTGCAACGGCTGCGCGTCGGCGAACAGCTGCTGCTCGCCGACGGCCGAGGCGGCACCGCCACCGCCGTGGTCACCGCCGTCGGCCGGGGCACCCTCGACCTCGTCGTGACCGACCGGGGGTACGTCGACGCGGCCAACCCGCGTCTGGTGGTGGTCCAGGGCATCGCCAAGGGCGACCGGGGCGAGTTGGCCGTGCAGGCGATGACCGAGACCGGGGTGGACGAGATCGTCCCCTGGGCCGCCGGCCGCTCGGTGGTGCAGTGGCGCGGCGAGCGGGGCGTACGGGCCCGGGGGCGGTGGGTCGCCACCGCCCGCGAGGCGACGAAGCAGGCGCGCCGGGCGTGGCTGCCGGTGCTGGCGGGGTCGCCGGACGAGAGCACCGCCTCGGTGGCCCGCCGGATCGCCGGGGCGGCGGCCGGGTACGTGCTGCACGAGGAGGCGACCGACCGGTTGACCACCGTCGAGTTGCCCGAGCACGGTGAGATCGTGCTGGTGGTGGGGCCGGAGGGCGGTATCACCCCGGACGAACTGGCCACCTTCCAGGAAGCCGGTGCCCGGCCGGTCCGGCTCGGCATCTCGGTGCTGCGCACCTCCACCGCGGGCGTGGCCGCACTGGCGGTCCTCGCCACCCGTCTGTTGCGTTGGTGAGCGTCGCGGCGGACGCCGCCGGGGACACCTTCCTTAGACTGCCCGCATGGGAACCGACTGTCTGTTCTGCCGCATCGTCGCCGGAGAGATTCCGGCCACCGTGGTCCGTGAGACGCCCACCACGCTCGCCTTCCGCGACATCGACCCGAAGGCGCCGGTACACGTGCTGGTCGTGCCGAAGGAGCACTACGCGGACGTGGCCACGCTCGGCCAGGGCGATCCGGCGCTGGCCGGCGAGGTGCTGGCCACGGCCGCCGCGGTGGCCGAGGACGAGGGGCTGCTCGGCGACGGGTTCCGGCTGATGTTCAACACCGGCGCGTACGGCGGCCAGGAGGTCTTCCACGTGCACGCCCACGTGCTGGGCGGCGCGCCGCTGGGCCCGATGCTGGCTCGGAACCCCGGATGACCCTCGCCGTCGGCCGTACCGTGGCCGCCGGTCGTCTGGAACGGATGGTGCGGCAGGTCCAGGCGCAGGCCCGGGTGCCGGCGATCTCGGCCGCGCTGTACCGAGCCGACCGACCGATGTGGACCTGCACCGTCGGCGGCACCGGCAACGACACGGCGCTGGACGAGCAGACCCGGTTCCGGATCGGTTCGGTGACCAAGACCTTCACCGCCGTGCTGGTCATGCAGTGCCGCGACGACGGGCTGCTCGACCTCGACGACCCGCTGAGCCGACACCTGGACCTGCCGGCGCACGGCGAGCTGACCGTACGTCGGCTGCTCTCGCACACCGCCGGGCTGCAACGCGAGCCGTACGGCGACGTCTGGGACACGCTGCGCGCGCCGGATGTCGACCGGTTGATCGCCGAGTTGGGCCGGGCCGAGCGGGTACTGCCGGTGGGACGCCGCTACCACTACTCGAACCTGGGCATGGCGCTGCTCGGTCACCTGGTCGCCGAGGTGCGTGGCGGCACCTGGGCGGAGGTGCTCACCGAGCGGGTGCTGACCCCGCTGGGGTTGACCGCCACCTCCGTCGACCCGGGTCCGCGCGCCGCGACCGGGTTCCTGGTCGACGCGTACTCCGACGAGGCGCATCCGGAGCCGCCCACCGATTTCGGCGCGGTGGGGCCCGCC
Source organism: Micromonospora sp. DT48 (assembly GCF_049844495.1). Taxonomy (NCBI): domain Bacteria; kingdom Bacillati; phylum Actinomycetota; class Actinomycetes; order Micromonosporales; family Micromonosporaceae; genus Micromonospora; species Micromonospora sp. DT48. Next base: position 53,073 of record NZ_JBNCLE010000011.1, read on the forward strand.
GCGCAGCTGTGGAGCACGGCGACGGACATGGCCCGCTGGGCCGCCTTCCTGGCCGACCCGGCGGCGATGGACGCGGCGGGGCGGGTGCTCACCCCCGCCACCCTGGACGAGATGCGCTGGCCGGTGACGGTCACCGACGAGACGGTGTGGGCCGGTGGTTTCGGCCTGGGCCTGATCCTGGTGCCGCAGGGGGAGCGGGTGGTGCACGTCGGGCACGACGGGGCGATGCCCGGTTTCCTCGCCGGGGTGTACGGCCGACGGGGCGGCGAGGGCACCCCGGCCGCCCTCGGTGTCGCCGTGTTGGGCTCCTCCGGCACCGCCGCCGAGGTGCTGGAGTTGCCGCACCGGCTGCTCGCCACGGCGGTCGAACACGACCCGGCCGACATCGACCCCTGGCGGCCCGGTGAACCGGCGCCACCGGAGGTGCGGGGGCTGCTCGGGCGCTGGTGGGGGGAGGGCTTCGAGTACGTCTTCTCGTGGCACGACGGGACGCTGCGCGCCCGTGGCGCCGGTGACCCGCCAGGGAAGCCGCCAGCGGTGTTCGCCCCGGTGCCGCAGCGTCCGGACGTGTTCCGGACCGTCTCCGGCCGGGAGGCCGGTGAGCTGCTCCGGCTGACCCGGGACTCCGCGGGCGTGGTGGTCCGGATGCACTGGGCGACGTACCGCTTCACCCGTGGTCAGGAGACCTTCGAGGGTTTCGACTTCCGGTCCTGAGCCGGGCTCACCTAGGGTGGATTGACTGTTTTGTCCCGTGGTGCAGGGGGTCCACGGCGGCGGAAATGGGCAGCGTGTCCGCGCCGTGGACCCGATACGATGGGGGTAACGTCCGCACGCCGTGCCACGGGCCCGGCGCCGAAATCGAGAGCAGGTGGCGCAGGGCCCTTCGGCCCGACCTATGACCGGCACCCCACCTCCCGGCCCGCCCCGGGTGCAGACCAGGATCACGGTCCCCGACTCGAAGATCATGGTCAGCCTGCTCGGCGCGGGTGACGAGATCCTGCGACTGGTCGAGCGCTCGGTGAACAGTGACGTGCACGTGCGTGGCAACGAGATCACCATCACCGGCGCTCCCGCCGACAACGCCCTCGCCGAGCGGCTCTTCAGCGAGTTGCTCGAACTCATCGAGAAAGGCGAAACCCTGACCACAGATGCCGTCCGGCGTACCGTCGGCATGCTCGAACAGGGTGGTACGGAGCGACCCGCCGAGGTGCTCACCCTCAACATCCTCTCCCGGCGCGGGCGCACCATCCGGCCCAAGACGCTCGGGCAGAAGCGCTACGTCGACGCGATCGACGGGCACACCATCGTCTTCGGCATCGGCCCGGCGGGTACCGGCAAGACCTACCTCGCCATGGCCAAGGCGGTGCAGGCGTTGCAGGCCAAGCAGATCAACCGGATCATCCTGACCCGGCCGGCGGTCGAGGCGGGCGAGCGGCTGGGCTTCCTGCCCGGCACGCTCAACGAGAAGATCGACCCCTACCTGCGTCCGCTCTACGACGCGCTGCACGACATGCTCGACCCGGAGACCATCCCGAAGCTGATGGCGGCCGGGACGATCGAGGTCGCCCCGCTGGCCTACATGCGGGGGCGGGCGCAGCCGTACGACGCGCGCGTACTGACGCCGGAAGGCTTCAAGCCCTTCGGGTCGCTGCGGGTGGGTGATCTCGTCATCGGCTCGGACGGGATGCCCACTCCGGTGATCGGGATCTACCCCCAGGGCCCGAAACAGGTCTATCGGGTGACCACGCAGGACGGGGCCTCCACCCGGTGCTGCGGTGAGCACCTGTGGACCGTGGCCACCCCTGAGGACCGGCGTCACGGAGGCCGTCGCACGCTCGAAACCCGCGAGATGATCGGCCAGGAGCGGCAGGGCCGGATCCACCGGTACGAACTCCCGGTGGTGGCTCCGGTCCAGCTGGAGCCGCAGGACGTACCGCTCGACCCGTACGCTCTCGGCCGGTTGCTCGGTTCCGGTCCGATCGCGGGCCGGGCGACGGCCGAACTCGCCCGCGCGATCGAGCTGCACCGTGGGGGTGACCACGACGAGGGCCACCGTGGCGCGGTGATGGTCGCGGACCGGGTGACGGTCGCGCTCCACGAGCTGGGTCTGGCCGAGACGGAGTTCGTGCCTTCCGTATACCTCCGCAACAGCGTCGAGGTCCGACTGGCCGTCCTGCAAGGGCTGCTGGACGTCGCCGGTGATCCGATCGGCCCGGCGGTGCGGTACTCGACGGCCGCTGCCCGCCTCCGCGACGACGTCGTCCACCTGGTCCAGTCACTCGGCGGCGTGGCGACCTGGCGTGTTCGAGAGGCCGAGGGCCGCATGCCGGGCCCGGCGGACGACCGAGCGGTCGGGCATGGGTCGGACGCCTACGTCGTGGAGATCCGTCTGCCGGAGGGCGTAGCGCCGTTCCGGCTGTCGGGTAAGCGCCGGCGGTACGAGGAGTGCGGCGGCGACCGGCCGACGCGCTTCATCGACTCGATCGTCCCCGCCGGTGTCCAGGAGACGATGTGTATCCAGGTGGCGGCGCAGGACTCGCTGTATGTCACCGACGACTTCCTGGTCACGCACAACACGCTCAACGACGCGTTCATCATCCTCGACGAGGCGCAGAACACCACGCCCGAGCAGATGAAGATGTTCCTCACCCGGCTCGGCTTCGGCTCCAAGATCGTGGTCACCGGTGACGTCACCCAGGTCGACCTGCCCGGCGGGACGACTAGCGGGTTGCGGGTCGTACGGGACATCCTGGGTAGCGTCGAGGACGTGCACTTCGCGCAGTTGTCCAGCGCCGACGTGGTCCGCCACAAGTTGGTCGGGGAGATCGTCGACGCGTACGCGCGGTGGGACGCCGAGAACCAGCAGGCGCAGGGCGTACACGCGGTGACCGGGCGCAGTGCCCAGGGCAACCGCGGTGGCCGGCGTCGCTAACGAGGGAAGACAGTTGTCCATCGAGATCGCCAACGAGTCCGGTGCCGAGGTCGACACCGACGCAGTCCTCGCCGTCGCCCGGCACGCGCTCGACGAGATGGGGGTCAACCCGCTCGCCGAACTGTCCGTGTTGCTGGTCGACGTCGACTACATGACCGAGCTGAACCACCGGTGGATGGGTGGCGACGGCCCGACCGACGTGCTGGCCTTCCCCATGGACGAGGGCAGCGTCGACCACGGGCCGGGTGAGACCGCCGCCGGTGGCGAGCCGGCGTTGCTCGGCGACATCGTGCTCTGCCCGGAGGTGGCGGCGAAGCAGGCCGCGACCGCCGGGCACAGCACCGCCGACGAGTTGCACCTGCTCACCGTGCACGGTGTGCTGCACCTGCTCGGCTATGACCACGCGGAGCCGGAGGAGGAACGGGAGATGTTCGGGCTCCAGGCCCGGTTGCTGGCGAGCTGGCGGTCGGCCCGCTCCCGGTGATGGACACTCCGATGGCCGCGGCTGCCACCGGCCTCCCCGACCTGCAACTGCTCGTGTTCGCCGCCGGGCTGGTGGTGTTGGCCGGGCTGATCGCGATGACCGAGGCCGCGTTGACCGCGGTCTCCCCGGCCCGGGCCGCCGAGCTGGCCCGGGCGGGCATCCGGGGTGCCCGGACCCTCCAGGCGGTCGCCGGTGACGTGGTCCGGCACCTCAACCTGCTGCTGTTGCTCCGGCTACTCGCCGAGTTGACCGCCACCACGTTGGTGGCGCTGGTGGCGGTGGACACCTTCGGCGCGGGCTGGCGTGCGGCGCTGGTCACCGCCGGGGCGATGACCGTGGTCAGCTTCGTCGTGGTCGGGGTCGGCCCGCGTACCCTCGGTCGGCAGCACGCGTACGTGGTGGGCCGCTCGGCCGCGCCGCTGGTGCGCTGGCTGGGCCGGGTGCTCAACCCGTTGGCCTCCCTGCTGATCCTGATCGGTAACGCGGTCACCCCCGGGCGTGGTTTCCGGGAGGGGCCGTTCGCCACCCAGGTCGAGCTGCGGGAACTGGTCGACCTCGCCGAGCAGCGGGGAGTGGTGGAACACGGCGAGCGACAGATGATCCATTCGGTCTTCGCCCTCGGTGACACCATCGCCCGCGAGGTGATGGTGCCGCGTACCGAGATGGTGTGGATCGAGTCGGGCAAGAACCTCTCGCAGGCGTTGGCGCTGTTCCTGCGGTCCGGCTTCTCCCGGATCCCGGTGATCGGCGAGAGCGTCGACGACGTGCTCGGCGTCCTCTACCTCAAGGATCTGATCCGGCGTACCCAGGGCGGGGCCGCCGAGGACCGCCAGATCCCGGTGGCCGAGCTGATGCGGCCGGCGACGTTCGTGCCCGAGTCCAAGCCCGTCGACGACCTGCTGTCGGAGATGCAGGCCGCCCGCAACCACCTGGTCATCGTGGTGGACGAGTACGGCGGCACCGGCGGCCTGGTTACCATCGAGGACATCCTCGAGGAGATCGTCGGGGAGATCACCGACGAGTACGACGTCGAGCGTCCACCGGTCGAGCAGCTGCCCGACGGTGCGGTGCGGGTGACCGCCCGACTGCCGGTCGAGGATCTCGGTGAACTGTTCGACACCGAGCTGCCGCACGACGAGGTGGAGACGGTGGGCGGTCTGCTCGCGCAGTGCCTGGGGCGGGTGCCGATTCCGGGCGCGCAGGTCGAGCTGGCCGGGCTGCGACTGATCGCCGAGGGCACCACCGGCCGCCGCAACCGGATCGACACGGTGCTGGTGCGCCGGATCGAGCCGACAGACACGCAGGACGACCCGGGAGGCCCGCCGACCGCCTCCCGTTCCGACAACGACCGATCCGAGGAGAGGCAGCCCGCTGATGCCTGAGTCACCCGCCGTACCGGCCGCCCGGTCCACCGGCTCCGATCTGAGCGCCGAGGACAGCAAGCTGGTCATCCTCGCCCGGGGTGCCCGGGGACGGGTGGGCGCCGTGGAAGGTGCCGCGGTCCGGGACCAGGACGGCCGGACCTACGCGGCGGCGAGCGTGTCGTTGCCGTCGCTGACCATCACCGCGTTGCAACTGGCGGTCGCCTCGGCGGCTGCGGCGGGAGCCACCCGGCTGGAGGCCGCGGTGGTGGTGACCGAGGCGTCCACCCTGGACGGTGCCGGGTACGCGGCGGTCCGCGATCTGGCCGCCGACGCGCCGGTGCACGTGGCCGGGCCGGACGGCACCGTGCTCGGCACGGTGACCGAATGAGCGGGCTCGGTGTGCGGTGGCCCCGTGCCGGTGAGCGCGGTGGGATGCCGGCATGAGTGAGCACAGCTACCGGGCGGGTTTCGCGTGTTTCGTCGGGCGTCCGAACGCCGGCAAGTCCACGCTGACCAACGCCATCGTCGGGCAGAAGATCGCGATCACGTCGAACAAGCCGCAGACCACCCGGCATGTGATCCGGGCGGTGCTGCACCGGCCGGAGTCGCAGCTCGTGCTGGTCGACACCCCGGGGCTGCACCGTCCCCGCACCCTGCTGGGTGAGCGGCTCAACGACCTGGTGCGGCAGACCTGGAGCGAGGTCGACGTGATCGGCCTCTGTATCCCGGCCGACGAGCAGATCGGTCGTGGTGACCGGTTCATCACCGGTGAGCTGGCCGAGCTGAAGGCAACCGTGTTGGCGGTGGTCACCAAGACCGACCTGGTCGATCGCAAGCGACTGGCCGAGCAGTTGCTCGCCGTCAGCGAGCTGGGGGATTTCGCCGAGGTCGTCCCGGTCAGCGCGGTCTCCGGGCACCAGGTGGACACCCTGGTCGAGGTGATGACGCGGTATCTCCCCGAGTCGCCGCAGTTGTACCCGGACGACATGCTGACCGACGACCCGGAACAGGTGCTGGTGGCGGAGCTGATCCGCGAGGCCGCGCTGGAGGGCGTCCGGGACGAGTTGCCGCACTCCATCGCCGTGGTGGTGGAGGAGATGATCCCGGAGGGTCGGCTGACCAAGATCTACGCCGACGTGTACGTGGAGCGGCCCAGCCAGAAGGCGATCGTCATCGGGCACCGGGGTTCTCGGCTCAAGGCGGTGGGCACCGCCGCACGGCAGCAGATCGAGGAGTTGCTGGGCACGAAGGTCTACCTGGACCTGCACGTACGGGTGGCCAAGGACTGGCAGCGCGACCCGAAGCAGTTGCGCAAACTCGGGTTCTGAGGGGACCGGCGGTTCGGTCGAATCGGACTACCGCCCTCGGATCGAATGATCGGCACCGGTCAGGCATATGGGAAGTTTCACTGTCGCGGTGGGTGCCTGAGTGTTTCCTCGGCGGGCGTCGGAGGGTAGGAAGGTTAGAGCCTCCGCGCCCCCGACATAGATTCAGGCCGATGCGAAACAGATACCTGGACCTGCTGCGCGCCCTGGCCATCGTGCGGGTCGTCGTCTACCACGTCACCGGTTGGGCTTCGCTGACGCTGCTGTTCCCGGCGATGTCGGTGATGTTCGCGCTCGCCGGATCGCTGATGGCCACGTCCCTGCTGCGGTCCGGGCCGACGGCGGTCGGCCGTCGACTACGGCGGTTGCTGCCGTCGCTGTGGGTGGTCGCGGCGATCTTCGTGCCGGCGATGCTGCTCACCGGGCTGCCGTTCACCCCGGCGGTGCTGCTCTGGCTCTTCCCGGTGGCCGACCCTCCGGCCAACTACTGGGGAGCGCTGGCGCTGAGCCCCATCTGGTACCTGCGGGACTACCTCTGGTTCGTGCTCGCCTCCCCGGTCGCCCTGTGGCTGTTCCGCCGGTTCCCGCTGCCGACCCTGCTGGCTCCGTACTGCCTGCTGCTGGTCATCGAGGTGGGCATCTACGAGGATCCGCCGCTCGTGCTGCGCGAGTTCGCGCTCTACTTCGGTGCGTGGCTGTTGGGGTTCGCCCACCAGAGTGGAATGCTGCGCCGCCTCAATGGCTGGGTGCTGGGATCGACCGCGTTCGCGCTCGCGGCGGTGGGCGGTGCCTGGATCCTGACCCACCAGGGCCCACGTGGCTACGACATCAACGACATCCCGCTCGGCAACGCGCTCTGGTCGGCCGCGTTCATCCTGGTGGTGCTGGGTCGGGCCCCGGCGACCACCGCCTGGGTGGACCGTAGCGCGCTGGTCGAACGGGTGGTCACCGTGCTGAACCGGCGGGCGTTGACGGTCTACCTGTGGCACATGGCGTTCGTGGTGGCGCTCACCCCGCTGGTCGACGTGGTCGGCTGGTCACACCAGGATCTGCTGGGCCTGGCGATCCGGGTGGTCCTGGTCTTCCTGCTGGTGGGCCTGGTCACGGCGATGGTGGGTTGGGTCGAGGACGTGGCGGCGCGGCGTCCACCCGAGCTGGTCCCGGGCGGCCGGTCGAGGTCACGGGCCACCCGCCGGCCGGTGAAGTCCCAGGTCGGCGACGACCACGACCCGCCTGGTGATCCGGTCCCCGGAGCATCGGGCGACGAGGCGGGTCAGCGTACGGCGGAGGACGGCGAGCTGCCGTCCTCCCCGGCGACGCGGGCGGAACCGGTTCCGGAGCAGCGGAGCCGGGGCAGGGGCGTCATCGCGAGGTGACGGTGATGTCGCCGCTGCCGGTGTTCAGGTCCAGCACCGAGGCGGCGGACGGGTCGTGCTTCACGCCCAGGTTGATCTGGCCGGAGCCGGCCTTCGAACGGACCTGGTATGCCCCCTCGGGCACGCTCACCATGACGTCGCCACTGGACGCGTGCGCCCGTGCGGAGGTGGGCTTGCTCAGGTCGAGGGTGATGCTGCCGGACTTCGTCTCCGCGTCCACCTCGCCGCCGAGACGGCTGCCGGTCACGTCACCGGAGGAGGCCCGGATCACGACGGGCCCGGTGAGGTCGTACACCCTTATGTCGCCCGAGCCGGTCTCCACCCGCACCCGGTCGGTCGCCCCGGCGACCCGGACGTCACCGGAACCGACCTTGAGGTCCACCGTGCCGACGCGGCTGAGGTCGACGTCCCCGGAGCCGGTCTCGCCCCGTACGCCCACCCCCTCACCGGCCGTCACCTCGTAGGAGACGCTGCACCGGGAGCCGCAGGAGGTGTCCAGCACCAGCTCCGCGCCCTTGATCTGGTACGTCGTGTCCGGCTGGTCGCCCTGGTAGCGGACGACACGCTTGACGCGTACCCCGTCGACCCCGCCGTCGGCCCGGACCACCACGTCGCCGGAGCCGGGCAGCACCTGGATCGCGGTGATCCGGGCGGACTCGGTGGTGTCGAAGTCCAACTGCCGGTACGACAGGTTGTCACAGGCGGCCAGGACGATGAGGGTGGCGGTCGCGGCGATCGCCACGCCGGTCCGGCGTAGGACTGTCGCTCGCGGCGCGGCGGTGGGCCGATCTGTGACGGTGGTCCGGGTACCGGCGTTGGTCGGGTTCGAAGCCATGCCGAGCACGCTACGACCGGCGTCACCGGATGCGCATCCGGGTTCGTCGGCACGGCGACCCCGAGCGGACCCTGAATTCCGACCCGGGGTCGGACCTGATGTCCGGGCGGAGGGGAGAATGGCGCGATGGCCGGGTACCGCCGACAGCTCTACCGCGACGACGCGGTGGTGCTGCGTGTGCAGAAACTCGGCGAGTCTGATCGCATCATCACCCTGCTCACCCGACGTCACGGCCGACTCCGTGCGGTCGCCCGGGGAGTACGCCGGACCACCTCGAAGTTCGGGGCCAGACTGGAACCGTTCGGCCACGTCGACCTGCAACTGGCCGGCGACCCCAAGGGGGAGTTGGGCAGCTCGCTGCACACCGTGAGCCAGGTCGAGGGGATCGACCTCTACGGCAAACGGTTCCTCGGCGACTACCCCCGCTACACCGCCGCCAGTGCGATCGCCGAGACCGCCGAGCGCCTCACCCCGGTCGAGCGGGAGCCGTCGCTGCGGCTGTTCCAACTGACCCTGGGTGCGCTGCGTGCCCTCGCCGACGGCGAGCACGCCACCACGCTGGTGCTCGACGCGTACCTGCTGCGCGGGATGGCGCTGGCGGGCTGGGCACCGGCGTTGACGGCCTGCGCGGTCTGCGGCACCCCGGGGCGGCACCGGGCCTTCTCGGTCCCGGCCGGCGGCGCGGTCTGCCCGGACTGCCGACCACCGGGGGCCGCACACCCGGCCCCGGCCACCATCGACCTGATGTCGGCGCTGACCGTCGGTGACTGGCGGATCGCCGACGCCACCGAGCACGGGGTACGCCGGGAGTGCAGTGGCCTGGTCGCGGCGCACCTGCAATGGCACCTGGAACGCGCGCTACGCTCGCTGCCGCTGGTCGACCGGGGTGTGCCGTCGGCCTCCGGCGCGGGGCGACCGGCCGGCGACACCGGCACCGTGGCCCCGGCCGGTGCAGCGCTGCCGCCCGACCGGGCGTCACAGGACGTGAGCAGGGAGAGTAACGAGTGATCCGATCGTCGCGGGCTGGCCGGCGCGAGCCGGTGCCGCCGACACCACACCCGTCGGGAGCCCGACCACCGGAGCTGCCGCCGGAGGCGGTACCCCGTCACGTCGCCGTGGTGATGGACGGCAACGGTCGGTGGGCCAAGGAACGCGGGCTGCCCCGCACCAAGGGGCACGAGGCGGGGGAGTTCTCCCTCTTCGACACCGTCGAGGGCGCCATCGAGATGGGCATCCCGTACCTGTCGGCGTACGCCTTCTCGACGGAGAACTGGCGGCGCTCGCCGGACGAGGTGCGGTTCCTGATGGGCTTCAACCGGGACGTCATCCGCCGCCGCCGGGATCAGCTGGTCGATCTCGGGGTGCGGGTGGTCTGGTCGGGGCGGGCCGGGCGGCTGTGGAAGAGCGTCATCAGCGAGTTGCAGACCGCCGAGGAGATGTCCCGTGGCAACTCGACGTTGACCCTGCAGTTCTGCGTGAACTACGGCGGACAGGCGGAGATCGCCGACGCGGCCGCCGCCATCGCCCGGGACGTGGCCGCCGGCCGGCTCGACCCGGGCAAGGTCACCGAGAAGACGGTCGGTCGGTACCTCTACCACCCCGAGGTGCCCGAGGTGGACCTGTTCCTGCGGCCCTCCGGCGAGCAGCGGACGTCGAACTTCCTCCTCTGGCAGAGCGCCTACGCCGAGCTGGTCTTCCTGGACACGCTCTGGCCCGACTTCGACCGTCGCCACCTGTGGTACGCCTGCGAGTTGTACGCCCAGCGTGACCGTCGCTTCGGTGGCGCGCTGCCCAATCCGGTGGCTCCGACCACCTGAGCGCTTAGCCGGTGGCAGCACGGGGTATCACCGCTGACAGCAGCCACTGACGGAGGTGAACCCATATGCTTCGCAAGCGCATCGGGCAGTGGGCGGTGATGGCGATCGCGGTGCCGGTCGCCGCCGCCGGGGCCCGGAAACTGAGCCACACGCTGGAGGCCCGCCGTGGCCCCAACCGGGCCACCCGTCTGCTCAACAAGGGCGCCGACCTGATCCGCCCACGGCAGGCCAAGCGCCGCCGCTTCTTCTGACCCGACTGACGGGTCACCGGGCATCTCGCGGTATCCGATCCACCGGATACCGCGAGATGCCCGGTCGGCGTGAACTCAGGCCTCAACCTCGGCGCGGTCCGGCGTGGCCCACAGGGTGTGGAAGGAACCGTCCCGGTCGACCCGACGGTAGGTGTGCGCGCCGAAGTTGTCCCGCAGACCCTGGATCAGCGCGGCCGGCAGCCGCTCCGCGCGCAGCGCGTCGAAGTACGCCAGTGACGAGGCGAACGCCGGGGCCGGCACACCCGCCCGGGCCGCGTCGGCCACCACCCGTCGCCAGCTCGGCACGCCGTCGCGCACAGTGTCGGCGAACCACGGTGCCACCAGCAGGGAGGGCAGCTCCGGCTGCTCGTCGTACGCCTGCTTGATGCGGTCGAGGAAGCGGGCCCGGATGATGCAGCCGCCGCGCCAGATGGTCGCGGTGCCACCCAGGTCGATGCCCCAGTCGTACTCGGCGCTGCCGGCACGGATCTGGTCGAAGCCCTGGGCGTACGCGACGATCTTCGAGGCGAGCAGCGCCCGGCGTACGTCCTCGATGAAGGACTCGCGGTCACTGACCTGCCACTTCTCGCCGGCCTCCGGGAAGGCCCGCTGGGCGGCCTCGCGCTGACCGACGTGCCCCGACAGCGATCGGGCGAAGGTGGCCTCGGCGATACCGGTGATCGGGATGCCCAGGTCCAGTGCGATCTGGACGGTCCACCGGCCGGTGCCCTTCTGCTCGGCCCGGTCCTGCACCACGTCCACGAAGGGCCGCCCGCTGGCGGCATCGGTGTGCCCCAGCACGTCCGCGGTGATCTCGATCAGGAAGGACTCCAGCTCGCCGGAGTTCCACTCCCGGAAGATCTGCGCGATCTCCGCCGGCTCCGCGCCGAGCCCGGCCCGCAGCAGGTCGTACGCCTCGGCGATGAGCTGCATGTCGGCGTACTCGATGCCGTTGTGGACCATCTTGACGAAGTGCCCGGCACCGTCCGGCCCGACGTGCTGGCAGCAGGGTACGCCGTCGACCTGCGCGGCGATCTTCTCGAAGATCGGCCCGAGCTTGCGGTACGACTCGGGTGAGCCGCCCGGCATGATGCTCGGCCCCCACAACGCGCCCTCCTCGCCACCGGAGACGCCGGTGCCGACGAAGTGCAGGCCGTGGGCGCGCAGCGTCTCCTCCCGACGACGGGTGTCGGCGAAGTGCGCGTTGCCGCAGTCGATGATGATGTCGCCCGCCTCCAGTAGCGGCACCAACTCGTCGATCACCGCGTCGGTGGGACCGCCCGCCTTGACCATGATGATCACCGCGCGGGGGCGCTCCAGCGCGGCGACGAAGTCCGCCAGGGACTCCGTCGGGACGAAGGTGCCCTCGTCGCCGTGCTCCGCCACCAGCGACCGGGTCCGCTCCGGCGAGCGGTTGTGCAACGCCACGGTGAACCCGTTGCGGGCCAGGTTGCGGGCCAGGTTGCGGCCCATCACCGCCAGCCCCGTCACACCGATCTGCGCCGTAGCCCGATCCGCCATCCTCGTCGCCACCTTCCGCCGTCTGCCTGTAGTGCTGCGACGGTATCGCGGCCCCCTCCCGTCGTGCGTCGTCCCCCCACCGCTGGTCATCAGGTGGTCGCGTAGCGATGAGAACCCGGACGAGAACCGCTGCCGTTAATTCGCATGCGCCCGCTGCGAGCGGGCTGGTAGCGTGCGGGCATGCGCTACTGACGCCCCTTTATCCGAGCCGGGTCCGCCGCCGTCGAGCCGCGACCTGTGCGCTCCCGGGCGTCCGCGTGTGTCCACCCGCCATCGGCGGTGGTGGTGTCTTCCGTGGCCGGTCCCGGGCAGCAGTCCGAATCCGTTCGACCACCCAGGGGGTGGTCCGCACGAAACGGTCGACCGGCCACCGGTCGCCGACCGAGCGAGGAGGCACAGATGCCAGCCAAGCGCAGCCTGCGAAAGTCCCGTCCCGACCGCCACTCGGCCGAGCTCGCCGCCGTCACGCCGGCGAACCTGGACGATGTCGCGATCACGCCGAAGCCCACCCTGCCGGTTGTCCGGCCGAACAGGCCGAAGGCCGGGCCGCCGGTCACCGGCGCGGCCGGCGTCGGACGCGGGCAACGGCACGGGCACGTGCGCCAGTACGCCTTCCGGCGTAGCTGACGGTCCATCCGGGGCCGGGTGTGGAATGGGTACGCCCACCGCACCCGGCCTCGTGGCGTTCCTGGGCGTGGCCCGCCCGCGACCGGCGGTCAGCCGATCAGGGGACGGAAGGTGCCGAGCGCCACGCTGACGGCCAGCGCGGCCCCGGCGATCGCCGTCGCGCCGACGATCAGCAGCCAGTCGGCCACACCGAAGTGCTGCCGACGGGCGAAGGTGCGCGGCAGCCCGCTGTCGAAGCCCCGGGCGTCCATCGCCACGGCGAGCCGGGTACCTCGCCGGATCGCGCCGACCAGCAGCGTGAACGCCGTCGAGACGAACAGCCGCATCCGGGCCACCGGACTGCGCCCGGCCTCGACCCCACGGGCCCGGCGCGCCATCGTGATCATCTGCCACTCCTGGCCGAGCAGGGGCACCAACCGGAACGCCGCCAGCGCGCCGATGGCGAACCGGGCAGGGGCCTTGGCGTTCTGCACCAGTGCGTCGGCCAGGTCGGTCGGGTCGGTGGTGGCGAAGACGATCACCCCGGGCAGGGCCACCGCGAACAACCGCAACACCAGGCCGAGCGCGGTGATCAGCACGCCCGAGGTCACCACGACCGGGCCCGCGTCGAACAGCACCCGGCCCGACCGGTCGGCCGCGAAGAGCACCAGCGTGACCAGGATGCCGACGGCGGCGGCCAGCAGCGGCCAGGCCCGGCGGACCAGCAGAGCGGGACGTACTCCGAACAGCGGCAGCACCGCCAACTCCACGGCGATCGCGATAGCCGGTGCGACCGGGTCCAGGGTGGCCATCAGCGGAAACGCGAACAGCATCGCGGCGGCCAGCTTGGCCACCGGGTTACGCCGGGCCAACGGCGCGTCCGACCTGGCGAACGGCTCCACACTGATCATCGCTGCGCCACCGCGGGCGGGGCGAGGGCCAGCGTGCGGTCGGCCAACGCGGCCACGAACTCGGCGTCGTGGGTGACCGCGACCAGGCCGTTGCCGGCGTCGCGGAGGTCGGCGAGCAGGTCGACCAGTTCCCGCCAGGTGCGCCGGTCCTGACCGAAGGTGGGCTCGTCGCAGATCAGCAGGCGGGGCGCGGTGGCCAGGGCGGTCGCCACGCTCAGCCGCCGTGCCTCGCCACCGGAGAGGGTGTACGGGTTGGCGGCGGCGAGCCGGTCCAGTCGCAGCCGGCTCAACAGGTCCGTCACCCGGTCGCGGACCGCCGCCTCGGACGCCCCGGTCCGCCTCGGCCCCAGCGCCAGTTCGTCGAAGACCGTGCCGGTGACGAACTGGTGTTCGGGATTCTGGAACACCGACCCGATCCGGCGGGTCAGCGCCGGTGCCCGCCAGCGGTGCGGCGCGGTGCGGGAGTCGACCCCGGCCAACTCCGGGGAGGCCGTCAACCGTCCGGTGCCCGGCCGGAGCAGCCCGCCGAGCGCCAGCGCCAGGGTGGACTTCCCGGCACCGTTCGGGCCGAGCACGGCGAGCGCCTCACCGGCGCGTACGGTCAGGTCGATGGGGGCCAGCCGGGACGGTTGGCCGAGCTTTTCGGCGGTGAGCAGCACCTCGCCGGCCGGGCCGGTGGCCCGGCGTGGCGGGATCTCCCGACCGGGCACCCAGACCCCCTCGGCGGCGAGGGTGTCGCCGTGTGCGGCGAAGACCGCCTCCGGTGGGCCGTCGGCGCGGACGCCGCCGCCGGGTTCGAGGACCACCACCCGGTCGACCAGGGGCAGCGCCTCGGCGACCCGGTGCTCGACCAGGATCAGCGTGGTGTCGGCGTCCACCGCTCGGGTGAGCGCCGCGCGGATCAGGGCGGCGCCCGCCGGGTCGAGGTTGGCGGTGGGTTCGTCCAGCAGCAGCAGGTCGGGGCGCAGCACCAGCACACCGGCCAGGGCGAGACGCTGCTGCTCACCGCCGGAGAGCGCCGCGGTGGGCCGGTCCCGGTGGTACGGGAAGCCGACGCGGTGCAGCGCCTCGTCCACCCGGGGCCAGATCTGGTCGGCCGCCACACCCCGGTTCTCCAGGCCGAACGCCACGTCGTCGCCGCTGCGGGCCATGACGAGTTGGGACTGCGGGTCCTGGAAGACGATGCCGACCCGCTCCCGCGCCTCGGCGGCGCTACGACCGTCGATCTCGATGGTGCCCTCGTGTTCGCCGGAGTCCTCGGGCAGCAGCCCGGCCAGGGCGGCCAGCAGGGTGCTCTTGCCGGCCCCGGACGGCCCGAGCAGCAGCACCCGCTCGCCGCGCTCCACCCGCAGGTCCACTCCGCGTAGCGCCCAGGCACGTCGTCCGGCGTGCCGCCAGCCGAAACCGCGCAACGTCACCCCGCCGCCCATCCCGCCCGCCCTCCCTCGACGCTCGCTGGTACCCCGACCCCCGGGGTCGGCGGTTGGTGCCCGCCGACCCCGGGGCGTGCTGCGCGTGTGTGAGGAGGGCATGGCCTCCTCACACACGCGCTCAGATGAGGGTGCGTTCGCGACCGGCGGGGAAGCGGTCGAGGACGCCGGTGCGGGCCAGGGCACGGGTGAGCTGGTGACCGCCCGCACCGGCGATCACCGTGGCGCTGACGATGGTGAGCAGGGCGTAGGGGAGCCGGTAGGTGGCGATGTCGCGTCCGGCGTTCCAGTAGACGAAGTCGAAGATCGCCGCGCTCAGACCGGTCAGCGCACCGGCCAGCAGGGCCGTCGGCAACCGGTAGGAGCGGTAGCGGAAGGCGGCGAAGGCCAACTCGGCACCGACACCCTGCATCAGGCCCTGGAGCAGCACGATGCCGCCCCACTGGCTGCCGAGCAGGGCCGAGATGATCGACGCCAACAGTTCGCAGTACAGCGAGGCACCCGGCTTACGGATGATCAGGCCGCCGAGGACGGCCGGCACCAGCCAGACCCCGTAGATGAGGGTCTGTGCCGGCGGGAAGAAGCTGAAGGCGCTGTCGGTGGCGCTCCACACCAGGCCCCAGGCCCAGAAGATGACGCCGAAGGCGACGGCGATGACCGAGGCCACCACGATGTCGATGGTGCGCCAGCGGTTGCTGTCGGTGGTCTGCATGATGATCGCTCCCAGTCCAGATACGAACCAGGCAAGACGCACGCCCCGGACGGCGGCGCCGAACGGTGGCGGGCTGGAGGTGGACCGAACTCCCTGCGCTGGCATTACCCAGATCAGGTACGGAGGGTCTGCGGGCGGACCCGCACTCTCAGCGCTGTGCGCTCCCCTGTCGGAGGTGTTGTCTGTCCCGCCGACGCTAACACCACCGAAGATCCACCGGCAACGTGATCTTCGCAGGTCACCCGGGGTGTTCATCGCCGGGATCCTGGCCTGATCGCGGGGTTCGGGCGTGCCACGCCCGTACGGCTAGGCTGTCGGGTATGCGCATCGATGCCCGAGGTCTGCGGTTCGAGGTCACCAGCGGCGGCCCGGAGCAGGGTGAGCCGGTGCTGTTGTTGCACGGGTTCCCGCAGCACTCGGGCCAGTGGGCGGGCATCCGGCCGGCCCTGCACGCGGCGGGTCTGCGCAGCTACGCGCTCGACCAGCGGGGCTACTCGCCACAGGCCCGGCCCAGCCAGGTCGAGGCGTACCGGCTGGGTGAGCTGGTCGCCGACGCGGTGGCGGTGCTGGACGCTCTCGATGTCCCCGCCGCGCACGTGGTCGGGCACGACTGGGGTGCGGTGGTGGGGTGGGCGTTGGCCGCCGCCCACCCGGACCGGGTGCGCACGCTGACCGCGATCTCCGTGCCGCATCCGGCTGCCATGGCACACGCGCTCAGGCACGACCCGCAGCAGAAGGCACGCTCGGCGTACATGCTGCTGTTCCGGCAGCCGGGGGTGGCGGAGAAGACGCTGCTGGCGTTGGGCGCTGCCGGGCTGCGTCGGCTGCTGCGTGGCGTCGGTGACGGCGACCGGGTGGCCGGGTACGTCGATCCGATGCGTCAGCCGGGTGCGCTGACCGCCGCGTTGAACTGGTACCGGGCGATGTCGAAGGCGGACCTGGCGGCGACCGGACCGGTGACGGTGCCGACCACGTACGTCTGGAGCGACGGTGACGTCGCCATCGGCCGGGTCGCCGCGCAGGCGTGCGCCGCGCACGTGACCGGGGATTTCCGCTTCGTCGAACTGCCCGGGGTCACCCACTGGATTCCGGACGAGGCACCGACTCCGTTGGCCGAGGCGATCCTGGCCCGGGTCCGCCCATCGGCCTGAGCGGGTTCGCCGTCGTCCGCCGAGTGGGTTTCGGGTGGAACCCGTTGGGGCATCAGCGTTGCCGTCGGCAGCAACGGTCGGCGCAGCCCCCGGAGGTTTGCGGTGTCGAAGGAAACCGAGAGGCAACGCTGGCAGCGCAACTTCGCCGACCTGCTCCAGGAACTGCGGGTCGCGCAGACCGGCGTGCAGATTCTCTTCGCCTTCCTGCTGACCCTGCCGTTCAGTGCCGGCTTCGGCGAGACGACTCCGTTCCAGCGGGACGTCTACATCGTCGCGTTGCTCGCCGCGGCCGCTGCCACCGCGATGATCATTTCGCCGGTGGCCTTCCACCGGGCGCTGTTCCGGCAGGGGCGTAAGCCGGAGCTGGTGCGTTTCGCGCACAAGATGGCCAGCGGTGGCCTCGGCTTCATGCTGATCGCGATGATGAGTTCGGTGCTGCTGATCACCGACTTCGTGCTGCCCCGACCGATCTCCTTCCTGCTCACCGGGATCACCGGCCTGTGGTTCCTGACGTTCTGGACGGTCCTGCCGTTCGCCCGGCGCAGCTGGGGAGAGGACGTCGACGACGAGGAGGACCCGAGCGGCCTGGCCGAGGAGTGAGGCGACGCCGCTGCGGATATCCGTGGCTACCTTTGGGTAACGAACCCGGGTAGCCTGCTGAACAGGCGGAACAGTTCGACTGTCCGGATCGAGCCCGGGGGTTTGCCGTGGCCATCGCCGAGAACAACCGTCCGTCAGCCACCGACGACCGCACCGCCGGGTCGGGCCGGCAACCCGAGCCGGACGCACCGGCACAGGTGTCCACAGCGGACACCGTGGGTCAGGTTTCCGAGAAGGAGGCGCGCCAGGTCGCCGAGGCGGCCCGGCAGGCCGACTGGGACCGGCCCAGCTTCGGCAAGGAACTCTTCCTGGGTCGGCTGCGGCTCGACCTGATCGACCCGTGGCCCCGCCCGCAGCCGCAGGAGCAGGCTCGGGCCGAGGAGTTCCTCGGCCGGTTACGCGACTACCTGATTTCCGAAGTGGACGGAGCGGCGATCGAACGCGACGCGCGCATCCCCGACGAGGTGTTCCAGGGGTTGGCTCGGCTGGGCGCCTTCGGCATGAAGATCGGGCCGGAGTACGGCGGGTTGGGCCTGAGCAACCTGCACTACTGTCGGGCGTTGATGCTGGCCGGCTCGGTGAGTCCGGCGATCGGTGCGCTGTTGTCGGCACACCAGTCGATCGGTGTGCCACAGCCCTTGAAGATGTTCGGCAGCGAGGAGCAGAAGCGGCGTTTCCTGCCTCGGCTGGCCGCCGGGGAGGTGTCGGCGTTCCTGCTCACCGAGCCGGACGTGGGTTCCGACCCGGCCCGCCTGGCCACCACCGCGGAGCCGACGCCCGACGGCACCGGCTACCGGATCAACGGCGTCAAGTTGTGGGCCACCAACGGCACCGTGGCGACCCAACTCGTGGTGATGGCGCGGGTCCCGAAGGCCGAGGGGCGTCGTGGCGGCATCACCGCCTTCGTGGTCGACGGCGACGCCGAGGGCATCACCGTCGAACGTCGCAACGCCTTCGTCGGCCTGCGTGGCCTGGAGAACAGCCTCACCCGCTTCCACGATGTCTTCGTACCCAAGGAGAACGTCATCGGTGGCGAGGGCAAGGGGCTGCGGATCGCCCTGAGCACGCTGACCACCGGTCGGTTGTCGCTACCGGCGATGTGCGTCGGTGCGGGCAAGTGGGCGCTGCACGTGGCCCGGGAGTGGTCGGCGGAGCGGGTCCAGTGGGGCCGGCGGGTGGGTGAGCACGAGGCGGTGGCCCAGAAGCTCGCCTTCATCGCCGCGACCACGTACGGCATGGAGACCATGCTCGACCTCTGCTGCCTGCTCGCCGACGACGATCGCAACGACATCCGGATCGAGGCGGCGCTGGTGAAGCTCTACGCCAGCGAGATGGCGTGGCGGATCGCCGACGAGCTGGTGCAGATCCGTGGTGGACGCGGGTACGAGACGGCGGACTCGCTCGCCGCCCGGGGTGAACGACCGGCCGCGGTCGAGCAGATGCTGCGCGACCTGCGGATCAACCGGATCTTCGAGGGCTCCACGGAGATCATGCATCTGCTCATCGCCCGCGAGGCGGTGGACGCGCATCTCTCCGTGGCGGGCGACATCATCGATCCGGAGGCCGGGCTGGCCCGCAAGGCGAGGGCCGGGGCGAAGGCGGGCGCGTTCTACGCGCGGTGGCTGCCGACGCTCGCGGTCGGCAAGGGCCAGCAGCCCACCGGGTACGGCGAGTTCGGCCCGCTCGCCGGGCACCTGCGACAGGTGGAACGCGCCAGCCGGAAGCTGGCCCGGTCGACCTTCTACGCGATGTCGCGCTGGCAGGGCCGGATGGAACGCAAGCAGGCATTCCTCGGCCGGGTGGTGGACATCGGCGCGGAGTTGTTCGCGATGAGCGCGGTCTGCGTACGCGCGCACGCCGAGCGCGACACCCGTCCGGAGAACGTCGAGCTGGCCGACCTGTTCTGCCGGCAGGCCCGGGTCCGGGTCGAGGCGTTGTTCACCGCCCTGTGGGAGAACACCGACTCGATCGACGTGACCGCCGCCAAGCGCCTCCTCGACGGCCGTTACGCCGCGCTGGAGCAGGGCGTCATCACCCCGCCCGCCGAGCTGCCCTGGGTGGCGACCTGGACTCCGGGCCCCTCCACCGTCACCGCCGACGCCCGCCGCCGTGTCCCCCCGCCCACCCCCGACGTGTCCGGTTGACCACCACGTCCGGGCGTGCGCTTCTCGATCAGCTCGGCGGGTTGGGGCTGCGCAGGCCCAGGCGACGCAGTTCGAGGGCGGCGAGGGCATCGACGGTGGCCTCGTCGCCTTGGCGCCACGCCTCGGCGACGTCGGGTGAGATCCGGGTGAGTTCGCGCAGCGGTTGACCGGCCAGGGCACGCAGGGCCAGCAGGTCCCGACCGGCGGGCGCGGTGGCCAGTGCCGCCGCCGACCCCGCCCGCCGTATCCAGCGGATCCGCAGCGGCAGCCAGCCGAACACCACGAGTGCGAGCGGCACGATCAGCAGTCCGACGGCCAGCGCCAGCGCCAACTGGTCGACCAGCTCCTGCTGGTCGCGGCCCGCCTCGGCGAGCGAACGGGCAGCGCTCGCCGCCCGTTCGAAGGGCGCGGTCAACTCGTCGCCGACCAACGGCACCCGGCCGACCTTGCCACCGGCCTCGGCCAGGTTGTCGGCCAGGCCGCCGCCCGCGCCCTCCAGCTTCTGCCCGGGTACGGCGAGCTTCTGCACCAGGTCGTGCAGCCAGAGCGCACCCCGGATCGCCGCGTACACCCAGACGACGACGAGTAGATCGGTGAGTAGCTGACGTAGCGCGGTCGGAAAACGATCAGCGTAGATCTTCACGCCGGACAGCCTGCCACGGACTCCGCCACCCGGCACTCGGGCCGAAGCCCGTCAGATCGCGCCGGTCGGACCATGCTGGCCGAGGTGCTCTCGCCGTCGACAGCCAGGCGAGGCGGGGTCGGTGGCGGTGGCGGTGGCGGTGGCGGGTCAGGGGGCGCAGGTCGGGCAGGTGCCGAAGATCTCCAGGGTGTGGCTGACGTCGGTGTAGCCGTGCTGGGCGGCGACCCGGTCGGCCCAGTTCTCCACCGTGGGACCGGCGACCTCGACCGTACGCCCGCAGCCCCGGCAGACCAGGTGATGGTGATGCCCCTCGCTGCACCGGCGATACAGGTGTTCGCCGCCCGGCGGGCGCATCACGTCGATCTCGCCCGCGTCGGCCAGGCCCTGCAACGTCCGGTAGACCGTGGTCAGGCCGACCCGCTCGCCCCGCTCGCGCAGCATCGCGTGCAGTTCCTGGGCGCTGTGGAAGCCCTCCACCTGGGCGAGCAGCGCACTCACCGCCGTACGCTGACGGGTGTTGCGCAGCGCCGCACCACGCTCGCTCATGACACCTCCCCTGCGTGGCTGACCGCGTCGGCCACGATGTGCGCGACGTGCTCGTCGACCAGGGTGTACGCGATCTCCCGCCCCCGCCGGGAGCCCCGGACCACGCCCGCCCCACGGAGCACCCGCAGATGCTGGGAGACCAGCGGCTGGGCCACGCCGAGCTTGTCCACCAGCTCGTGCACGCAGCGGTCGCCGTCGGCCAGCTCGCTGACGATGGCCAAGCGGATCGGTGCCGAGAGGGCGCGCAGCAACTCGCTGGCACCCTCGTACGCGTCATAGCCGGATCCGCTGGTCACCTTGCAACGGTAACCAATACCGATGCCCCACCCATGGTCAGGACCCGTTCAGGACGACCTCGTGGGGCTCCGGCGTCGGCGCGGGGTGGGGCCGGACCCGGCGGATCCGACGCCAGCCGACGGCCAGCACGGTGACCACCACGAACGAGGCGATCGCGACCACCACCACCGAGGCGCCGGGCGCGGTGTCGGCGAGCGCCGCCATCCAGATACCCGCCCCTCCGGCGAACAGGCCGAGGGCCATCGCCGCCGCCATCGTGCTGCGGAACCCTCGGGTGACCTGTTGCGCGGTGGCCACCGGGACGACCATCAGCGCGCTGATCAGCAGCACGCCCACCGCGCGCATCGCGATCGTCACCGTGATCGCCGTGGTGATCGCGAGCAGCAGGTTGAGCGCGCGTACCGGCAGGCCGGAGACCCGGGCGTACTCCTCGTCGTGGCAGATCGCGAACAGCGCGGGCCGCAGCCCGATCATCGTGAGCAACACGGCCGTGCCGAGCACCACGATGGTGACGACATCCCCCCGGGACGTCGTGCTCAACGCGCCGAACAGGTACGCGTTGAGGTGGGCGCTGGTGCTGTCGGAGAGCCCGACCAGCACCACCCCACCGGCGATGCCGCCGTAGAAGAGCAACGCGAGGGCCAGGTCGCCGGAGGTCCGGCCGCGTTCCCGGATCAACTCGATGAGGATCGCGCCGATGGTGGCCGCGATCACCGCCATGATCACGGGGGAGGTCTGGAAGAGCAGCCCGGCACCGACCCCGGTCAACGCCACGTGCCCGATGCCGTCGCCGATCAGCGCCAGCCGCCGCTGCACCAGGTAGATGCCGAGTGCGGGCGCGGTCAGCCCGATGACCAGCGCGCTGAGCAGCGCGAGCTGCATGTACTCGTACTGGAAGAGGCTCACTGTGCGCTCCACAGCCCGGCGGGCTCCTCGGGACCGTGCGGGTGCACATGGTCGTGGTCCGGCGCGGCGTGGTGTCCGGCCGGCTCCGGCACGGCGCCGTCGTGCACCACGAGTCCCTGGTGCACGACGATCGCTCGGCTGATCAGCGGGCGCAGTGGACCAAGTTCGTGGGCGACGAGCAGGACGGTGCCCCCGCTGTCGGTGAACTCACGCAACGCGTCGGCGAACGCCTCCTGGCTGACCGCGTCCACGCCCGCCGTCGGCTCGTCGAGGATGAGCACCTCGGGTCGCCCGGCCAGGGCTCGGGCGATCAGGGTGCGCTGCTGCTGCCCGCCGGAGAGGGTGGTGACCGGGTCCTTCGCCCGGTCGGCCAGGCCGACGGCGCGCAACGCCTCGGCGACGGCCGCCCGGTCGACGCGACCGGGCGGGCGCAGGATCCCCCGGCGGGACAGCCGCCCGGCGGCGACCACCTCGGCGACGGTCGCCGGTACGCCGCTGCCGGCACCGAGACGCTGCGGGACATACCCGACGCGGTGCCACTGCCGGAACTGGCGTATCGGCCGGCCGAAGAGGGTCACCTGGCCGGCGCTCAGCGGGACCAGGCCGAGAATGGCGCGGATCAGGGTGGACTTGCCGGAGCCGTTGGCACCGAGCACCGCGACCACCTCACCGGTGGTCACGTTCAGCGATACGTCACGGAGCACGGGACGGCCGTCGTAGCCGACCACCCCGTGCGTGACGGTGATGACGTCAGGTGTCACGAGCAGCTCAACGCCGTCCTCAAGGTCCGCAGGTTGGTACGCATCACCGAAAAGTAGTCGCCGTCGCCCTCGGCAGACATGCCTTCGAGGGGATCCAGCACCGCAGTCCGGGCACCGACCTCCCGGGCGATGGTCTCGGCCACCTTCGGGCTGACCAACGTCTCGAAGAAGATGGTGGTGGCCTGGTGCTCCCGGGCCTCCTCGGCGACCGCCGCCAGCCGCCGAGGGGACGGCTCGTCCTCCGGGGTGAGCCCGCTGATACCGATCTGCTCCAGATCGTACTTGCTGGTCAGATAGCCGAACGCGGTGTGGCTGACCACGATCTCCCGACGTTGGCAGGTCTTCAGCCCTTCGGTGAACTCGTTGTCGAGCTGCTCCAGCTCGGTACGCAGGGCGGTGGCCCGCTGGGTGTACTCGGCGGCGCGGTCCGGGTCGATCGTGCCGAGCCGCTCGGCGAGCTTGTCGCCGATGGCGGCCAGCCGGGTCGGGTCGAGCCAGACGTGTGGGTCCTTGGCGCCGTCGGACACCTGCTCGGCCTCGTGGCCGTGGTCGTCGCCGTCGTGGTCGTGACCACCGGCGGTGACGTCCAGCAGGGGTGCCACGGTCGCCACGTCAAAGACGCGGTCACCGGCGCCGCGTTCGACCGCCTCGTCCACGGCGGGCTGGAACCCGCGCAGCACGAGGACCAGCTCCGCCTCGCTGATCTGGCCGACCTGGCGTGGGTTCAGCTCCAGGTCGTGCGGCTCGGCTCCCGGGCGGGCCAGGTTCGTCACCACCACGGCGTCGCCGCCGACCCGCTCGGCGAGGAACTGCAACGGGTAGAAACCGGCCACCACGTCGACCCGCTGGGGGTCGGCGCCGACGCTGCCGTCGTTCGAACAGGCGGTGACGCCGGTCAGGGCGAGCAGGGCTGCCGCAGCGGTGACCAGGGCGCGCGGAGTCGAGCGGAACGTCATGCCCTCGACTGTCCGTGACAACGACAATGATTGTCAAAAACGCATGCTTGCATGTTCAGAGCAGCTTCACCAGGCCCGCGGTGACCAGCAGGGTCAGCACGATCAGCCGGATCGCCCGGTTCTGCGGGGTCTGCACCGCCCAGGTGGTCACCAGCAGGGCCGCCAACGCTCCGGCCAGCAACAGGGTGAACAGGCCGCCGACCACGCCCGGGGTGAAGAACGCGACCAACGCGAGGAGGAGGGTGACCAGGAACACCGTCGTCGGGTTGGTCCGGGCCAGTCGGTCGGCGATGCCAGGCTGCGTACGCTGCATTCCACAGACTCTACGAGGAGGAGGGGCCGGTGCTGGTCACCAACCGGTTCGTGGTCGACGAAGACGTCGCGGAGGCATTCACCGCCCGGGCCCACGCGGCCCTCGCCGCGCTCGCTGCCCGGCCCGGCTACCAGCGCGGCCAGTTGGTCCGGGCGCTGGACGACCCCCGGCACTGGTGCCTGGTCACCGAATGGGAGTCGGTGGGCACCTACCGCCGAGCGCTCGGCGGGTTCGACGTGAAGATCACCGCCGTGCCGTTGCTCGCCGAGAGCCTCGACGAGCCGTCCGCCTACGAGCCGTTGGCGACCGCGGCGCCGGACGGGGACGTGGTCACGGTCGCCAGCGACCGGGCTGCGGGTCCTTACCGCTGAGTCTCCTGGCACTACGCTGGCTCCTATGACCGCCCACGGACCGGCAGCCCCACCACCAGATCCCTCGCTGCCCGGCCAGCAGGCACCGCAGAGCCCCGGCGACAGCGGCGTGCCGCCGGCCGCCTCCGGCCCGCCAGCCAACGCCGGCACCGGACCGCCGCCCGCCTTCGGTGCCCCCGGACCTCCACCCCCCGGACCCCCACCTGTCGGTCCGCCGCCCGCCGGTCCGCCATCGGCCGGTCCGCCATCGGCTGGGTCGCCATCGGCTGGGTCGCCGCCCGCCGGACCCCCACCCGCCGGTCCGCCGCCCGCCGGTCCGACCGCGTCGGCCGGTAGCGACGGGCCGCCGCCCGGGCCCGGGGTCGCGCCGCCGTTCGCGGCACCGCCGACCGAGGGCGGGCGGTCACGGCTCTGGCTCGGTCTCGGGGCGGGGGCGCTGGCCCTGCTGCTCTGCTGCGGCGGTGGCGGCACCGCGGTGGTCGGCCTGCTGGTCAGCGGCGTGCAGGCGATCGAGGAGCAGGGGCGTACGGTCTCCTCCGAGTACTACCGGGCCCTCTCCGACGGCGACTACGGCCGTGCCTACGACCAGCTCTGTGACGACGCCCAGCGGCGCGAATCCCGGCAGGAGTTCGAACGCCGCTCCGCCGCCGAGCCGCAGATCTCCTCGTACCGGGTCGGCGAGGTGGACATCGAGACGTTGACCGTGCCGGTAGAGGTGACCTACCGCGGTGGCGGTCAGGAACATCAGCAAATCGTGCTCGCGCAGGATCCGCAGACCGGCGGCATGGAGGTCTGCGGAGTCAACTGACCGGCCGCGGGTAATGTGCTGGGTTCGGGACCCGACGGGTCGTACCGTGGTCCCGAGTCATCCCCGCCGACCATCACGTCCCCGCCGACCGCCAGTCGGCGTAGGAGGAAAAATGCCAGCCGACCGTATCGACGCCGTCGTCAGCCTCGCCAAGCGCCGGGGCTTCGTCTTCCCCTCCAGCGAGATCTACGGGGGTACCCGGTCGGCGTGGGACTACGGTCCGCTCGGCGTGGAACTGAAGGAGAACGTCCGCCGGCAGTGGTGGAAGACCATGGTCCAGCAGCGCGACGACGTGGTGGGCCTGGACTCCGCGGTGATCCTCTCCCGGGAGGTGTGGGCCGCCTCCGGGCACCTGGAGGCGTTCGTCGACCCGCTGACCGAGTGCCAGTCCTGCCACAAGCGGTTCCGCGCCGACCATCTCGAGGAGGCATACGAGGCCAAGCACGGCCGCCCGCCGACCTCGTTGGCCGAGCTGAACTGCCCCAACTGCGGCAACAAGGGCACCTTCACCGAGCCACGGATGTTCAACGGCCTGATGAAGACCTACCTCGGCCCGGTGGAGAGCGAGGAGGGTCTGCACTACCTGCGGCCGGAGACCGCCCAGGGCATCTTCGTCAACTACCGCAACGTGGAGACGGTCGCCCGCAAGAAGCCGCCGTTCGGCATCGCGCAGACCGGCAAGTCGTTCCGCAACGAGATCACCCCCGGCAACTTCATCTTCCGTACCCGTGAGTTCGAGCAGATGGAGATGGAGTTCTTCGTCGAGCCCGGCACCGACGAGCAGTGGCACGAGTACTGGCTCGCCGAGCGCTGGAACTGGTATCTCGACCTCGGTCTCTCCGAGAACAACCTGCGCTTCTACGAGCACCCCAAGGAGAAGCTCTCCCACTACTCGAAGCGCACCGTCGACATCGAGTACCGGTTCCAGTTCGGCGGCACCGAGTTCGCCGAGTTGGAGGGCATCGCCAACCGCACCGACTTCGACCTGTCCACGCACAGCAAGCACTCCGGCGTCGACCTGTCGTACTTCGACCAGAGCAAGGGCGAGCGGTGGATCCCGTACGTGATCGAGCCGGCCGCCGGTCTCACCCGCGCGGTGCTGGCCTTCCTGCTCGAGGCGTACGACGAGGACGAGGCGCCGAACACCAAGGGCGGGGTCGACAAGCGCACCGTGATGCGCTTCGACCCACGCTTGGCCCCGATCAAGGCGGCGGTGCTGCCGTTGTCGCGTAACGAGGCGCTCTCGCCGAAGGCGAAGCAGCTCGCCGCCGATCTGCGCAAGCGCTGGGTGGTCGAGTTCGACGACTCGCAGGCGATCGGTCGCCGCTACCGCCGGCAGGACGAGATCGGCACCCCGTTCTGCGTCACCGTCGACTTCGACACGCTGGACGACAACGCCGTGACGGTGCGGAACCGGGACACCATGGCCCAGGAGCGGATCGGTCTGGACCAGGTCGAGCGCTACCTGATCGACCACCTCCCCGGCTGCTGAGGTGTAAGGAAGGGCCCCTTCTTAACGCCTGGCGTAGAGAAGGGGCCCCTTCTTAACTCGCACGCACGCCAAGCTGCGGCTGCACCCGGATCCGGCTGGTGGCGCCGTAGCCGCGCCGAGACTCGTACGCATCGGTCACTGTGCGGCGCACTCGGTGCGGATCGCGCCGGATCTGGGCCGGCGTGAAGTGCAACACCAGGATGCCGTGCCGGCTCAGCTCGTTGTGCCGGTCGAGCGTGCGCGCCCAGTCAGCAGGACTGAAGTGGTACTCCTGCGAATCGACCTCCAGCGCCACCGCCGCGTCGGGCAGATAGCCGTCCGGCGACGGCAGGGAACTGCCGTCCGCACCGATCAGGCGCGGATTCCAGTGGATCTCCGCCAGCACCGCACTCTCCGCCAGGCACTCTCTCAGCTCGGCTTCGGGTGCCGACCGCGTGCCCTGCATCACCTCCGAGAACGCCTTTCTGACCAGCGCCGTCCGACTGCGCCGGGCCCGTCGAATCTCCTCGTCGAGGGACGCGAGGTCCGCGTACCCCCGCTGGATGGCCTCGGCGACGAGCGCCCGCACCGGGCGCAGCTGGCGCAGGTCGCGGGCCGCGTCGACCACCGCGCGGGCGGGTGAACACACCGGGTACAGCGGCGTGGCGCGGGCCCGGCTGTCCAGGGCGAGGGCCCGCGAGATCACCGCGTAGCCGGCGGACCTGCGTCGTGCGTGATGTGGCACGACGAGGTGTACGGCGTCGGTACGCGGGCTTTGCCGGAAGCCGTACCAGGCCAGCGCGGCCAGGCCGGTGAGCTGCGCCTCGGCGCCGGCGTAGAGGACTGCTGCGATTCGCCGCTGCTCGTCGGTCAAGGTGCCGGTGACCAGGGCGTACGTCGCGGGTAGCGTCCGCTGCCACAGGCCGCGCCGGGTCTGTCGGTACAGGTACATGTCGTCGAAGCCGGCGGCCAGGAGTTGACCACGGCTGACGATCTGGTGCTGTCGTTCGGCCAGGTCGGAGAAGTCGGGTGGGGGCGTACGCATGAGGCGCAGCATCGGTGACGCGGTGCTGTCGTGTCCGGCCCGGAGCGGCTGCCTGTGGAGGGCCGCGCACGCTGTGGACAACGCTCTGCTCGACGCTCGGATGTGGTATGCGTCGCGTTAGCAGGGGGCCCTTCCTATGCACAAGGCGATAAGAAGGGGCCCTTCCTTACACTTGGGCGGTGCCGATGACGACTGCCGCTGCGGGCCCGCTGAGCATCGGAGCGCACCAGGTGTGGCCGCCGGTGGTGCTCGCCCCGATGGCCGGCATCACCAACGTCGGCTTCCGGCAGCTCTGTCGGGAGCAGGGCGGCGGGATCTACGTCTGCGAGATGATCACGACGGTCGCTCTGGTCGAGCGGAACCCGAAGACGCTCCGGATGATCGCGTTCGGGGCGGACGAGCACCCGCGTAGCCTCCAGCTCTACGGCACCGACCCGGAGACCACCGCCGCCGCCGTCCGGATCGTGGTCGAGCGGGATCTCGCCGATCACATCGACCTCAACTTCGGCTGCCCGGTGCCGAAGGTGACCCGTCGCGGTGGCGGTGCGGCGCTGCCCTGGCGGCGGCGCCTCTTCGCCCGCCTGGTGAGGGCCGCGGTGGAGGCCGCCGCACCCGCCGGGGTGCCGGTCACGGTCAAGATGCGCAAGGGCATCGACGACGACCACCTGACGTACGTCGAGGCGGGGCTCGCCGCCCAGGAGGCCGGGGTCGCCGCGGTCGCCCTGCACGGGCGTACGGCCGCGCAGCGGTATTCGGGCCTGGCGGACTGGGACGCCATCGCCACCCTCAAGCAGGCGCTCGACGTGCCGGTGCTCGGCAACGGCGACATCTGGGAGGCCGACGACGCGCTGCGGATGGTGGCGCACACCGGGGCCGACGGGGTGGTCATCGGCCGGGGCTGTCTGGGGCGGCCCTGGCTCTTCGCCGACCTGGAGGCGGCGTTCGACGGCTCGCCGCAGCGTCGGCTGCCCACCCTCGGCGAGGTGGCGGTGACCATGCGCCGGCACGCCGAGCTGCTGGTCGAGCAGTTCACCGCCGGTGCCCGCAATCCGGCTCGTGGTGAACGCGACGGCTGCACCGACTTCCGTAAGCACGTCGCCTGGTATCTGAAGGGCTTCCCGGTCGGCAGTGAACTGCGCCGCTCGCTGGCGATGATCGACAGTCTGGCCCAGTTGGACGACCTGCTCGGCAAGCTCGACCCGGCGGTGCCGTTCCCGGTGGAGACGTTGGGTCAGCCGCGTGGTCGTACCAACTCACCGGGCAAGGTCTTCCTGCCCGACGGCTGGCTGGCCAGCCGCGACGACGACACCGTTCCCGAGGGCGCCGAGTTGGCCGACTCCGGCGGCTGACCACGGCACCATCCCTCGGGTCGCCGAGGGGAAGACGACGAAGGGCCGGCCCCCGTGGGGGCCGGCCCTTCGCGGTACGGGTGTCAGCTGGTGGCGGTGTAGCCACGGGTGGCGATCCAGTCGGCGAGCGTGTCGATGCTCATCCGGTAGGAGGCCTGGGCGGGGTCGGCGGAGTCGGCGATGGTGACGACGTTGCCGTTGTCGCGGTAGCCCACGACGCTGATGTAGTGGCCGCCCTCGAAGCTGTGCGCGATGCCGTCGGTGTCCGTGGCGGTGCCGGCGATGTTGGCGACCACGGCACGGCCGTCGTCGACGGTGCGGACCACGTCGGCGCGCAGCTTGTCGGTCTGCTTGTCGTCGGCCTTGGCGCCGGAGATCTCGACCGACTTGTAGACGTCCTTACCGGTCTCCTTGTTCAGTACCGGGGTGATGTCGTTGATCGAGTTGGTGCCGGCCTCGGTGGTACGCATCTCCTTGGCCATGGCGTCCACGTCGATGTTCTTGCCCTGCACGCTCAGGGCGTTGCGGGCGGCGGCGGGGCCACAGTAGTAGAAGTTCGGCTGCGCCTCGTAACGCACGTCGAGTTCACGCTCGCCGCCGGGCTTGCGGTCGGCCACCATGGCGGCCTGCACGCCCGGGGTGGCCTGGGCGGCGATGGCGGGGCCGGCGATGCCACCGGCGGTGGCGGCGGCAGCGGCGATGGTCAGAGCGGTCTTGCGCAGGATGGTGTTAGCCATGATGATCCACACCTTTCGTTCGGGGGTGCGCGCGACTGCCCGCGAGAAGGAGAAACGCGGGTGGGTCGTGCGTGAAGGGGGATGTGCTAACGAATCGTCCGGGCGCTCGGTGCCGGGGGAGGCGGCGTCCGGGAGGGTGTAACGCCGGAGGGGTCGCCGGTCATTCCGGGGTGCCTCGCGGGGGAGGCGGATGACCCGTGTCCGGGGGATGTAACGCCCGGCGGTGGGGGGTCATTCCCGCCGGGGGGCGGCGCTCGGAGGCGCTCGTGGTTACGTCATGTACAACGACGGGGCCCGTCCCGTCATTCCGCCGGTGGGGTGGCCCCGGTCACCGGATATCGGACATAACGCCTAAACGATCAAATATCAAATATCCCGGCAAAAAGGATGAAGCGGTCATCCGGGTAGGTTCGCGGGCGGCGCGTGCCCGGTCGACGGGTCGCGCGGCGCGGGGACCGGCCCCGCCGACGTCGGCCAGGGCAGCTCGGGAGCGCGGTGGTACGCGATGCCCGCGGTGGCCCAACGCGGGCCGTGCCCCGCCAACCGTACGCGGAACGCCTCCCAGTCGTGCGTCGACCGGGGTGACCAGCCCAGCTCGGCGATGGCGGGCAGCCGGGGGAACATCATGAACTCGACCTCGGCGAGGGTGGTCACGTACTCGGTCCAGAGCGGCGCCTCGACGCCGAGCACCGCCTCGGCCGGTACGCCGACCAGGTGGTTGGCGGGATCCCAGTCGTACGCCCGGCGTACGTCGATCAAACCGGCCCAGTCGTGCCCGATCGGGGTGTCCGGGGCGTATTTCATGTCGAGGTACGCGTGGTTGGCCGGGGAGAGGACCAGCCGGTCCTCCCGACGCACCGCCTCGGCGGTCACCGGATCGTCGCCGGTGGTGCCCCACCACTGGAGGATCCTCGGGTGGGTATGGGCGGCGGGGGCGATCTGGTGCCAGCCGACCACCTCCCGGCCCAGCCCGGTGACGATGTGCTGCACCCGTTCGACGAAGGTGGCGTACACCTCGGCGGGCACCTTGAACGCCTCGTCGCCGCCGATGTGCAGCCAGCGCCCCGGGGTGAGCGCGGCGATCTCGCCGAGCACGTCGGCGACGAAGTCGTACGTGCGCTGGCTGGTCGGGTCGACGTAGCTGAAGCCGACGTCGGTGCCGGTGTACGGCGGTGGTGCGACGCGGTCGGGGGACAGCTCGCCGTACGCGGTCAGCGCGGCGTGGGTGTGGCCGGGCAGGTCGATCTCGGGGATCACGGTGACGTGCCGGTCGGCGGCGTACGCCACGATCCGCTGGTAGTCGGCCCGGGAGTAGTAGCCGCCGGGGGCGTCGCCGACCGCGCCGGCCCCGCCGACGGTGGCCAGTCGGGGCCACGAGTCGATCGCGATGCGCCAGCCCTGGTCGTCGGTGAGGTGCAGGTGCAGTCGATTGAGCTTGTAACGGGCCAGGTGGTCGATCACGCGCAGCACGTCGGTGACCCCGAAGAAGTGCCGGGCCACGTCGAGCATCGCCCCTCGGTGCGGGTAGCGGGGGCGGTCGAGGATCGACCCGCCCGGCAGCACCCAGCGTTCGTCGACCGCAGTGGTGTTCTCGACGGCGGCCGGTAGTAGCTGGCGCAGCGTCTGCACGCCGTACCAGAGTCCGGCGGCGGTGCCGGCGGTGACGCGTACCCCGTCGGTGGTGATGTCGAGCCGGTAGCCCTCCGCGCCCAGGGCGGCCTCGCCGGTCAGGGCGAGGGCGATGCCGCCCGCCGGGGCGGGTGTGGCGGCATCGGTGACCGGCAGCGGGTAGCCGGTGGCCGGGCGCAGCAGCGCGGCGAGTTCGTCGGCGACCGCCAGGGCGGCCGGATCGGCGCTGGCCCGGATCACCGTGTCGGCGGTGAGCAGGTAGTCGGCCGTGGCGTCCGGTTCGACCCGCTCCGGAGCGGGCACCACATCACCCAGCCGGATCGGTGCCGGCGGTGCGAGCAGCGCCGCCGCCGCTTGCTCCGCCGCCCTGGCCAACTCCCCGGCGGTACGCCCGACGATCAGGGCCGCGTCGTCGGCCGGCGCGGCGGCGGTGGCGCGGGACGGGTCGAGTGGCTCCGGTGTGCTGCTGGGCGGGGCGGACAAGGGGACTCCCGAGGGGTGTATTCGCGGCGGTTGTGGCAATGGTGCGAGGTGGTCACACAACGTGCCGTCAAGCGTACGGGGAGGCTGGCGATTGCGTGAATGTGCGCGTGGAATCGTTCCCAAAAACTGTCATGAACGCGGACAGTCGTGATTGCTGTGCCTATTGTCACCGGATGCTCCCAGGTCACGCGTTGTTCGCTTAGCCTTCGCCCACCGATCGGCACGACTTCCGGATTACCAGGTGATGGGTCCGGGGTACCTGAGAACTGAACCTTCGTTAAGTGTCAATCCGGGCGCGTGGGAGGCTCTGGTGACAGCGCAAGAGACGGTTGAGCACAAGTACGTCTACGACTTCGCCGAGGGCAACAAGGACCTCAAGGACCTGCTCGGCGGCAAGGGAGCGAACCTGGCCGAGATGACCAATCTCGGCCTGCCGGTGCCGCCCGGCTTCACCATCACCACCGAGGCGTGCAAGGCATACCTCGCCACCGGTGCGGAACCGGCCGGACTGGCCGAGCAGATCGCCAACCACCTCGCGTCGCTGGAGCGGGCGATGGGCCGCCGCCTCGGTGACCCGGACGACCCGCTGCTGGTCTCCGTACGCTCCGGGGCGAAGTTCTCGATGCCCGGAATGATGGAGACCGTGCTCAACGTCGGGCTCAACGACCGCTCGGTGGTGGGCCTGGCGGCGCAGGCGGGAGGCAACGAACGGTTCGCCTGGGACTCCTACCGGCGGCTGATCCAGATGTTCGGCAAGACGGTCTGCGACGTGCCGGGTGAGGAGTTCGAGCACGCGCTCGACGAGGCCAAGCACGCCCGGGGCACCACCGACGACCTCGACCTCGACGCGGGTGACCTGCGCGAGCTGGTCGACGCGTACAAGAAGATCTTCAGCAAGCACACCGGGCGGGACTTCCCGCAGGAGCCGCGCGAGCAGCTGGACCTGGCGGTACGCGCGGTGTTCGACTCGTGGAACGCGGAGCGGGCGGTGGTCTACCGCCGTCAGGAGCGCATCCCGGCCGACCTCGGCACCGCGGTGAACGTGGTGGCGATGGTCTTCGGCAATCTCGGGGCCGACTCCGGCACCGGCGTCGCCTTCACCCGCGACCCGGCCAGCGGCGCCCAGGGCATCTACGGCGACTACCTGGCCAACGCGCAGGGCGAGGACGTCGTCGCCGGTATCCGCAACACCGTGCCGTTGCAGGAGCTGGAGCGGATTGACAAGAAGTCCTACGACGAACTGCTCGACTACATGGCCCGGCTGGAACGGCACTACCGGGACCTGTGTGACATCGAGTTCACCATCGAGCGCGGCAAGCTGTGGATGCTCCAGACCCGGGTCGGCAAGCGCACCGCCGCCGCCGCGTTCGTCATCGCCGGTCAGCTGGTCGACGAGGGCCTGATCGACCTCGACGAGGCGCTGCACCGGGTCAACGGCGCCCAACTCGCCCAGCTGATGTTCCCGCGCTTCCAGCTCGACCACGAGTTCCAGCCGGTCGCCACCGGCATCGGTGCCTCGCCGGGCGCGGCCGTCGGCAAGGTGGTGTTCACCTCGGCCCGCGCGGTCGAGCTGGCCGCCGAGGGCGAGGCCGTGATCCTGGTCCGCCGGGAGACCAACCCGGACGACCTCAACGGCATGATCGCCGCCAGGGGCATCCTCACCTCACGAGGCGGCAAGACCAGCCACGCCGCCGTGGTGGCCCGGGGGATGGGCAAGACCTGCGTCTCCGGCGCGGACGAGTTGACCATCGACGTGCCGAAGCGGCGCTTCATGGTGGCCGGGCAGACGGTCGGCGAGGGCGACGTCGTCTCCATCGACGGCACCACCGGCAAGGTGTACCTGGGCGAGGTGCCGGTCAGCCCGTCGGAGGTGGTGCGCTACTTCGAGGGCGAGGTCGACCCGGAGGCCACCGACGACGCCCTGGTCAAGGCGGTGCACCGGATCATGTCGTACGCCGACGCCAGCCGACGCCTGGCGGTGCGCACCAACGCCGACACGGCCGCCGACGCGGCCCGCGCCCGGCGGTTCGGCGCCGAGGGCATCGGCCTGTGCCGCACCGAGCACATGTTCCTCGGTGACCGCCGCGAACTGGTGGAACGGCTGATCCTGGCCCGCGATCCGGCGGAACGCGACGAGGCGCTGGCCGCACTGCTGCCGTTGCAGCGGGCGGACTTCGTGGAGATCTTCCGGGAGATGGACGGGCTGCCGGTCACCGTACGGTTGATCGACCCGCCGCTGCACGAGTTCCTGCCGCCGTTGGAGCAGCTCGCGGTCAACGTGGCGGTCGCCCAGGAACGCGGCGAGGACGTCGCCAAGGAGGAGGCGCTGCTCGCGGCGGTACGCCGGATGCACGAGGAGAACCCGATGCTCGGGCTGCGCGGCGTACGCCTGGGGCTGGTCATCCCCGGTCTCTTCGCGATGCAGGTCCGGGCGATCACCGAGGCCGCCGTGGAGTGCGCCCGCCAGGGGATCCGGTCCTGCCCGGAGATCATGGTCCCGCTGGTCGGCGCGGTCCAGGAGTTGGAGACGGTACGCGCCGAGGCCGAACGGATCATCGCCGAGGTGGTCGGCGGCAGCGAGGTGGACGTGCTGATCGGCACGATGATCGAGGTGCCCCGGGCCGCGCTGACCGCCGGGCAGATCGCCGAGGCCGCCGAGTTCTTCTCCTTCGGCACCAACGACCTGACCCAGATGGGCTGGGGTTTCTCCCGCGACGACGTGGAAGGGGCCTTCTTCTGGCGCTACCTGGAACTGGGCATCTTCGGCATCTCGCCGTTCGAGTCCATCGACGCCGACGGCATCGGCAGGCTGGTACGCATCGCCGCCGAGGAGGGCCGGGCGGCCCGTCCGGGGCTCAAGATCGGTGTGTGCGGCGAGCACGGCGGTGACCCGGACTCGGTGCACTTCTTCCACTCCGTCGGGCTGGACTACGTCTCCTGCTCACCGTTCCGGGTGCCGGTCGCACGGCTGGAGGCCGGCCGGGCCACGGTGGTCACCACCGGCTCCGACAGCCGCTGACCACACGCCCCGCCCCCTGGGGTTCCCCAGGCGGCGAACGTCGGGGATGGTGCTGTGTCGAGCCGCCGTGCGGCAGCACCTCCCCGACGTTGGGTGGTCAGATCGGAGGGCGACGCCACGAGGTGGACGGTTCGCGGCGGGGACGTTGGTTCGGCATCGTGGCCATGGGCGTACGCACCGCCAGCGGGGCGTGCGGATCCGGCTGCTGGGGCAGCAGCGTCGGACGCCGACAGGAGGCGAGGGCCGGGCCGGCGCGGCGGACCACACCACGGGCCTCCTCGCGCAGAGCCGCCAGATCGGCTCCGGGGTTGGCGACCAGGGTCAGCAGCGCGTCCCGCCCGGCCGGATAGGTCACCACGCAACCGGCTGCGGTGTGCACCACGGACTCGTGGAACTCACCCTGCCGTACGGTCGCCGCCATCCGGTGCCCGAGGCCGAAGCTGGCTGCGGCCAGCGCCGCCAGGTGGGTGGCGTCGGTCGCGGGCAGGTCGCTGGAGATGAGCAGGCCGTCGGTGCCGGCGAGGACCATGCCGGCGACCTCGGGACGGCGTCGGCGCAGCCCGCGTAGTTCGGTACCCATCATCGTTTCCGCGTTCACGAGCGTGTCTCTCCCACCGGTCGTGTCTCCGCCGCAACAGTGACGTTCCGCGATGGCGACGCTACCCGTGGATGTCGACAAGTGCGATCCTCTCACCGTCGGCAATCGGGCGACAACTCTCGTCTGATCGGAGGATGTGGACCCGCCGGGCCCACGTCGTCGGCGCGCCGAACCCGCGCTGCGGGCGTAACCTGACTTCGCCCATGGACCGTCTTTCGCGAAGGGGTGGCCGGATGGAATCGCGTGCCGAGTTGTCGAAGGCTGTCGGTGCCACGGCGGTGTCCGCATGACCAGCGTGTGGGAGAGCCTGACCGTCGACGCCCGCGATCCGGGCCGGCTGGCCCGCTGGTGGGCCGAGGCGCTCGGGTACCAGGTGGTCCAGGAACGACCGGACGAGGTGGAGATCCGGCAGAGCGTCGACCGGTTGCCCGGCATCGTCTTCGTGCCGGTGACCGGCGTCAAGGAGGGCAAGAACCGGCTGCACCTCGACCTGCGTCCGACCAACCGGGAGGCCGAGGTGGAACGGCTGGTCGACATGGGTGCCCGGCACGTCGACATCGGCCAGGACGGTGATGACTGGACGGTGCTGGCCGACCCGGAGGGCAACGAGTTCTGCGTCCTACGGCAGCGTGGAGATTGACCGCTGCCTCCGGTGAGCCGGACGCGGCGCGTCGGGTGGCGGAGCCGGTCAAGGACTCGGAGCACGGTCGGTCGCCGTACGAGCGGGACCGGGCGCGGGTGCTGCACTCGGCGGCGTTCCGGCGGCTGGCCGCTAAGACCCAGGTGCACACGGCCGGCACCGACGACTTCCTGCGTACCCGGCTGACCCACTCGCTGGAGGTGGCCCAGATCGCCCGGGAGATGGGTGCCCGGCTGGGCTGCGATCCGGACGTGGTGGACACCGCCGGCCTGGCCCACGACCTCGGTCACCCGCCGTTCGGGCACAACGGGGAGAGTGCGCTCGACGAGTTGGCCGCCGACTGCGGCGGGTTCGAGGGCAACGCGCAGACGCTGCGCGTGCTGACCCGACTGGAGGCCAAGGTGTACGCCCCGGACGGGACGTCCGTCGGGCTGAACCTGACCCGCGCCTCGCTCGACGCGGTCGGCAAGTACCCGTGGACCCGGCAACCCGGTCGGCGCAAGTTCGGGGTGTACGCCGACGACCTGCCCGCCTTCGCCTGGGTCCGGCAGGGTGCCCCGGCCGGGGAGCGGCGGTGCCTGGAGGCGCAGGTCATGGACTGGGCGGACGACGTGGCGTACTCGGTGCACGACGTCGAGGACGGCATCCACGGCGGATACCTGACGCTGGAGCCGCTGCTCGCCGACGCCGACGAGCGGCGGGCGCTCTGCGCCGACGTCGCCGCCGTCTACTCGACCGAGCCGCCCGACTACCTGGGGCAGGCGCTGGCCGAACTGCTCGCCGACCCGCTGCTCGCCCCGCTGGTCGGCTACGACGGCAGCCACCGGGCCCAGGCCGCGCTCAAGGCGACCACCAGCGCGCTGACCGGTCGGTTCGTGGCGACCGCCGTCGCCGCCACCACCGAGCGGTTCGGCCCGGGACCACATCGACGGTACGCGGCCGACCTGGTCGTGCCCCGGCCGTTGCGTGCCCGGTGTGCCCTGCTCAAGGGGATCGCCCTGCGGTACGTGATGCGCCGACCCGGCGCACAGGGCCGTTACCGGCGACAGCGGGAGATCGTCGCCGGGCTGGTGGCGACCCTGGCCGCGCGGGCACCGGAAGCGCTCGACCCGGTGTTCGCCCCGCTGTGGCGGGACGCACCCGACGACGCCGCGCGGCTGCGGGTGGTGATCGACCAGGTGGCCTCGCTGACCGACCCGGCCGCCGTGGCCTGGCACGATCGCCTGATCGGGAACTGACCCGGACGGGGTCGACAGGCGAGGCGCTACTGAGGTTAGCCTAACCGAATGACGGATCGCCCGAAGAAGGTCACCTCCGCCCGCGTCCTGCGCACCTGGCGGCCCACGCCGCACGTGGTCCGGTTGGTGCTCGGCGGTGAGGAGCTGACCGGTCTGCCGATCGGCGAGTTCACCGACCACTACATAAAGATCGTCTTTCCGGTCGCCGGAGTCGACCACCCGCGCCCCCTCGACCTCGCCGCCATCCGCCGGGAGCTGCCCCGCGACCAGTGGCCCCGGCTGCGCGCCTACACGGTGCGTGCCTTCGACGCGGCGGCCGGGGAACTGACCGTCGACGTGGTGCACCACGGTGACGAGGGGCTGGCCGGCCCGTGGGCGGCGGCGCTGCGGCCCGGCGACGAGGTGCTGTTCGTCGGCCCGGGCGGGGCGTACGCGCCGAGCCCGGAGGCCGACTGGCACCTGCTGGCCGGTGACGAGAGCGCGCTGCCGGCGATCGCCGCGTCCCTGGCCCGTCTCCCGGTCGGTGCGCCCGCGTACGTCTTCGTCGAGGTCGACGGCCCGGCCGACGAGCAACCACTGCCCAGCCCCGGCGCGGTGCGACTGACCTGGCTGCACCGGGGCGCCCGCCCGGTGGGCGAGGCGTTGGTGGCCGCGGTGCGCGAGTTGGACTTCCCGTCCGGCACCGTGCACGCCTTCGTGCACGGCGAGGCGTCCTTCGTCCGCCAGTTGCGCCGGCTGCTGCGGGTGGACCGGTCGGTGCCCCGCGAGTGGCTGTCCATCTCCGGCTATTGGCGCAAGGGTTTCGACGACGAGGGCTGGCGGGCCACCAAGCCTGACTGGAATCGCCAGGTCGAGGCCGACGAACAGGCACGCGTCCCCGTGCCGCTCGCGTGACCGTCGCAGCGACAACCACCTCTTCGCCCCGCGCCTTGGATGTTAGGAAGGGCCCCTTCCTATACCGGAGGCGTTAACAAGGGGCCCTTCCTTGCGCTGGGGGCGGGCAGGGCAGGATGTAGGTCGAGGAGGTGGCGGTATGGCGGGGCGGATCCGGGACGAGGACATCGCGCTGGTCCGTGAGCGTACGTCCATCGCCGAGATCATCTCCGAGATGGTGACGCTCCGGTCGGCGGGTGGCGGCAACCTCAAGGGGCTCTGCCCCTTCCACGACGAGAAGAGTCCCTCGTTCAACGTCTCGCCCGCCCGTAACGTCTGGTACTGCTTCGGCTGCGGTGCCGGTGGCGATGCCATCAAGTTCCTGATGGATGCCGAGCACCTCAGCTTCGTCGAGGCGGTGGAGCGGCTCGCCGCCCGCGCCGGTCTGCAACTGCGGTACGTGGCGGACGACCGGTCCACGCCCCGGCCGAACCGCCCGCAGCAGGGGCAGCGGCAGCGGCTGGTCGCCGCGCACACCGCCGCCGTCGAGTTCTACACCGCGCAACTGGCCACCGCCGGTGCGCGTCCGGCCCGGGAGTTCCTGGCCGAGCGCGGTTTCGACCGGGCCGCCGCGCAGCGGTACGGCTGCGGGTTCGCCCCCGACGGGTGGGACCTGCTCACCAAGCACCTGCGGCAGCGCGGCTTCAGCCACGACGAGCTGGTCACCGCGGGGCTGTCCCGTCCGGCCCGCTCGGGCAGCCTGATCGACCGGTTCCGTCGTCGGCTGCTCTGGCCGATCCGGGACCTGACCGGCGACGTGGTCGGCTTCGGCGCGCGCAAGCTCTTCGCCGACGACGACGGCCCGAAGTACCTGAACACCCCCGAGACGCCGATCTACAAGAAGTCCCACGTGCTCTACGGCATCGACCAGGCCAAACGGGAGATCGCCAAGCAGGGGCGGGTGGTGGTGGTCGAGGGCTACACCGACGTGATGGCGTGCCACCTGGCCGGCGTACCGACCGCAGTGGCGACCTGCGGCACCGCGTTCGGCGCCGACCACATCGGCGTACTGCGGCGGCTGCTCCTGGACACCGACGCGGTCGCCGGTGAGATCATCTTTACCTTCGACGGGGACGCGGCCGGGCAGAAGGCCGCGCTGCGCGCCTTCGACGACGACCAGCGCTTCGTCGGGCGTACCTTCATCGCGGTCAGCCCCGACAACATGGACCCGTGCGAGCTGCGCCTGGCCAAGGGCGACCTGGCCGTGCGTGACCTGGTCGCCCGCCGTGAGCCGCTCGTCGACTTCGCGCTACGTCACGTGATCAGCCGGTACGACCTGGACACCGTGGACGGTCGGGTCGAGGCGATGCGGCGCGCCGCACCCCTGGTGGCGAAGCTCAAGGACCGGGAGAAGCGCCCGGAGTACGTCCGCAAGCTCGCCGGTGACCTCGGCATGGAGATCGAACCGGTGCAGCGGGCGGTGCAGGCCGCCGCCTCGGGTCGACCCGCCGACGGCCCGGCGGCCCGCCCCGCGCAGCGGACCGAGCCGAGTGTGGACAGCCCGCAGTCGATGGTCGAACGCGAGGCGTTGAAACTCGCCCTCCAGGAGCCGGTGCTGGCCGGTCCGATGTTCGACGCGGTCGAGGCCGGCGACTACCGGCACCCGGTGCACGTGGCCGTCCGGGCGGCGATCGCCGCAGCCGGTGGGGCCGCGGCGGCGGCCGGTGGCGCGGTGTGGATCGAATCGGTACGCGACGCCTGCGAGGATCTCGCCGCCCAGGCGTTGGTCGGCGAACTGGCCGTGGAGCCGCTGCGGATCGACGGCGAGCCGGATCCGCGCTACGTCTCGGTCACCATGGCCCGGTTGCAGTGGGGGTCGGTCACCGCGCGGATCCGGGAACTGAAGTCACGGATCCAGCGGATCAATCCGGTCAACAACAAGGACGAGTACTTCGCCGCCTTCGGTGAGCTGCTCTCGTTGGAGCAGCATGCCCGTGCCCTGCGCGAGCAGGCGGCGGGAGGGTTGTAGGGATGCCACTGTTCCGCCGCCGGCCGAAGCTGCCGCCAGCCGACCGGCCGCCGCTGGAGCGCGACGAACGGGTGCTGGCCTGGGCCGCCGCCGGCAACGGCGAGGGTGACGGGGTGGTCGTCGCCACCAACCTCGGGCTCTGGCTGCCGGGCCGGGGTCACCGGATCGGCTGGCACGACGTGGTCAAGGCCGTCTGGTCGGGCCGGGAACTGACCGTCACCGCGGGCGAGCAGGTCGCCGAACGGGACGGCTACCTGGTGGTCGCCGACCTGCCCGCCGAGCGGTACCTGCTGCTCGACCCGGGTGACCTGCCGCACCAGGTACGCGCCCGGGTCACCCGCTCCGTCGCGTACACCCAGCACCACGCCCTACCCGGGGGGTCGGGTCGGATCGTCGGTCGCCGGGTCTCCGGCCGCGACGGGCTGACCTGGATGGTGCACTACGACCCGGGTACCCCCATCGACGACCCCGACGTCCTCGCCGAGACCGACCGCCTCGTCGCCGCCGCCCGCACCGCCACCACCCCCGCCGACCTCTGAGAGCGTCGATCCGCGAGGACCGCCACGCGTGAGTAGGCCGATCGTGGACGGCCCCGTCACCGGAACCGTCCACGATCGTGGGACCGGTCAGCCGCCCTGGTAGTAGCGGGCGGCGCCCGGATGCAGGGGGATGGGGTCGGTGGTGGCGGCGGACTCCCGGTCGAAGTTGCGCGCCTCGGGGTGCGCCAGCGCCAGGTCGGCCTGGTAGGTGAAGAGCAGGCGGGTCAGGTCGTACGCCAGGTCGTCGGGCATCTCCGCGCTGACCAGGATCACGTTGGCGACGGTCACGGTCGGGGTGCCCGACGGTGTGTCGTAGGCGTCGCGGGGCAGTTCGCCGGTGGTGTAGACCGCGCCGTGCGTGGCGCTCAACGGCTCGATCAGGTCGGCCACCGGCAGCAGCCGGAACCGGCCCGGCGCGTTGGTGAGCAGGTCGGCGATGCCCGGCGTGGGTAGCCCGCCGGAGAAGAACATCGCGTCGAGGGTGCCGTTGCGCATCCGGGCCACCGTTTCCGGCAGGGACAGCCGGGCCCGGCGTACGTCCCGTTCCGGATCGAGACCGGCGGCGGCGAGCATCCGGGCGGCGATGACGTCGGTGCCGGACTTCGGCGATCCGGTGGAGACCCGTTTGCCGCGCAGCCCGGCGAGGTCGGTGATCTGCGCGTTGGCCCGGACGATCACGTGGGTGTAGTTGCTGTAGACCCGGGCCAGCGCGCGGACCGGTTGCGGACGGCCGTTGAACGCGCCGCGTCCGGCGACGGCGTCCGCCGCGGTGTCGGCCAGGCTGAAGGCGATCTCCATGTCCCCGTCGGCCAGCCGGGTGATGTTCTCACCGGAGGCCCCGGTCGGCTCGGCACGAGCCTCGTAGCCGGGCAGGTGACGGCTGATCACGTCGGCGTAGCCGCCACCGAGTTGGTAGTAGACCCCGGTGGTGTTGCCGGTGGCGAGGAAGATGCGCCCGTCGTGCCATGGACGCGACTCCGAGTCGCCCTCGGCGCCGCAGGCGGTGAGAAGCGCGACCGCCAGCAGCCCCGCCACCAACCGCCGACCCCGACTCATGCCGGTACCTGACCGGGTTGCTGATCCGCCCAGGAGCGGGCGGACGGTTCGAGAGCCTCGGCGACCCGCTGCACCAGCGTCGCCGTCTCGTACCCGATCTGGCCCAGGTCGCATCCGGCGGACGCCAGCACGCCGATCAGGGCACGGTCACCGACCGCCATCACCAGCAGCACACCGCCGTCCATGTCGACGATCTGCTGACGGACCCGACCGGCGGACATCAACCGGGCCGCGCCGATGGTCAGGCTGGCCAGGCCGCTGATCACGGCGGCGAGCTGGTCCGCCTGGTCGGTGGAGAGGTGCGGTGAAGCGGCCAGCCGCAGCCCGTCCCCGGATACGGCGAGGGCATGCGACACGTCCGGCACCTGCTCGGCGAAGTTCGCCAGGAGCCAGTCGAGGCCGGGGCTGCCGTTGGACGTCATCTAAGGTCTCCCGTTCGTCTGCTGGTTTCGTCGCATCGCGTGGGCCACTCCGGCGGAGAGCGCGGACAGCCGCGCGCGTACCACCTCGGGGTCGAGCAGGTCCGGCGCGGACTGCGGGGGCGGCACGTCGTGCAGTTCGGAGGCGAGGCCGCCGCCGCGTACCCGCCGGGGCAGGCCGACCGAGGTGGCCTCTGCGGGGCGGGCGGCACCGGGCCGCCAGTCCGACGCGGGCGCGGTGTGCGGCGCGACGTTCACCGGCGGCACAGGCGTCCAGGCGGTCGCGCCGTTGCCCACCACCGGCAACGTCATCGTCGGCGCCCGGTGCACGTCGAAGTGAT
This sequence comes from Micromonospora sp. DT48, assembly GCF_049844495.1. NCBI lineage: Bacteria > Bacillati > Actinomycetota > Actinomycetes > Micromonosporales > Micromonosporaceae > Micromonospora > Micromonospora sp. DT48. The sequence continues at coordinate 95,599 of NZ_JBNCLE010000011.1, forward strand.
CCACGGCGGCTGCCGCCGGAGCGGCCTGCCCGCCCCGGAACCAGGATTGCGCGGTCGGCGCGGTCGGGCGGCCGGTGACCTGCTCCACCCGGGTCAGCAACGCCTCGGGCACGTCGACCTGGGCCACCGTCCCGGCCCCGGCGCTGTGCAACCGCACCTGGATCCCGTGCCGGGCCGCCAGGTGCGCCACCACGTGCAGGCCCATGCTGCCGGCCGCCGCGCTGGAGAGCGCGGCCGGGGCGCGCAGCCGCTCGTTGATCTCGACCAGCCGGCTCTCGCCGATGCCGATGCCCTGGTCGTGTACGCGCAGGGTCAGCCCGTCGACGGTGCGTCGACCGTCCACATGCACCGGGGTGCGCGGCGGGGAGTACGAGGTGGCGTTCTCCAGCAACTCGGCCAGCAGGTGCACCAGGTTGCCGACCGCCGATCCCTGCACACCCGCGGTGGGCACGTCGATCTCGACGCGGGCGTACTCCTCGATCTCGGAGGCGGCACCACGGACGACGTCGGCCACCAGATGCGGCCCGTCCTGCGACCGGCCGGGCTCGCCGCCGGCGAGGACCAGCAGGTTCTCCCCGTTTCGTCGCATCCGGGCGGCGAGGTGGTCGAGGGCGAAGAGTCGGGCCAGCGCGTCCGGATCCGTCTCCTCCTGCTCGAACTCGTCGAGCAGCCGCAACTGCCGGGTGATCAGCGTTCGGATCCGGCGGGCCAGGGCCTCGACCATCCGGGTCACGTCCATCCGCAGTTCGGCCTGCTCACCGGCGAGCCGCAGCGCCGCCCGGTTGACGGTGTCGAACGCCTCGGCCACCTGGGCGATCTCGTCGCGTCCACGGCTGATCCCGGCGGTGAGCTGCGAAGCCGAACTCTCGGGCGGCCTGCTGTCGCCGGTGGAGATGGCGGTGATCCGCTCGGGTAGTTCCCGATGTGCCATCGCCAGCGCCGCCACCCGCAGTCGGCGTAGCCGACGGCTGGTGCGTACCGCCAGCAGCGCGGCGGTGACCAGCGAGACCAGGGCCAGCGCGGCGGTGGAACCACCGGTGACCAGCGCTCGTTGACGTGCGTCGGCGGCCAGTTCGGCGGCGCGCCTGTCGAGTTCGTCGGAGAGGTCCCGGCCGAGCAGGTTGAACCGGCGGATGGCACCGCTCTGGGCGACGTACCAGGCATCGCCGTCGGCGGCGAGCGCGGCCGGTTCGCTGTCGGCGTTCAACGCGCTGTCGCGCATCCGCCGCGCGGTGGAGACGTCACCACCGGCGATCAGCCGCGTGTACGCGTCGGTGGCGCGTTCCCCGGCGATCCGCGAGAACTCGGCCTGGCGCTGCTCCTGCGCCCCGCGTAGCCGACCCAACCGGGCCAGCTCGCCCTGGACCAGCTCACCTCGAACGAAGATGGCCCGCAGCAGGTCACGTTCCAGCGACGCCAGGTGCTCCTGGGCCGTGATCGCGGCCACCTCACGGGCCCGGTTGGCCAGCTCGGGATCGCGTAGCTGGGCGGGGAGCGCGTCGGCGACGGCGAGCAGCGACTCCACGAGTGCCACATACGTACCGTCGGCGTTGTCGGTGGTGAGCGCCACCGACCGGGCCTCGTCGAGCTGGTCGAGGTGCTCGGTGACCTCGTCGAGGGCGCGGCCGAGGTCCGGCGCGGTGCGGCGGGCCTCGGAACTGGCGTTCTGGTAGCGCACGCTGGCCTCGTCGACCCGCCGCCGCTGGGCGTCGACCAACTGGCGACCGGAGGTACCACCGCGCTGACGGAGGGCGGCCGTCTCGCCGAGTTCCCGTTCCAGCTCGTGCACCAACGAGACGGTGGTGGTGGCGGTGCCCGCCAGCACCCGGGCCCGTTCGGCGTCGGTGGAGGCGGCCAGCGCGTCACCGGTCTGGATGGCACCCAGCACGAGCAGACCGGCGGTGGCGATCAGGATGGGTGCGAGCAGTTGGGTACGCACAGACCACAACCGGTCCGTGTGACCGGACGGACGGTTGTGGCGGCGTACGCGAGCCAGCGAGGGCAGCGGCACGGGGGGCTCCCGAGGTCTGGGCGGCCGGGCCGGGTGCTGACCCGACCCGGCCGCTGGTGGTTCAGCTCGCGCCGAGGTCCTGCAACGCCTTGGCCGCGCCCCGGTGCAGACCGACCGGGTCGGTCTTGCGGGCGGTGTCCAGGGCGATGCCCTTGGCCGCGGGGTTGGCCTGGGCCAGTGCCTCGCGCTTCTCGAACACGGTCCGAGTGATGGCGCAGGCCACGTTGGCGTCGAGGTCCTTGCGGACGAGCAGAACGTTCGGGACCACGATGGTCGGGGTGTCCGCCTCGGTGGAGTACACGTCCTTGCCGATCGTGCCGGCCTGGTACGCGGGGTTCAGCTCACTCATCTTGGGCAGCAGCGGGGTGACGTCGATGAACTTCACCTTGTCACCGGCGGTGGTGAACAGGTCGGTGACGCCGCCGGTGGGCAGGCCGCCGGACCAGAAGAAGCCGTCCACGACGCCGTCCTTGACGCCTTCCACGGTCTTGACGAGGTCGAGTCGCTGGGCCTGGACGTCGGTGGCCGGGTCCAACCCGGCGGCCTCCAGCAGCCGGTGCGCGATGACCTCGGTGCCGGACTTGGGGGAGCCCGTCGAGATCTTCTTGCCGCGCATGTCGGCCACCGAGTTGATCCCCGAGTCGGCCCGGACGACCACCTGGGTGTAGTTGTCGTAGATCCGGGCCAACGCCTCCACCGGCTGCGGGGCGGAGAAGCTGCCCTTGCCCTGCACCGCGTTGACGGCGGTGTCGAACAGCGAGAACGCCACGTCGTACTGGCCGCCGACGAGCTGTTCGATGTTCTGGACCGACGCTCCGGTCTCGGCCGCCGTGCCGGTCAACCGACCGCCGGTGCTGTCCGAGAGCTGGCTGGCCAGGGCGTTGCCGACCACGTAGTAGACGCCGGTGGCGTTACCGGTGGCGATGCCCACCCGGGTGTTCTCGGCCACCTCACAGGTGACGGCACTCGCGGTGTCGTCCGTGGCGGCGGCACCCTGCCGGCCTCCGCATCCGGCGGTGCCGACGGCGACGAGGGCGAGGACTCCCACCCCGGCCACGAGCCGCACGTTGATCCGTCCCACGCTGTCTCCTTCCTGGTTCATGCCGGTGATCCGGCTCGCGTCCCGCCGGAGGAGCCGGCGAATCCGCGTCGTACGTAGACACCCACCGCCATGACGCCGGCCAGCACGGCGCCGATCGCGACGGGGACGGGTTGCAGCCAGAGCAGCGTCAAGCCGGCGACCGCACCGACCACGCGTTCCGGCACACCGGCCGGGCCGACGCCGGGCAGCCATCCGCCGGCCGCGACGGCGAGCACCGCGACGCTGAGGGCGGTGACCCCGGCGGCGACGAGGATGCGCCGTGGACCACCGATGCCGAGCAGGCCGAGCCCGGTCGGGGTGACCACGAACGCCAGCGGGATCAGGTACGCCGGCAGCGCGTACCGCAGGGTGTGCCACATGGTCGGCACCAGTCGCCCGCCGGTGACCGCGGCGGCGGCGACGGCGGCGAGCGCGGTCGGTGGCGACACCTCGGACAGCACCGCGAAGTAGAAGACGAACATGGCGGCGGCGGGAGCGGTGACCCCGAGGTCGAGCAGCGCCGGTCCGATGATCACCCAGCCGATCACGAACGACGCGGTTACCGGGATGGCCAGCCCGAGCAGGCTGAGCGCGACGGCGGCGAGCAGGGCGGTCAGGGCGAGCACCACGGCCGGCTCGGAGCTGGCCGCGCTCGCGGCACTGACCAGGAGCGCCGCGGCCTGCGGCCCGAGGCCGGTCTTGGTGGTGGTGGCGGTGATGATGCCGGCCGCCGCGCAGACGACGGTGACCGCGAGGACTCCGCGTACGCCGTTGGAGAGCGCGGCGACCAGCCGGGCCGGGGTGAGTCGGTGGGACCGGTCCAGGAAGGACAGGACGACCGCGAGCAGGGTGGCCAGCACCACCGCGCGGGTGGCCGACAGCCCGATGGCGAGCAGCCCGACGATGGCGAACAGGCTGGCGAAGTGATAGCCGGAACGGGCCAGCAGCCGCCAGACGGAGCTGGCCTCAAGGGCCGCCGGCCGCACCCCGGAGCGGCGCGCATCGATCTCCACCGAGAGCACGATGCCGAGGTAGTAGAGGATCGTCGGCACCGTCGCCCAGCCGAGCACCTCCAGGTAGGACACGCCGAGGTACTCGGCGATGATGAAGGCTGCCGCGCCGAGCGTCGGCGGGGACAGGATGGCGCCCACGCCGGCCGCGGCGAGCATCCCCCCGGCCCGTTCCGCCGGATACCCGGCCCGGCGCAGGATCGGCCAGGTGACCGCGCCGATGCTCACGGTGGTGGCCGCGCCGGAGCCGGACACGGTACCGAGCAGGAAGCCGGAGGCCACGGCGGTGCGACCGGCGGCGGTACGCGAGCGCCGGAACGCCGCTGCGGACAGGTTCACGAAGAAGCGCCCGGCACCGGAGAGGTCGAGCACCGCCCCGTAGATGGTGAACAGCACGATGTACGTGGCGGCCACGTCCAGTGGGGTGCCGTAGAAGCCGCTGTCGGAGTTGTAGAAGGCGTCGACCAGCTGCCCGAAGTCCAGCCCGGCGTGGGCCACCGCCCAGCTCTGCGGCAGCAGCCCGCCGTAGTAGCCGTAGCCGAGGAAGACCACGCAGACGGCGGGCAGGATCCATCCGGTGGTGCGCCGGCAGCCCTCCAACAGCAGGAGCAGCAGCACGGTGCCCATCGCCACGTCCATCCCGACCAGCAGTCCCTGCCGGTCGAGGAAGGCGTCGTAGCCGCCGCCACCGCCGGCCAGGGCGACCGGCAGCACCGGGTACAGGCAGGCGGCCAGCGCCGCGACGGCCAACAGCCAGTCGATCCGGCTGGGGCCGCTGCCGGACCCGGTGGTGTCGAGGTCAGGCGTCGCCGGAGCCCGACCGGTGACCAGCGCCCGCAGGCGGCGCGGCAGCCGCAGGTCGGCCGGGTAGGCGAGGAAGACCAACGGGAGTACGCCGGCCAGGAAGAAGATCAGGTAGTACTTGCTGCCCTGCGCCAGCGGACGGAACACCTGCCAGAGCGCGAGCAGGCCGATCACCAGCGTGGCAGCGGTCAGGACGACGGCGACCGGCCCGGTCAGCACCCGGCCGGGCTTCTCGTCCTCGAACCGGCTGGCGAGTTCGCGCGGGTCGATGGAAGCTGGAGCGGGCCGGTCGGCGGGTAGGTCCGCCTCCGCCACTCGGCCGTGTCCGCCGCGCTCAGGTCCGGAATCATCGGTGAATCGGATAGGCGACACGAGGGGGGACGATACGCGAATCGACTCCGCGTTGGGGGGCATTGTCAGGCATCGCTTCGTTGAGTGACTTCGCATTCCCTGGGAACTACTCGCGTCAATGATTAAGGGCGACCCCCGTGATCGGCCTGAATGCGCCGATAGGGGCGGTGCGGGGGCGCGGATGGAACCCGCAGAGTGATGTCTGCTATGCCGAGATAAATACTGCTTTGGTCCGAATTAGGTCGGGGACGAAAATCCCCCGCCATGACTACGCTCCGTATGCGAAAACACGGTGGGTGGTTCGACGAATCGCCAGGGTCGCGGTGGTGCCGACGACGCTCGCCCGATCGTCAGGCCGCTTCCGGGTGCGCCGTTGGCCGTTCCGTGACCTTGTCGGGCGTGCGCGGACCATTCCCGTGGTGTACGTATTCGGCCCGCAATCGTTGGTCTGACGGAAAGGCTGAAGGTGCATTTCCCACAATCGGGGAATGAACCTTGAATCAGTGCGGGGTGGCGGCGATCTGCTCGGCGGCAGCGGGCGACGGCGGAGACACCGCGACGGTGACGGTTCGAGCGACCGACGGGGGGTTACTCGATGTCCCTGGCTGGGCATGTGTCCTGGACCAGCACCGCGAGCGGAACCGAGGGGAGGGGGCGATGGCCTCCGAGGAGTCTTCCCGTCCTGACCGGCGTGACCCGGCGCGGGAGTCCGCGTCCATCGGGCGGCGGGACGCCTCGGGCGCGGACGGCGCGTCACCGGGGACGGTCGACGACGACGCGCCGTCGCATCCGGGTCGGCTCTCCCGCCGCGAGTGGGCGGCGGCGATGCGCCGGACGGTGCGCGAGTTCGGCGACGACAGCCTGACCGACTGGGCCGCCGCGCTCACCTACTACGGGGTGCTCTCCATCTTCCCGGGCCTGCTGGTGCTGGTCTCGCTGGTCGGGCTGCTCGGCCCGACGGCCACCCGGACGGTACGGGACACCGTCGCGGAGTCGGTTCCGGAGCAGAACATCCGGCAGATCCTCGACGCCGCCATCGAGCAGGCCCAGCAGAGTGGGGGACTGGCCGGCGTCGCCGCGATCATCGGTCTGCTCGCCGCCTTCTGGTCGGCCTCCGGTTACATCGCCGCCTTCATGCGCGCCTCGAACGCGATCTACGACGTGCCGGAGGGTCGGCCGATCTGGAAGACCCTGCCGATCCGGGTGGGCGTCACCGCGGTGATCGGCGTGCTGCTGCTGGCCAGCGCGGTGATCGTGGTCTTCACCGGGCGCCTCGCCGAGCAGGTCGGTGGCGCGCTCGGGGTGGGGCGTACGGCGGTGACGGTGTGGGACATCGCCAAGTGGCCGGTGCTGCTGGTCCTGGTCGGCCTGATGTTCGCCATCCTCTACTGGGCGTCGCCGAACGCGCGGCAGGGCGGCTTCCGCTGGGTGAGCCCCGGTGGGATCCTGGCGGTGCTGATCTGGCTGCTGGTCTCCGGCCTGTTCGCGTTCTACGTCGGCAACTTCGGCTCGTACAACAAGACCTACGGGGCGCTGGCCGGGGTGATCATCTTCCTGGTCTGGCTCTGGTTGAGCAACATCGCGATTCTGTTCGGCGCGGAGTTCGACGCCGAGTTGGCACGGGCGCGGGCGATCAGCGGTGGGCTCCGGCCGATCGACCGGGAGCCCTACGTCGAGTTGCGCGACGACCGCAAGCTGCGCACGAAGGGTGGTGAATCGCCTTCTCAGTGACCTTCCGGGAGCATCTCCATCTAACTAGCTGCTGAGTGCCGTCGAAACTTTTGCTAAACCAAGCGAAAGTTGTCGCGAAGGCGGCCTAAGCTCTGGACAGCGCGGCTTGAAGCCTCCTACTGTGTCGGGCACCACGCATCGACAGTTCGTCAATGCGTACATCCCCGGTGGGAGAGGTGAGCCGTGCCCAACGCCGACCCCCTGCACGTCCGGCTGCTGCGGTTGTTACGCGACGAGGGAGCGCTGTCGCGGGCCGAACTCGCCGACCGGTTGGAGATGCCCCGGCCCCGGCTCCTCGCCGAGCTGGAACGACTGGTCGCCCTGGGCTACGTGGCGGAGGCGGGCAAGGCGGCCTCCCGGGGCGGACGACGGTCGACGCTTGTCGAGTTGAGTCCACAGTTGCGCTTCGCGGCCGTCGACCTCGGCGCCAGCTCGATCGACGTCGAGGTGGTCAACGGCAGGCTGGAGCCGGTGGCGGCGTACGCGGAGGCGGCCGACATCCGGTCCGGCCCGAAGGCGATCCTCCAGCGGGTCAACGAGCTGCTGCACAAGGCCCGGGTCGACGGGGTCTACGAACGACTCGACGCGGTCGGCATCGGGGTGCCCGGTCCGGTCAGCTTCCGCGACGGGGTGCCGGTCTCGCCACCGATCATGCCCGGCTGGGACCGCTTCCCCGTCCGTGAGCTGCTGACCCGAGAGCACGGCTGCCCCTCGGTGGTCGACAACGACGTGAACATCATGGCCATCGGCGAGCGGCACGGCGGGGTGGCCCACTCGGTCGACGACTTCCTCTTCGTCAAGATCGGCACCGGCATCGGCTGCGGGATCTACCTCAGCGGCGACGTCTACCGGGGCATCGACGGCTGTGCCGGCGACATCGGCCACATCCAGGTCGATCCACACGGGCCGGTCTGCTCCTGCGGCAACGCCGGATGCCTGGAGGCGATCTTCAGTGGCGCGGCACTGGCCAAGGACGCCACCTCCGCCGCGCGGGCCGGCACCTCTCCCGCCCTGGCCGAACGGCTGGAGGTCAACGGCGAGGTCACCGCCGTCGACGTCGCCGCCGGTGCCCTCGAAGGGGACCTGACCTGCATCCAGCTGATCCGGGAGGGGGGCCGACGGCTCGGCGGCGTGCTCGCCGGACTGGTCAGCTTCACCAACCCCTCGATGATCGTGATCGGCGGTGGGCTCGCCCAACTGGGGCACGTCCTGCTCGCCGAGATCCGCAGTGTCGTGTACCGCCGATCGCTGCCGCTGGCCACCGGCAACCTGCCGGTGGTCCTCTCCGAACTCGGTCCACGGGCCGGTGTGGCCGGCGCGGCCGTGCTCGCCAGCGACCTGGCCTTCGGGGAGGCGGCGTGAGCGGGCACGACGCGACGAACGAGGCGACCATCGGCGAGGTGGTGCTGCGCCTGACCGACGTGGTCAAGACCTTCCCGGGCGTACGCGCCCTGGACGGGGTGCAGCTGGAGGTGCGGGCGGGCGAGGTGCACTGCCTGCTCGGGCAGAACGGTGCCGGCAAGTCCACGCTGATCAAGGTGCTCGCCGGGGTGCACCGGCCGGACTCGGGGCGCGTGGAATGGCGTGGTGAGCCGGTCAGCTTCGCCAACCCGCAGGCCGCGATGCGCAGCGGGATCGCCACCATCTACCAGGAACTCGACCTGGTCGAGGACCTCTCCGTGGCGGAGAACGCCTTCCTGGGGCACGAGCCGCGTCGGTTCGGGTTCATCCGCCGGGGCCACATGGCCCGCCGGACCCGTGAGATCCTCGGCCGGCTCGGCCACGCCGAGATCCCACCGGGACGGATGGTGCGGGCGCTGCCGGCGGCCGGCAAACAGGTGGTCAGCATGGCGCGGGCGCTGTCCCACGAGGCCCGGCTGATCATCATGGACGAGCCGAGCGCGGTGCTCGCCCATGACGAGGTGGGAAACCTCTTCCGGATCGTGCGGGAACTGACCGCCCAGGGCATCGCGGTCATCTACATCTCGCACCGGTTGGAGGAGATCCGCGAGATCGGCGACCGGGTGACCGTACTCAAGGACGGCCGGACCACCGCGGCGAACCTGCCGGCCCGCGAGACCCCGACCAGCGACCTGGTCTCCCGGATGACCGGCCGGACCATCGAGTACGTCTTCCCGGACCGTCCCGCCGGGACCGAGGTCGGCGGCGAGCTGCTCCAGGTCGAGGGGTTGACCCGCGCCGGTGAGTTCGCCGACGTGTCGCTGACCGTCCGAGCCGGAGAGATCGTCGGCATCGCGGGCCTGGTGGGCTCCGGCCGCTCCGAGGTGCTGGAGACGATCTACGGCGCGCGGACGGCCGAGGCCGGTTCGGTGCGGATGGCGGGCCGGGAACTGCGGCCGGGCAGCGTGGGCGCGGCGGTGCGGGCCGGCATGGGCATGGCCCCCGAGGAGCGCAAGAGCCAGGCGTTGCTGCTCGGTGAGCCGATCTACCGCAACGTCACCCTCGCCACCTTCGGGCGCTACGCCCGCTTCGGCTTCACCAACGCGTCCCGGGAACGGGCGGAGGCCGACCGGATCGCCGAGGACCTGGAGATGCGCCCGCGTGACGTCCGGCGGGCGGTGGGCACCCTCTCCGGCGGTAACCAGCAGAAGGTGGTGGTCGGTCGCTGGCTGCTCGGCGACACGAAGCTGCTGCTGCTCGACGAACCCACCCGAGGGGTGGACGTCGGGGCCCGGGCCGAGCTGTACCAGGTGATCCGGCAGCTCGCGGCCCAGGGGGTCGGGGTGCTCCTGGTCTCCAGCGAGGTACCCGAGGTGCTCGGCCTGGCCGACCGGGTGCTGGTGATGCGGGAGGGACGGGTCGTCCGTACGGCCCCGGCCGGCGAACTCGACGAGAACACCGTGCTCGACCTCGTCATGGCGGGGTCTCTGATGGAAGGCGCACCGGCATGAGCCAGGGTACGCAACCTACTGCCACGCAGCCGCCACCGGTTGACCCGGCCGAGACCGCGACGGTCGGCCACCGGACGCCGACCGCCACCGGCCGGCTCTCCTGGTGGCACGGTGACGGTGGCGAGGGTGCCAAGCGGAACCTCGCCCTGATCGGGGTGCTGTTGGCCCTCTTCGTGATCGGCGCGGCCACCCGCTCCGACCTGTACTCCAACCCGGACTGGGTCTGGGCGAACATGCTCAGCATCCTCAAGCTCGCCTCGGTGGTCGGCGTGGTCACCGTCGGGATGACCTTCGTGATCATCGGGGGTGGTATCGACCTGTCGGTCGGCGCGATCGTGGCGCTGGCCGGGGTCTGGTGCACCACGGTGGCGACCCAGAACTTCGGCGCCGGTGGGATGATCTTCACCGCGATCGTCGTCGGGGTGGCGGTCGGCCTGGTCAACGGGACACTCATCGCGTACGGGCGGCTGGTGCCGTTCATCGCGACGCTGGCCATGCTGGTCGCCGCTCGGGGCTTGGCCGCCGAGATCTCCGACAAGCAGACCCAGATCTCGCACAACGGCACCATCAACGGCATCGCCAGCACCAACCTGCTCGGCATCCCGCTGCTGGTCTACATCCTGGCCGCCGTGGTCGCCGCGGGTTGGGTGCTGCTCAACCGCACGACCTTCGGTCGGCGCACCGTCGCCGTCGGCGGCAACCCGGAGGCCGCCCGGTTGGCGGGCATCAACGTCAAGCTGCACACCCTGCTGCTGTACGCGCTGTCCGGGCTGTGCTGCGGCATCGCCGCCATCATGCTCACCGCCCAGGCCACCTCGGCCCAGGCGGCGATGGCGAACCTCTACGAGCTGGACGCGATCGCCGCCGTGATCATCGGAGGCACGCTGCTCAGCGGCGGGCGGGGCACCATCGTCGGCTCCCTGCTCGGTGTGATCATCTTCGCCACCATCACCAACCTCTTCGCCATCAACGGCCTCTCCACCGAGGCGCAGAACATGGTCAAGGGCGGCATCATCGTCGCCGCCGTCCTGATCCAGCAGGTCCAGTTCGGCAGCATCACCCAGTTCTTCCGCCGTAACCGACTCACCACGAGCTGAACACACGCACCGCAGGCCACCCGGGCAACCGAGGGTGGCTGGGCTTCGCACACCCAAAATCCCCACCACGTGAATAACCAGGAGGTCGTCATGACCCAGCACAGTCGCGACATGTCGCGGCGCCGGCTGCTCTTCGGCGGGGCGGCCGTCGGAGCCGGCGTCCTGCTCGCGGGTTGCACCAGCAACGAGCAGACACCGACCGATGCGCAGACCAAGGCGGCCGACGGCAACGCCAACGCCGAACCGGGCAAGCAGGTGACCATCGGCTTCTCCGCTCCGGCCGCCGACCACGGCTGGATCGCCGCCATCACCAACAACGCCAAGGCGCAGGCCGCCGCGTACTCCGATGTGGAGTTCAAGACGGTCGAGGCGGGCGCGGACGCGGCGGCCCAGCGGGCGGCGCTGTCGACCCTGATCTCCCAGAAGCCGGACGTGATCGTGCTGCTGCCGCACGACGGCAAGGAGCTGAACTCCTTCGGCCTGGAGGCGATGCAGGCCGGTATCCCGGTGGTCAACCTGGACCGGGCCTTCCCGGACGCCAAGGCGTACCGGTTGCAGATCAAGGGCGACAACTACGGCATGGGCGTCTCGGCGGCCACCTTCATCGCCGAGCAGCTGAAGGCCAAGGGCGTCAGCAACCCGGTGATCGCCGAGATCGCCGGAATCGACTCGCTGGAGCTGACCCAGGAGCGGACCCAGGGCTTCAACGACACCCTCGCCCAGCACGGCTTCAAGGTGACCAACCGGCGCGCCGCCGAGTTCACCGCGGACACCGGGCAGCGGGAGGCGGCCCAGCTGCTCCAGGCGCTGCCGAAGATCGACGCGATCTGGAACCACGACGACGACCAGGGCATCGGTGTGCTGGCCGCGATCAGCCAGGCCAACCGCAGCGAGTTCTTCATGGTCGGTGGCGCGGGATCGAAGAAGGCCATGGAGGACATCCAGGCCGACAACACGGTGTTGAAGGCCACGGTGACCTACAGCCCGTCGATGGCCTCCTCGGCGATTTCGCTGGCCCGCCTCATCGGCCAGGGCAGGGGCATGTCCGATCTGGTGGAACTCCAGGTTCCCAAGGAGATCGTCCTCGCCTCGGAAACGATCACCAAGGAGAACGCGGGCGACTACCTCAAGCTCGGGTTCTGACACAACGGGGGGAGACCCACTTTGTCCACGACAAACAACGAACTGCGGGTCGGGATGGTCGGCTACGCGTTCATGGGCGCCGCGCACTCGCAGGCATGGCGGACCGTGAACCGGGTGTACGACCTGCCGGCGCGGGCCCGGATGGCGCTCGTCTGCGGCCGGGACGCCGGGAAGGTGGCCGAGGCCGCCGACCGGCTCGGCTGGGAGGGCCACACGACGGACTGGCGGGAACTGGTGAACCGGCCGGACATCGACGTGGTCGACATCTGCACGCCGGGTGACAGCCACGCCGAGATCGCACTGGCCGCGCTCGCCGCGGGCAAGCACGTGTTGTGCGAGAAGCCGTTGGCCAACACCGTCGCCGAGGCCCGGGAGATGGCTGCCGCGGCGGCCACCGCCCAGGCCGGCGGGGCGCGGTCGATGTGTGGTTTCAACTACCGGCGGGTGCCCGCAGTGGCGCTGATGCGTCAGCTGGTCGCCGACGGGCGGCTCGGCGAGATCCGGCACGTCCGGGCCACCTACCTGCAGGACTGGATCGTGGACCCGCAGTTCCCCCTGGTCTGGCGGCTCCGTAAGGAGGTGTCGGGCTCCGGTGCGCTGGGTGACATCGGTGCGCACATCATCGACCTGACCCAGTACGTCACCGGGCAGCGGATCAGTGGTGTCAGCGCGGTCACCGAGACCTTCGTCAAGCAGCGGCCACTGCCGACCGAGTCGAGCGGACTCGCGGCGCAGGCGGACGGTGCCGGTGCCGCCACCGGCGAGGTCACCGTCGACGATGCGGCGATCTTCGTGGCTCGGCTCGACGGCGGGGCGCTGGCCACGTACGAGGCGACTCGGTTCGCCACCGGCCGCAAGAACGCCCTCCGCGTGGAGATCAACGGATCGTTGGGCAGTGTCGCCTTCGACCTGGAACGTCTCAACGAGCTGGAGTTCCTCGACGCCACCCGCCCCGCCGCCGAGCAGGGCTTCAACCGGATCCTGGTGACCGAGGCAGACCACCCGTACCTGTCGGCCTGGTGGCCGCCGGGACACATCATCGGGTACGAGCACTCCTTCACCCACCAGATGCGCGACTTCATCGAGGCGGTGGCGACCGGGGTCGACCCGTCACCCTCCTTCGCCGAGGCGTTGCAGGTGCAACTGGTGCTGGACGCGGTTATCCGCTCGGCCGAGCAGGGCTCCTCCTGGGCCGAGGTGGAGCCGTCGCTGGCGACGGCCACCGCCTGAACCACCTCCGGAGCCGACCGGCGAGGGACGGCCACGGTTGCGCCCCGTGGCCGGTACGGGTCGGATCCGGAGGTCGTGTCCACGGGCCACCCGGTCCGGCGGCACGAGCAATGCGGTTCCTCCGGTGCCGCCGGACCGGGATTCCCCGGCAGCACCGGAGGGCCGCCGCCCACTGACCAGTTCATCGACCAACGGTCCACCAGGGACTCCCGCCGTCAGGCGGACCGCGTCCGACGAGTCGTCCGGTCGGGACACTGTCGTCCCGATCGGGCCGGATGCGGGGGAGGTAGGGGCGAGACGCCGACTGCCCCTGCCTACCAGCCCCGTCCGTCCGACCCATCCGGTACGCCGGGCCGACGTCGTCGCCGCCGACCTCGGCATCGGCCGGGCGAGTTCCACCGGAATAGGCGGCGGGCGGGGCGCATCGGCTTAACACGTATCTTTTTCAGGTTTAACCTGATATCAAGATTGAATCGATGTACGTCGGTTTCTGGACACCGGAGGGAGCGCTATGCGTACAGGTGTCTGGCTGGTGGGAGCGCGTGGCTCGGTCGCCACCACCAGCATCGTCGGAGCGCTCGCGCTGCGTGCCGGGCTCACCGGGCCGACCGGCTGCGTCACCGAACTGCCCGGGGTCGCCGGCCCCGCCCTACCGAGCTTCGCCGACCTGGTATTCGGCGGCCACGACGTGGTCGCCACGCCCATCGCCAAGCGTGCCGAGGCGCTCGCCGACGCCGGTGTGGTGCCGGCCCGCCTGGTGTCCGCGCTGACCGAGGAACTGGCCGCCGTGGAACGGGAGCTGCGCCCCGCGCCCACCAACGGCACCCAGGCCGACCGGGCCGCCGCGATCGTCCGCGACCTCACCGCCTTCCGGCAGCGACACGGACTGTCCCAGGTGGTGGTGGTCAACGTCGCCGCGACCGAACCGGTGCCCCGCCCGCACCCCGGGCACGCCGACCCGGACGCGCTGCGGGCCGCCCTCACCGGCCCCGACGAGGTGCTGCCGCCCAGCGCGTTGTACGCGTACGCGGCTGTGGTGGCGGGCTGCGCCCACGTCGACTTCACCCCGTCGACGGGCCTGCGGCTGCCGGCGTTGACCGCGCTGGCCGACCGCCACGGGGTGCCGTACGCCGGCCACGACGGCAAGACCGGGGAGACCCTGCTCAAGTCGGTGCTCGCCCCGATGTTCGCGATGCGTCACCTCACCGTGCGGTCCTGGTCCGGGCTCAACCTGCTCGGCGGCGGCGACGGCGCCACCCTGGCCGACCCCGACGCCAACGCCGCCAAGGTGCGCAGCAAGCAGCGGGTGCTCGGCGAGACCCTCGGCTACCTGCCGCAGGGCGACACCCGGATCGACTACGTGGAGGAACTCGGCGACTTCAAGACCGCCTGGGATCTGATCACCTTCGCCGGGTTCCTGGGCACCGGGATGCGGCTGGAGTTCACCTGGCACGGCTGCGACTCGGCGTTGGCCGCCCCACTCGTGCTCGACCTGGCCCGGCTCACCGCCGCCGCGCACGCCGCCGGTCACACCGGACCGCTCACCGAACTGGCCTTCTTCTTCAAGGATCCGCTCGGCACCGCGACGCACTCGCTGGCCGACCAGTGGACCCGGCTGTGCGCGTTCGCCCGTGGTCTGGACCCCGGAGGCACCGATGCCGCGCGTGGCTGACCTGGCCGAACTGGTCCGCGCCCCGGCCGCGCTCTCGGTGCCCGGGGACGTGGTCGCCGGTGCCGCCGCAGCGGGTGCGCTCGGTCCGCGTACCCCCGCCATCGCCGCCGCCTCGGTGCTGCTGTACTGGGCCGGCATGGCCGCCAACGACTGGGCCGACCGCGAGCTGGACGCCGTGGAACGCCCGGAGCGCCCGATCCCGAGTGGCCGGGTCGGCCCCGGCCTCGCGGTCGGCCTCGCCGCCGGTCTCACCGCCGCCGGTGTCGGTCTCGCCGCCGCCGCCGGAGGTCGGCGGGCCGCCGCCGTCGCGGTGCCGCTGGCCGCCGCCGTCTGGGGGTACGACCTCGCGGCCAAGAACACCGCCGCCGGTCCGGTGGTGATGGCCACCTGCCGGGGGCTGGACGTGCTGCTCGGCGCCGCCGGAGGGCGGCCGATGCGGGCGTTGCCGGCGGCGGTCACCGTCGCCGCGCACACCTGGACGGTCACCGCGCTGTCCCGCCGGGAGGTCAGCGGCACCGACCGGGCCCTGCCGCTGCGTACCCTCGCCGGCACCGCCCTGGTCGCGGCGAGCGCCGCGCTCCCGCCCGCACGGCGACCGCGACCCGCGACGCAGGTCGTCCCGACGCACCCGGCGCGGTCGACTCGCTCCAGCACCCGAGCCGGTCGGCGCGTACTCGGCACCGCCGCGACGGCCCTGCCCGGCGTCCTCGCCGCCTGGTACGCCGCCCGATACGGCACCGCGCAGGCGCGGGTGGTGGCCGAACCCACCGCCGGGCGGGTCCGCACGGCGGTCGGCACCGGGATCACCGGACTGCCCGCGTTGCAGGGGGCGCTGACCGCCCGATCCGGGGCCGGTCTGCTCGGACTGGCGGTGGCGGCGGCGGCCCCGCTGGGCCGTCGGCTGGCCCGGAAGGTCTCACCGACATGACCGCCGCCGACACCGCCCCACCACCCCTCCGGTTCGGTTACGGGACCAACGGCTTCGCCAACCACCGCCTCGACGACGCGCTGGCGGTCATCGCCGACCTCGGCTACGCCGGTGTCGCGCTCACCCTGGACCACGACCACCTCGACCCGTTCGCCCCCGGGCTGGCCGGGCGGGTCGACGCCGTCGCCCGTCGGCTGGCCGCACTCGGACTCGGCCTGGTGATCGAGACCGGCGCGAGATTCCTGCTGGACCCGTGGCACAAGCACGCCCCGACACTGCTGCACGACGACCCCACGCTCCGGATCGAGTTCCTGTGCCGTGCGGTGACGATCGGCGCGGACCTCGGCGCTGAGGCGGTCTCGTTCTGGTCCGGTGTCCGGCCGGATTCGGTCACCCCGGCGGTGGCCTGGGAGCGCCTGGTCGCCGGCTGCGCCACGGTGGTCGAGGCGGCCGAGGCCGCCGGGGTGACGCTCGGGTTCGAACCGGAGCCGGGAATGCTGGTCGAGGACATCGCCGGCTGGCGGCGGCTGCACCACGCCCTCGGCACACCGGCTCAACTGGGCATCACCCTCGACATCGGACACTGCCGGTGCCTGGAGCCGTCGCCGGTGCCCGAGTGTGTCCGGGACGTCGCCGCGCACCTGGTCAACGTGCAGATCGACGACATGCGGCGGGGCGTGCACGAGCACCTGGAGTTCGGCACGGGCGAGATCGACTTCCCGCCGGTGCTGGCCGCGTTGCGCGAGATCGACTACCGCGGCCTGGTGGCGGTCGAGCTGCCCCGGCACTCGCACGCCGCGCCCACCATCGCCGCCCGTTCGCTGGACTTCCTGCGCGCCGCCGCAGCGGCCGGCACGCAGGCGCGGAGCAACGGACACAGGTGGCACCACCGCCACGGACATTGACGGCGGCGGAGGAGGAAGGAGACGCGATGACAGTGGAGAAGCTGCGGGCCGCCCTGCGGGGCGTACCCGATCCGGACTGGTTGGCGACGGCGCTCGACCGCATCGCGGCCGAACCCACCGCCATCGCGCGCTACTTCCCGGCCGCCCGGCGCCGCTGCAGCCGACACGATCTGCCCGACCTGCCCGGTTGGAGCGCCGACGAGGCGGCCCGAGCGCTGATGCTGGCCAGCCTCCGCACCGACCACGTCGGGCAGGTCGAGACGCTCTACCGCACCGGGGACGCCGCCGAGAAACGGGCCGTGCTCAAGGCGCTGCCGTTGCTGCCGATCGGCGCGGCCGGGGTGCCGCTGCTGCTCGACGCGATCCGCACCAACGACACCCGGCTGGTCGCCGCGGCTCTCGGCCCGTACGCCCGGCACCTCGACCCGTCGGCCTGGCGGCAGGCGGTGCTCAAGTGTGTCTTCGTCGGCGTGCCGCTGGCCGCGGTGGCCGACCTCGACGACCGCGCGGACGCGGAACTGGGCACGATGCTCGCCGCGCTGGCCGACGAACGCCGCGCCGCAGGCCGGGCCATGCCCGCAGACGCCACCGAACTGCTGGACCGGCTCACCGCCGCCGGCCAGCTCCAGCCCAGGGAGGTGTGATGCGGATCTTCGACCCGCACATCCACATGACGTCGCGCACCACCGACGACTACGAGCGGATGGCCGCCGCCGGCGTCCGGGCGGTGGTGGAACCGGCGTTCTGGCTGGGCCAGCCGCGCACGAACGTGGGCTCGTTCACCGACTACTTCGACTCGCTGGTCGGGTGGGAACCCTTCCGCGCCGGGCAGTTCGGGATCCGCCATCACGCCACGATCGCGTTGAACCCGAAGGAGGCCAACGACCCCCGGTGCCGACCGGTCCTCGACGAGCTGCCCCGTTACCTGGAGAAGGACGGCGTGGTGGCGGTCGGCGAGATCGGGTACGACTCGATGACACCGGAGGAGGACGACGTCTTCGCGGCTCAACTCGCCCTGGCGGTGGCGCACGACCTGCCGGCGATGGTGCACACCCCGCACCGGGACAAGGCCCGGGGCGTCCAGCGCAGCCTGGCCGTGGTCGCCGAGTCCGGCATCGATCCGGGTCGGGTGGTGCTCGACCACCTCAACGAGATGACCGTGGAACTGGTCCGCGACACCGGCTGCTGGCTCGGTTTCTCCATCTACCCGGACACCAAGATGTCGCCACCGCGGATGGTCGAGCTGCTCAAGGCGTACGGAACCGAACGGGTGCTGGTCAACTCGGCCGCCGACTGGGGACGCTCCGATCCGCTGCTGACCCGGGCCACCGGCGAGGCGATGCTGCTCGCCGGCTTCACCGACGACGACGTCGACCGGGTGCTCTGGCGTAACCCGGTCGAGTTCTACGGGCAGTCCGGCCGGCTCGACCTGACCGACGACGACCTCGCCGAGCAGACCTTCGCCGGCAACTCGATCCTGCGCGGCGGCAGCTGATGCGCCTGCGGCACGCCGGGGGGAGCACCGTCCACCTGGGGTACTGCACGAACGTGCACCCCGCCGAGGACCTCGCCGGCATCGTCGCCCAACTGGACACCTACGCGGTGCCGGTCCGCGAGACGCTCGGCGTCGACCGACTCGGGCTGGGTCTGTGGTTGGCCGCCCCGGTCGCCGCCGCGTTGGCCGCCGACCCGTCCGCCCGTCGCCGGTTGCGCGCCGAGCTGACCGTACGCGGACTGGAGGTGGTCACCCTCAACGGCTTCCCGTACGCGGCCTTCCAGGCGCCCGTGGTCAAGCAGGCGGTGTACCACCCGGACTGGACCACCGACGACCGTCTCCGTTACACCCTCGACCTGGCCGGGGTCCTGGCCGACCTGCTGCCCGACGACGCGGTCCGTGGCTCGGTCTCCACCCTGCCGCTGGCCTGGCGCGCGCCCTGGGACAGCGCTCGGGCCGACGCCGCCCGACGCCGCCTCGACCAGCTCGCGACCGGGCTCGCCACCGTCGAGCGGGACACCGGACGGCCGGTGCGGGTCGGCTTCGAACCGGAACCCGGGTGCGTGGTGGAGAGCACCCCGCAGGCGGTCGCCGCGTTGTCCGGGATGGACACCGAGCGGCTGGGGATCTGCCTGGACCTGGCCCACCTCGCCTGCGCCTGGGAAGAACCGGCCGTGGCCCTGGACCGGCTGGCCGCCGCCGGGCTACCGGTGGTCAAGGTGCAGGTGTCCGCCGCGCTGGAGGCCGCCGACCCGGCAGGTGACGCCGCCGCGCTGCGTCGCTGGGTCGAGCCGCGTTTCCTGCACCAGACCCGGGCCGCCGGGTGCGCCGCACCGAGTGCCGGGCCGGAGGTGACCGACCCGGCGGACCCGGGCTGGGCGGCCGACGACCTCGACGCCGCCCTCGACGCCGCACTCCCCGGACCGTGGCGGGTGCACTACCACGTGCCGCTGCACGCCCCGCCCGAACCACCGCTGCGCTCGACCGTGCCGGTGTTGCGCACCGCGTTGGCCGCGCTCTTCGCCGGTGCCGACGCCGGCTGCGACCACCTCGACGTCGAGACGTACACCTGGGGGGTGCTGCCGGTGGCGCGACGCCCGCGCACCGACGCGGAGCTGGCTGCCGGGATCGCCGCCGAGCTGGCCTTCGCCCGCGACGAACTGGTCGCCCTCGGGCTGACCCCGACCGTGCCGGCGGCGACCCGGTGAGCGCGAGGAGCGAGTCGGCCCGACGAGCCCCGCAGCCGTGGACCAGGGGAGTGTGAACATGAAGCGACAGCTGGTGGTGCTCGACGTGGTGGGGCTGACCCCCCGGTTGCTGACACACATGCCCCGGCTGCGCGCGGTCGCCGAGGCCGGGTTCCGCGCCGAGCTGGGCACCGTGCTGCCGGCGGTGACCTGCTCGGTGCAGTCGACCTTCCTCACCGGCGCGTTGCCGGCCGAGCACGGCATCGTCGGCAACGGGTGGTACTTCCGGGACCTCGGCGAGGTGCTGCTCTGGCGGCAGCACAACGCGTTGGTCGGCGGGGAGAAGCTCTGGCAGGCGGCCCGGCGGGTGCGGCCGGACTACACGGTGGCCAACGTCTGCTGGTGGTACGCGATGGGCGCGGACGTCGACTGGACCGTCACCCCGCGACCGGTCTACCACGCCGACGGGCGCAAGGAGCCGGACTGCTACACCGACCCGCCGGAGCTGCACGACGCGCTCACCGACCGGCTCGGCACCTTTCCCCTCTTCACCTACTGGGGGCCGGGTGCGGGTCTGCCGTCGTCGCGTTGGATCTGCCGGGCGGCCGAGCAGATCCTCGCCGAGTTCTCACCCGATCTGACCCTGGTCTACGTCCCGCACCTGGACTACGACCTGCAACGTTTCGGCCCGTCCGCATCCCGCTCCGCCGCGGCGGCGGCGGAGTTGGACGGCGTGCTCGCGCCGCTGCTGGACGCCGCGCAGGCCCGCGACGCGACGGTGGTGGTGCTCTCCGAGTACGGCATCACCGAGGTGTCCCGGCCGGTGGACGTCAACCGGATGCTGCGCGCCGAGGGGCTGCTGCGGGTGTACACCCAGGCGGGCATGGAGTATCTCGACCCGTGGACCTCCCGGGCCTTCGCCGTCGCCGACCACCAGGTCGCCCACGTGTACGTGCGTGACCCGGCCGACGTGTCGGCGGTGGCGAAGCTCTGCGCCGGGCTGCCCGGGGTGGCCGAGGTGCTCGACGCCGACGGCCAGGCGGCGCACGGGCTGAACCACCCGCGCGCCGGTGAGCTGGTGCTGGTGGCCGAGCCGGACGCCTGGTTCACCTACTACTACTGGCTCGACGACGCGCGGGCGCCGGACTTCGCCCGGCTGGTGGAGATCCACCGCAAGCCCGGGTACGACCCGGCGGAGCTGTTCTTCGACCCGGCCGCGCCGGGGGCGGCGAAGCGCCGTGCCGCGATGGCGCTGGCCCGCAAGAAACTCGGGATGCGGTATCTGATGAACGTGGTCGGGCTGGATGCCGGCGCGCGGGCGGTCCGCGGTTCACACGGGCGGTTGCCCACCGATCCGGCCGACGGGCCGGTGCTGCTCTGCTCCGACGGGTCGGTGGCCCGGGACCGGATAGCGGCCACGGAGGTGAAGGGGCTGCTGCTGGAGCTGGCCGGGATGGAGGGGCGGTGACGGTAGCCGAGGCGGCTGTCGACTCCGCCGGTTTACGGGCCCGCTTCGACGCCGAGCTGTCCGCGTTCCTCGACCGGCAGGACCCGGACTGGCCGGACGGCGCACCTCGGGGTGTCTTCACCACGCTGCACCGGTTCGTGTTGGCCGGGGGCAAGCGCCTGCGACCGCTCTTCTGCTACTGGGGCTGGCGGGGTGCGGGCGGCCCGGACGGTACCCCGATCGTGACCGCCGCCGCCGCGTTGGAGCTGTTCCACGCCTTCGCGCTGATCCACGACGACATCCTGGACGGCAGCGACCGGCGTCGGGGAGAGCCCTCGGTGCACCGGATCTTCGCCGATCTGCACACGCAGTCGTCCTGGCGGGGTGACCCCGAGGCGTACGGGCGCAACACCGCCCTGCTCTGTGGTGACCTCTGCGCCGCCTGGTCGGACCAGATGTTCCACGAGTGCGGGTTGAGCCCCGAGCAGGTGCACCAGGGGTACGCCGTGTTCGCGCTGATGCGTACCGAGGTGATCGCGGGGGAGTACCTCGACCTGGTGTCGGGGGTGGGCGACGGCTCGGTGGCCAGTGCCCTCACGGTGATCCGGATGAAGGCCGCCCGCTACACGGTCACCCGACCGTTACAGATCGGCGCGGCGTTGGCGGGCGCGTCGGCCGAGCTGCTGGACGCGCTGGCCGAGTTCGGTGATCCGCTCGGGGACGCCTTCCAGCTCCGTGACGACGTGCTGGGGGTCTTCGGTGACCCGGCGGTCACCGGCAAGTCCGTGCTGGACGATCTGCGCGAGGGCAAGCCGACGGTGATGATGGCGTTGGCCCGCGACGCCGCCGACCGGGCGCAGAGCGCTCGGCTGCGCGAGCTGTTCGGCAACCCCGACCTGGACGCCGAGGGCGCGGCCGAGCTACGCGAGATCATCGAGAGTACCGGAGCGCGCCGGAAGATCGAGCAGATGATCCAGGTCCGTGCCGAGGCCGGGCTGGCGGCGCTGGAACACGCCGAGGTGACTCCGGAGAGCCGGTCCGCCCTGATCGAGCTGGCCGCCCAGGCCGTCGACCGGGAGCACTGACGGCCGCCGCCCGGGGGCGTTGGACTGTCGGTGCCCTGTCGTACGGGCTTTTGATCGAACTGACGAAAGTCCACATCCGACCGGCGAAAGATATAGACACATCAACGTATGACGTTTAATGTCTGTGCCAAGTCCTACTTGTTTCGTCGAACCGGTGGCACGGCATCCCCCTCGGCGTTCCCGTCAGGAAGGGACAGCACTCCCGCCCTAGCTGCAAGGAAGGGCACCTTATTAACGCCTAGCGTTGTACAAGGGGCCCCTCCTAACACGACGATCGTTTGGGAGAGCGAGATGCGCAGACTTCTCCGTTCCGTCCTCGGCGTGGCCACCGCCGCCTTCGCCGTCCTCGCCTGCACCACCCCGGCCACCCCCGCCAGCGCCGCCGACACCCCGTACGACGTGCTGGTCTTCTCCAAGACGGCCGGTTTCCGGCACGACTCCATCGCGGTGGGCACCCAGACCATCCGTGACCTGGGCGCGGCGAACAGCTTCACGGTTACCGCCACCGAGGACGCCGCCGCCTTCACCACCGGCAACCTCTCGCAGTACGAGGCAGTGGTCTTCCTCAACACCACCGGAGACGTGCTCAACTCCAGCCAGCAGGCTGCCTTCGAGTCGTACATCGGCTCCGGCGGCGGCTACGTCGGCGTGCACGCCGCCGCCGACACCGAGTACGGCTGGTCCTTCTACGGCAACCTGGTCGGGGCGTACTTCCGCTCCCATCCGGCCGTCCAGCAGGCCACCGTCCGGATGGAGGACCGGGCCCACGCGGCCACCGCCCACCTGCCGCAGAACTGGGTACGCACCGACGAGTGGTACGACTTCCAGAGCAACCCCCGCGCCAGCGCACGGGTGCTGGCGAACCTCAACGAGTCGACGTACTCCGGCGGGGCGATGGGTGGCGACCATCCGATCGCCTGGTGCAAGACGTACAACGGCGGTCGGTCCTTCTACACCGGCGCTGGGCACACCCAGGCGTCGTACGCCGACCCGGCCTTCCGGGCGCACCTGCTCGGCGGCATCCGGTACGCGGCCGGTCGCACCAACGCCGACTGCCGACCGGAGACCGGCTACACCACCCTCTACAACGGATCCACCAACGGCTGGTCCCAGGCCGGGCCGGGCAGCTTCACCAACTCCGACGCCACCCTGACCTCGGTCGGTGGCATGGGACTGTTCTGGTACAGCGCCAAGCAGTTCACCAACTACTCGCTCAAACTGGACTGGCGGCTGGCCGGGGACGACAACTCCGGCGTCTTCGTCGGCTTCCCACCGTCGAACGACCCGAACTCCGCCATGAACAACGGCTACGAGGTGCAGATCGACCCCACCGACGCCGCCGACCGGACCACCGGCGCGATCTACGGCTTCCAGGCCGCGAACCTCGCCGCCCGGGACGCCGCGCTGAACCCGGCGGGGGAGTGGAACACCTACGAGCTGCTGGTGGAGGGGGAGCGTCTCCAGGTCTTCCTGAACGGGGTGAAGATCAACGACTTCACGAACACCGACCCGGTCCGGTCGCTCGCCGGGCACATCGGCATCCAGAATCACGGCACCGGCGACGACGTGTCGTTCCGCAACATCCGGATCAAGGAGTTGGGTGGCACGAACCCGCCGCCGACCGGCGACCGGACCGGGCGGATCACCGGCCTGGGCGGCAAGTGCCTGGACGTGCGTAACGGCTCGTCGGCGGATGGCACGCAGATCCAGATCTGGTCCTGCCACGGCGGCGCGGCGCAGACCTGGACAGTGACGCCGAACTCGACGATCCGGGCGCTGGGCAAGTGCCTGGACGTCAACGGTGCCGGCTCGGCCGATGGCACGAAGATCCAGTTGTGGACCTGTCACGGTGGTGCTGCGCAGGTGTGGTCGGCGCAGTCGAACGGCACGTTGCGTAACCCGAACTCGGGCAAGTGCCTCGACGTGTCGAACAACAGCTCCGCCGACGGGCAGATCGTGCACCTGTGGACCTGCCACACCAACGCCAACCAGCGCTGGGTCCTGCCGTAGCCGACCAGCGGGACCGCCCCGGTGCGACGGTCACCCGTCGCACCGGGGCTCTTTCCTACCGCCGGTCGCCCGCCTAAAGTGAAAGACGGCGACCGCGAGGTGGCCGGTGAGTCGACGGGAGGCGCAACCCGTTGACCCCAGGCGCTACCGCGCCCACCGGCACATCGTCGGGCTGCCCACATCCGGTCATCCCTCGCCCCGGTCCCGCAGGTAACGGAATCCCCCACACGACAGGGGAAAAGGACACATGGCGCGACCGATCACGCTGTTCACCGGCCAATGGGCCGACCTTCCGTTCGACGAGGTGTGCCGGCTCGCCGCCGAGTGGGGCTACGACGGTCTGGAGATCGCCTGTTGGGGCGACCACTTCGAGGTCGACAAGGCCCTGGCCGACGAGTCGTACGTCGAACGCAAGCGGGAGACGCTCGCCAAGCACAACCTGAAGGTCTTCACCATCTCCAACCACCTGGTCGGTCAGGCGGTCTGCGACCACCCGATCGACGAGCGGCACCAGGGCATCCTGCCCGCCCGGATCTGGGGCGACGGCGAGCCGGAAGGGGTACGCCAGCGGGCCGCCGAGGAGATCAAGGACACCGCCCGCGCGGCGGCGAAGCTCGGCGTCGACACCGTCGTCGGTTTCACCGGCTCGTCGATCTGGCACACCCTGGCGATGTTCCCGCCGGTGCCGCCCGAGATGATCGAGCGCGGCTACCAGGACTTCGCCGATCGGTGGAACCCGATCCTCGACGTCTTCGACGAGGTCGGGGTGCGCTTCGCCCACGAGGTGCACCCCAGCGAGATCGCCTACGACTACTGGACGACGAAGCGCACCCTGGAGGCGATCGGGCACCGGCCCGCGTTCGGGCTGAACTGGGACCCGTCGCACTTCGTCTGGCAGGAACTCGACCCGGTGAACTTCATCTTCGACTTCGCCGACCGGATCTACCACGTCGACTGCAAGGACGCCAAGGTCCGTACCGGCGACGGTCGTCGTGGCCGACTGGCCTCCCACCTGCCCTGGGCGGACCTGCGCCGGGGCTGGGACTTCGTCTCGACCGGCCACGGCGACGTGCCCTGGGAGGACTGCTTCCGGGCGCTGAACGCCATCGGCTACTCCGGGCCGATCTCCGTCGAGTGGGAGGACGCCGGGATGGACCGCCTGGTCGGGGCCCCCGAGGCGCTCCAGTTCGTCCGTCGGCTCGCCTTCGACGCACCGTCCGCCGCCTTCGACGCGGCGTTCAGCAGCAAGGACTGAACGCACGGCCTGCCGGGGGTCGGCCGCCAGCCGACCCCCGGCAGCCTGTCACCTCACCCGGCCCCTGCCGCAGCTGCGCCTCGACCGCCGGAATCCGGCCCGCGAACCGCCCGGTCAGCCGGCGGTGAAGACGTGTTCGCTGGCCAGGCGGGCCGCGCCCACCAGAGCGGCCCGGTCCGCCAGATCGGACAGGACGATCGGCATGGTGCCGGTGGCCAGCGGCGCCGACCGCCGGTAGACCACGCCCCGGATCTCCGAGAGCAGGATGTGCCCCAGCCCCTCGGGTGCCCCGCCGATCACCACGATCCCCGGGTTGAAGAAGCTGACCAGGCCGACCAGCACCCGACCGAGGCGGCGGGCGGCCTCCCGGACCAGCACCTGGGTGGCCGGGTCACCCACGGCGGCGGCCGACACCACGTCCGCGACGGTCAGGCTGCCCGCCTCGGCCAGCCGTGCGGCCAGCACGGGGGAGCGGCCCGACCGGGCGACCGCCAGCGCCGCCCGGACCAACCCGGCGTCCCCGCAGTACGCCTCCAGACAGCCGGTCTCCCCGCAGACACAGGGCGGCCCGTCCTCGCCCAGCGGCAGGTGCGCGATGTCACCGGCGCTGCTGGTCGCGCCCCGGTAGAGCGATCCGCCGAGCACCAGCCCGCAGCCGATCGACGTGCCGAGCTTCAGATAGAGGAAGTCCTCGACGGTACGACCGATGCCGGCGTGCCGCTCACCCAGAGCGAGCACGTTCGCGTCGTTGTCGACCAACACCGGACAGCCCAGTTCGGCGGCGAACGCGTCCCGGACCGGGAAACGCTGCCACCGGGGCAGCACGGCCGGTGCGGTCGAGGTGCCGCCGTCGACCGGCCCGGGAAGGGCGACCCCGACCCCGGTGAGCTCGGTGACGCCCAGCTCGGCGCGAAGCTTGCCGACCAGTTCCACGGCACGGCCGATCATCGGCTCCGGTCCGTCGCGTACGTCGGCGGCCTCGGTCATCTCGGCCAGCACGTTCAACTCGCCATCGGTGATCGCGACCGTGAACCGGTCGGGGGCCACCACCACACCCGCGAAACGCACCCCGGCGGAGAGGCGGAGCAACGACGAACGCCGCCCGCCTCGGGAGGCCGCCGGGCCGGCGGTCTCGACCAGCCCTCGGGCGACGAGACGGTTCAGTTCGGTGGTCAGGGCCGTCCGGGACAGACCCAGCAGATCGCCCAGTTCGACCCGGGAACGGGCACCCTCGTCCCGCAGCAGCCGCACCAGCCTTGCCTGCTGCGGATTCTCCGGCCGAACCAGGGCCATCGCCATCACCTCCGTGCGGAGTCTTCCACGGCGGTGTTTCAGACCGGTGGCCGGCCGAAGCCGGAGCTGTCAACACCTGCTGACGGTGCCCGCCCGCCCACCGGCGGACGCACGGACGGGCCCGGCCATCAGTGCGTGGCCGGGCCCGTCCGGGTTGCTCAGACCGTGCTGCCGTTGGCTCCGGAGCCGGACGGCTTGGTGCGGGGGGTGGCCGACGTCGAAGCGGAACTCGACGAACCGGAACCCGACTTGCTGCCAGCGGTGGCCGGCGTGCCGGCGAACGTGTCGTCGGCGGGGGTGAGCTTCTCCTTGCCATTGCCATTGCCGTTGGCGTGCAGCTTCTCGCCCAGCTTGGAGTTGCCGAGCTTGTCCTTGCCCTCGTGGTAGAGACGGTTCGCCTGGGCCTGCGCGACCCCGGCCGCCTCCTGGACGGTCGGGTGATCGAGCACCTTGCGGCCCCGGACCACCAACTCCTCGTACTTCTCCCGGCCGGCACGGGCGCCCAGGACGAACCCTGCAGCCAGCCCGCCAAGGAACATGATCTTTCCGCGCATGGCGGCTCCTCTCGTACCTGACGCGCCGTCGGTCCCGCTCCCCGAAGCCCGGGGCGGCGGGACTGACCGATTCGCGCCTGCGTCCTGTCGTCGGCAGCTAACTACCCATCCTGCTCTCCGCTCATACCTCCTTGTGCCAGGATGACGATTTGTCCGGTCAACCGCCCGCAAAGCGCCCGATGGACGACCCACGAACCCCCTGGACCAACACCCCCCGGAGTCCTGTACTCTTGTGCCCGGCGCGCGGTGCGGAGCGATCCGCTCCGGGCGTTGTTGCAGTCCCCCGTAGCTCAATTGGCAGAGCAGCCGGCTGTTAACCGGCAGGTTTTTGGTTCGAGTCCAAACGGGGGAGCTTCCTCACCACGACGCCCACCGGCACGACCGGTGGGCGTCAGCCGTTTGTCCCCTCGAACGTGCCGACCAGCCCGCACCCGGCAGCCGCGCGCACGCCGCGGACGGGCGGAAATCGGGGCCACCGGGCAAGTGATGATCACTTATGATCCTCGCCATGCCCGCACCCCCCGCGCCGCCGGTCCTCGACGCTGCGGCCGCGTACCCTCAGGTGGCCGCCGCCCGTGGCGCGCTGGCCGCCGGTGACTGGCCGGCGTTGCGCACCCTCGTCGAGGACCAGGACGCCCACGGTCGCACGACCCTCGTCAGCGAGATCGGCGGCGCACCCCACGCCGAGGCGTTCCTGCCCAAGGCGTTCGCCGAGCAACCGGACGACCCGGTGGCCGCCGCCATGCTGGGAGCACACCTGATCATCGCCGGATGGCGGATCCGGACGGGCAGCCGGGCGCAGGACGTCAGCCGGGAGCAGTTCGTCCAGTTCTTCGACCACCTGCGCCGGGCCGAGCAGATCCTCATCGAGGCCACCGCCCGCCACCCGCAGGACGCGGCGGCCTGGACCCAGCGCGTCACCAGCGCCCGCGGCCTGGAACTCGGCCAGTCCGAGGCCCGCCGCCGCTACGATCGGCTCGCCGCCGGGCACCCGCACCACCTGCCGGCGCAGAGCTCCCTGTTGCAGCAGCTCTGCCCGAAGTGGAGCGGCAGCTGGGAGAAGGCGTACGCCTTCGCGTGGGAATGCGCCGACGCGGCACCCGCCGGCGCGCCCAACGCCGTCCTCATCGTCGAAGCGCACCTGGAACAGGCATTCGACCACGACAGCCTGGCCGCCGGGCGGGCATTCCTGCGCACCCCGCAGGTGCGCAGCGCGATCCACGACGCGGCGCAGCGCTCCGTGTGGCACCGCGAGTTCCGCCACGACTGGGGCTGGGTCGAGGTCCGCAGCACCTTCGCCCTCGCCTTCTGCCTCATGCACGAGTGGACGTCGGCGGCACAACAGTTCGCCGCCCTCGGCGACCTCGGCGCCGAGTCGATGTTCGGCTACTTCGGCGACCCGGCGGAGGAGTTCCAGCGGTTCCGCAAGAAGGCGTACGCGAAGGGCGGCCGGCCGTGATCCAACACCTGGAAACCGACGGGGTGCCGACCCTGCTCGCACCCACCGGCGGCCCGATGCGCGCCGGGCTGACCTTCCGGGTCGGCACCGCCGACGAGACGTTGGCCCGCCACGGCATCACCCACCTGCTCGAACACCTCGTCCTCGCCCCGTTGGGCAGCGCCGACTACCACTTCAACGGCGCTACCGGGCCCACCTTCACCACCTTCCACATGCAAGGCTCGGCGCCGGACATCGCCACCTTCCTCACCTCCGTCTGCGCCAACCTCACCGACCTGCCGACCGGCCGGTTGGAGGTGGAGAAGGACATCCTGCGCACCGAGTGGAGCAGCCGGGGAAGCGCCGCCATCGACGACATCCCGTTGTGGCGTCACGGCGCCCGTGACCACGGCCTCAGCAGCTACCCGGAGTGGGGGCTCGCCAGGCTCACCGCCGAGGACCTGCGCCAGTGGGCCGCCCGCTGGTTCACCCGGGAGAACGCGGTGCTCTGGATCGCCGGTGACCGGGTGCCCGAAGGACTGCGGCTGGAGTTGCCCACCGGCACCCGCCAGCCCGTACCCACCGCCTCGTCGGCACTGCCGACCACCCCGGCGTACTTCGTGCACGGCTCCCGTGCGGTGATCCTCGACGCGGTGGTGCGACGACGGACCGCCGCGGGCATCTTCGCCGAGGTGCTGGAACGCGAACTGTTCCGGGCGTTGCGGCAGGACGCCGGCCTCTCGTACACCATCAGCAGCGGGTACGAACCGCGCGGCGACGGGCAGGCACACCTGAGGGCCCTCGCCGACGCGCTGGCCGAGAAGCAGGACGCCGTACTCGGCGGCTTCATCGACGTGCTGGCCAAACTACGGGTGGGCCGGATCGAGCAGAGCGACCTCGACGCCGCGGTGGCCAAGCGGATCGACATCTACTCCACCGCCGAGGCCGACGCCGCCCGGCTGCCCGCGTACGCCCTCAACCTGCTCACCGGCGAACCGAACCACACCATCGACGAGCATCTCGCGCTGCTGAAGGCGGTCACCCTCGCCGACCTGCACGAGGTCGCCCACGAGACGTACGCCTCGGCACTGCTGATGGTGCCGGAGGGGACCCGCGCCGACTGGGCCGGCTTCACGGCCGCGCCGACCTCGTCCCAGTCGTCCGTGTCGGGCACCACCTACCACGCCCGTGACGACAACAGCCGCCTGCTCGTCGGCACCGAAGGCGTCAGCCTCGTCCGTCCCAACAGCATCCTCACCGTCACCTACGCCGACTGTGCGGCGATGCTCGCCTGGCCGGACGGCGCGAGACAGCTCATCGGCCACGACGCGCTCGTGCTGCACATCGAACCGACCCTGTTCGACCTCCGCCCGGCGGCGACGAACGTCATCGACAGTGGGGTACCGGCCGACCGGCAGATCATGCTGCCGCCCCGCAGCCCGGAGGAGATCCCGCAGCCGGGTGCCGTACGCCAGGCCCACGAGCATCTGAACCGGCCGAAGCGGCCCGGGTGGGAGACCCTGCTGATCACGATCAGCGGCCTCGCCGCGCTGGTGGTGGGCGGGTTCACCCTGCTGCTCACCATCGGCCTGTTGATCGAGCCCACCGCCGAGGAGGACGTCGCCGTACTGTGGGGTGCGGTCGTGGTCGGATGGCTGCTCACTGTTATTCTCGCGTTGCCCGTCGTGCTGCTCACGCGAGGGCGACGCCGGTAAGGAGAGGCCGTCGGGATAAGATCCGGCCCGGTGCCGGGGCGGTAGCTCAGCCGGTTAGAGCAGGGGACTCATAATCCCTCGGTCGCGGGTTCGAGTCCCGCCCGCCCCACCGACCGCACCATTGTGCGAACCGGTGGTTGTTCATCGTGAGTGCCCCCGTCCGGGTTGGGCGGGGGCATCGTCGTGCCGGTGGGGATCTTGAAGACGGGTACGACGCCTTGGTCGGTGATCTGGACTTCGGCGATGAGAGTCTCGATGGCGGCCTTGCGTTCGCTGGTCGTGCCGCTGGCCATGATCGTGGTGAGGTGCTCGCGGATCCGGGTGATGGTGGCGGGCGGCGGGGGCGCGGGTGGGGCGGCGAGGTCGACTTCGAGTTCGGCGTGGCGCGTGTGGAGGTGAGCCAGACGCTGGCGGAGTTCGCGGATGCGAGGCCCGGCGGTGGCGTCGTCCATGGTGCCGTTTTCGAAGGCGGTGTGGTAGCGGCTGATGGCTGCCTCGGTGGTGGTGATCTGATGGGCGGTCGCGCCGAGTTCGACGCGTCGGTCGTCGCTGGTGGTGTCGCGTTGGGCGTGAGCGCGTTCGATCATGGCGGCCAGGACGGGTTCGGCGGTGGCGTAGAAGTCGTGTAGGGCTTGAAGGACGAGTTGGTCGAGGTCGTCGGCGGGGAGTCTGGGCGCGGTGCAGGTGGCGTGTTTGCCGTATCGGGTACGGGTGAAGCAGGTGTAGTAGCGGTAGCGGCGGGTGCGGCCGTTGGCGGAGGTGCCGATGTAGCGCTGTCCGCAGTGGGGACAGGTGAGTAGGCCGGTGAGGTAGTAGTCGGAGTCGGACATGGCGCGTTGGGTTTGGGTGTCTCCTCGGGCGTTGGCGATGTCTTGGGCGCGTTGGAAGGTGGCCCGGTCGATGAGGGGGTCGTGGGCGTCGGGGACGTAGACGTCGCGGTAGGCGATGTCGCCGACGTAGGCGGGGTTGTCGAGGATCCGGTTGATGGTGTGTCCGGACCACTTCTTTCCGGTGCGGTTGGGGACGCCGCGTTGGTTGAGGACGGTGGCGATGGCGCGGGTGCCGTGCCGGTCGCGGGTGTAGAGACGGAAGATGTCGCGGAGGATGGGTGCTTCGTCGGGGTGGGGGACGAGGCGGTGGTCGGGGTCGAGTTGGTAGCCGTAGGGGCGGGTGCCGCCGGCCCATTTGCCTTTGCTGGCTTTCGCGGTCATTCCACTCTTCACTCGGTCGATGATGATGTTGCGTTCGAATTCTGCGAAGACGGCGAGGAGTTGGAGCATCATGCGACCGAAGGGTCCGCCGGTGTCGACGGGTTCGGTGGCGGATGAGAATCGGACGTTTGATGCTTCGAGGATGGTGATGAGGTCGAGGAGGTCGGCGACGCTTCGGCTGAATCGGTCGAGTCGGTAGACGAGCAGGACGTCGTAGAGGCCGGCTTTCGCGGCGTGGAGTGCTTTCTTGAGTCCGGGGCGTTCGGTGGTGGCGCCGGAGGCGTCGTCTTCGTATTCGGCGACGATGGTCCAGCCGGGCTGAGAGGCGACGTACTTTTCGAGGGCGGCGCGTTGGGCGTCGAGGGAGAAGGGTTGGTGTTCGTCGTCGGTGGAGCGGCGGATGTAGACGCAGACTCGACGAGGGCCGGTCGGCTGCTCGGCGGTGAGGGTGTGGGCGCGTCGGCCGCGTCGTCTCGGTGGGGTGAGGGGTGACGTGGCAGGCATTGTGGCAGGTTGTCCTTCGAATTCAGAGGGGGCTGGAGTGCTGGCGGCCCGGGGCGAGCCGCCAGCGGCTGTCCGGGCTGGCTGGTCTACGGGGTGAGGTGGGGGTGGTCGTCGAGGAAGTGGTTGAGTAGGACGGCGAGGGCTTCGGCGGCGTTGTCGATTTCGTCGATGGTCATGGGTACGATGTCGATCCGCGCGATAACCATCGGGATCGGCTGCTCCATTTTGCTAGCGCGGTTGGGTATTGCACCACCGTTTGTTGTGGTGGTACCGGGATGCGTTTCGTCAGGATAGCTCCGGACGGCGTTTTCGTGGTGGGGCGTGTTCGCCACTGTCCTCCGAAAAGCATGCGAGTCGTCTGGTGTCGGAGTCCTTCACTCATGGGGTGTCCTTTCCGTGCGAAATCAACAAGCATCAGCGTTTACGGGCTGGGATGACTTGACCTTTCGGTAATGGTGAGGGTCGATTGTGTCCGTGCCGTCGGCCGGGTGGTTGGGCGGCCGACCATGTGCTCCCTTCCGAGGAAAGGTCTGCCGTGCCTCGCGAACGACTCAGCCGCCTGGCTGTCATCCCTGACGACGTGACCGATCCGCTGCTGTGGCGGTTGGCCTTCGACGTTGTGGCCGCTCATCAGCCGGGCTCGCGGGGCGACTGCCGGAACTTGCAGTGCGTCGGGCAGAGGGGCGTGTGCGCTGCCGCCCGCAACGCCCGCCGGGCGATGAGCCTCGCTCGGGCGAGCCGGCCGGCGCCTCCTCGACCGGGATCAGTGGTGAGGGGTTGTGCTCCCGTGCCCGCCCGACAGCGGGGTTCCTCCTTCAGTTGGTTCACCCGGCCGACGTCGATGCCGCTGCGGTTGACGGAGCCGCTGGTAGCCGCCTGACAGATGCGGTGGATACAAGCTGCCCACCGGTGGGGCGTCCGCGCTGTTCGGCGGCGAGTGAGCCACACACCCCGCTTTCTGGGCCGTCAGGGTTCCTGTCCGTACGGGCTGGTCGGCTTGGGGGTTGGGTATTGGGTGTCGTGGTGGGTGTCGGTGTAGGGCAGGTCGACCAGCCGCATCCGGCCGACGGTGCCGACGCCTGCGAGTTGCCAGACCGGTTCGGCGGGGCTGGCGTCGAGGGTGGTGCGCAGTTCGGCGGTGGTGGTGGCGATGACCGTCTCCAGGTCGGGGACGTCGGCGAGGCGGTGGTGCAGGTTCGTCTCGCGGCGGGCGGAGGGTAGGTGGAACAGCACGGGCCACGCCCAGGTGCTCATCCCATACAGCCGCTCGTACTTGACGATCTTCTCGGTGAGGACGTCGAGGCGTTCGCGGCCGGTGTCGTACTCGAGGAAGAAGGGCACGGACCGTCCGTGCTCGGTCCACACCCCGGCCCCGTCGGGGCGGGGAAGTCCTTTCGGTCCGTGGACCATCATCTGCGGGTTGCCGCCCTTGCGGTAGAACACGCCGGGCTCGTGGAAGGCGGAGGCGGGTTGCCAGCGGTCCAGGACCGTGTGCGGGTGGGTGCGGGCGTGGGCGGCGAGGTCGATGAAGATCTGGTTGCCGCCGAGCAGGTGCGGCAGGTCCCGGCGTGAGGTGAGGGACTGTTTGCGGCGGCGGGCCTGGTCCCGGCGTGGTGGTCCGAGTCCGCGTTGGGCGTGGACGTGGTCGTAGCCGAGCTGGTCCAGGACGTAGTGGTACGGGTAGGAGCCGCCGTCTGGTCGGTTGGGTCGGAACCGGTCCACCGCCCCGAGATTGGTGAGGCGCAGGAGCCGGCGTTGGGTGAAGTCCAGGGACGGGAACAGGGCAGCGGCGACCTGATCGGTGGTCAGGACGCCGTGGTCGTAGAGCCAGCCGAGGAGGCGGTCGTCGCGGCCGGTGATGCTGGCCTGCAACCGCAGCAGCGGATCCGGAACTGGTAGGCGTTTACGCATACGCGCCCCCAGGGGGGAGATCCCCAGGATGAGGGTCTGTCTGGAGCAGGACCGCAGCAGTGGAAGCGGGGCTGAACTGGGCTGTGAGGCGGGGTGGGGGGTCGGTTCGGGGGTCGGTGTCAAGACCGACGGTCACACGGCGACCGACACCGACAGCCACACGGCCGGTAACACCGGACCCATGGCCGTGGTGGTGCGAGAAGAAGTGCGACGTGGACCGGCGATCGTGTTGCTGGCCGAGATAGTGAACGCTGAGCTGGGTGAACACGTGCATGCTCCTTGACCGGAAAGTGTTGGATGGTGCACCTCGGTCGTACCGGAGAGACGGACGGCGGGTGCACGCTCGTCGGATCGGGCCAGGTTCTGTCAGACATGGACTTCCTGACAGAACCGCCGACCGAGCCGTGAAGGGCACCGACTGACAGAACTCGCGTTCTGTCACGCGACATCTGCTGGGGACAGATCCGGCGAGAGCTGTCGGGGCGGGCTGGTCTCGGCACGCAGGACACGCACGAGCGCCGAGGCGGTGGCGTTGGACAGTTGGTGCCCGTCAGCGCGTAGCTGTCGCGCGAGGGCCTTACGGGACAACGGTGTCCCTTGGGCCGCGAGGGCACGGGCGGCGGTCCGGGCGACCGGGACCAACGCCGCGATCTCCGGCCCACCGTCCCGGACCCCCGCGTGGCTGTTGCGACTGTCCGGGACCGTCGACTGCCCGTCCAGGGCGGTGGCGGTGACCGCTGGGGTGGAGTCCGGGACCGCGGCCGTGTCGGCGTGGACCGGCGCAGCCGGTCCGGGGACCGTCTCGGTGGCGTCCGGGACCGTGGCACGGGTGCCGGAAACTGGCCCGGACCCGACCCGCCCGGGCCGGCTGTCCGGGGCGGGCGGGGCTGTCCGGTGGAGCGGGGCAGGATCGGCACGGCCGAGAGCGATCTTCACCATCGCCAGGAAGCCGAGCGCCGGCAACGCGGCAGCGATCCTGCCGATCACCGACGGCTCCGCCCCGACCACCTGGGCCGCCAGGGACAGGAACACCGCCACCGTCAACACCGTCGCCGGAAACGCGACGCTCTTGCCCAGCCGTCGGTTACGGCGCAGCTCCAGGCCCGCCGCGATCGACGTCAGCTCCAACACGACCGCGTCCGCCCAAGCCAGCCAGCCCGGCTGGCCGTGCGCGGCGGCGACGTCATGGACGTGACGGAAGGACGCCGCGCCCGCCGCACCACCGATCAACAGCATGATCAGTACCTGGACGCGATCCTCGAGCCGCTCCCGCCTCGACCGCACCTCGACGGACCGGGCATCCGGTTGATGCTCAGGTCTCGCCTACGGCCCACCACCCGTGGACAGACAGCCCGCGCACGGCCCCAGCCAAAACGGCCAGGCCAGCGCGGACCGAAACCGCAGGCCCGACGGACACCGCCCCCAGCCTCGCCACATTGATGTTGAATGAAGTCACTTTGTTTGCTCCATGAATGGTCGTAGGGTTTCGATGTACGGCGAATGAAGGCCGCCCGGGACGACCGCCTGCGATCACGCTTCCGGGCAGGCGTGTTCCTGCCGGATGACGCCCGGCCGGGCGGACCTCATTCGCGCGCAGAGGTCGTGCGATCACTATGGACGATTCAACGAACAAGCCGGACCCCGCAGCGGGGCAGGCGAAGAGGGCAGAATGCGTCGCGTAGCCCGCACGACAGGCCACGCTCAGCAACGAACACAGGACAGGGGCCAGCAGAGCCACAAAGGGGCAGAACTCACCAACAGCGCCCATGTGGAGCGCCAGAGGCGAAGCGGCGGCTCAGCTCGCCGGCAGCCGAACCTTCATGTGGGTCCTCCTATCACTCCACGCCCCCGACAACGTCGACCCGAACGACAGCAGGCACCCCAACTCCGGGAATGCCTGCCTCTCCGTGGCCCACCGCGCCAAGCGGCGGTACGAGAACGCACAACCAGTACGCCCCGGCAACACCCACCGAGTCAACCTCGAATTCAACGGGCAACCCGCGCGCCCTGCGCGGTCAGTCCGGATGAGTCCAGGAAGGTCGCCTCCAATGACCGGCAGTACCTCTGCGTCCACCCGGCCACCGCGAAATATTCTGCTGTTCCGCTCATTCCTTGGGACGTTCTTCTCATCATTCAGGCGATGAGGGCGGAGGTGGTCAGCGAGTAGGTCCGTCTGCACATGGTCACGGCACTGCCGCCCGTCTCCATGCAGTGGTGAGTGTCGTTCCTTGCGGATCAGGTCGTAGCCGTCGAAGGTCGAGAGCATGCAGAGATGGATCCGCTGAAGGAACATCAACTGCTGGTGTTGCGGCGGATCGGCGACGGGGACGACCTCAGCGGCCCCGACGGGGTCGATCAGCGTCACACGGCTCGGGCATTGCAGACCCGTCGCCTCGTCGACATCAGCCGTCGAGGCGGCGTATGGCGGGTTCAGATCACCGACGCCGGCCGCTTCTACCTCGACAACGGCATCCACCCCGACCACCCCGACCGCATCTCGGGCGACACCACGGCACCCCGTCAGCGTGTCCGGACCCCCGCCTCTGCCAAGCAAGGTAAGCCGGCCCCGGCCCTCTCGGGAGCCGGTGACGCCACCAAGGTGGTCGGCTCGACGCCGTCTCCAGCCGCCGCGACGGTCGAGCAGGCCCGACAACTCGTCGAACGCCTCCAAGCCGAGGGCGGAACCGTGCGGGTGGAGAGTCCCGATACTGAGGAACGCGCCCGGTATCGGCGGGTCATCCACGCCGCCAAGCAGCACGGCCTCGTACCCGCCGGATTCCACCTCAAGCACACTGGCCGCGCCGCCGGGGATTTGATCATCCGCCTGTCCAGCGACAACGACCCCGACGAGACGGACTGGAATCGGATCCGACTCAACACCCGTCGCGTCACCACCGATCCTGACCTCGTGTTCGCCGCCCTGGAGAAGAACCCGGCCGGGCTGGAGGTCACCGAGGCATCCGTCCCCAGGGCGCTGGACCTGCTCCGTGGCCTCGCCGCCGAGGCCAGACGACGGGGCCACCGAGTCGGAGTGAACACCAAGACCAAGAACCCCTCCGTCTACCTGCAGGTCGACAAGACCCGCCGAAGGGTCAGGCTGATCGAGGAGTACGACGAAGTCCCCCACGTCCCCACCGCCGAGGAGACCCGTCAGCTACGCCGCAACCGGTGGCTGGTGATCCCCAAGACCGACCGGGTCGCCTCCGGCCGCCTGCGGTTGGAGATCGCCCGCGCCGGCTGGGACAAGAAAGACACCTGGACCGACGACAAGCGCACCACGCTGGAGAAACGCCTCCCTCGGATCATCCGGGACGTCGAGGCCGGCATCGCCGCTGACGAGGAAGCCAAACTGGCCGCCCAGCGAGCCCACGACGAATACGTCGCCGAGATGGAGCGGCAGGAGGCCGAAAAGCGTCGCCGCTGGCAGACCGCCCTCGACGAGGCCCGCCCCCAGGCCACCGAACTCCTGCGCAAGAAGGCATTCCGGCGCGCCTACGACTCCTGGACCTCCGCCAACGAGATCCGCGCCTTCTGCGACGCCCTCCAACAAACCGCGCCCGACGAACCGGCAAACTCGGAAAACCGCGCCCGATGGATCAACTGGGCACGAGCCGCCGCCGACCGCCTCGACCCCACCCGAGGAGACCGCGCCCTCGCCGACATCGACTTCGACATCGAACCCAAGCCCGACGACCTACGCCCCTTCATCGGCGACTGGAGCCCACACCAGCCCCACCGCGAATACCGCTCCGAACGCGACCAACAGGCCATCGACAACGCCCGACACCAAGCCGACACCTGGCACCACGGCATGCGCGGCGGGGCCACCTGGTGGCGCAAACGGCGCTGACGTCAGCGTTCAATTCGCCGTTCGTACACCGCGCGGTGTTTCCCAGGCCCCTTGTAGTCGTGGATCACCGATACTCCGTGCTCGACGGCGTCGCCGGGAACGTTGGTGAAGCCCAGGGCGAGCCACGCCCGGTGCGCGGCCTGGTTGTCGGGTTCCGAGGTAAGGAAGAGGCGCTGGCATTGCCAGAGGGAGCCCTGGCGGTGGACGTCTTCGATCAGCGCTCGTGTGATCCCCGCGCGGCGGTGGTTCGGGTGGGTCATCACGTCCTGGAGGTAGATCTCGGACGGGTCGATCTGGCTTCGGAAGGCGATCACGCTGCCGACGACCTGCCCGTCAACGATGGCAATCGGGCAGGTGTTCGCGAACAGCGTGGCGTACAGCCAGTAGTCCGATGAGCCCCGCAGCCTGATGTACGGCTCTCCGAGCGCCAACAGTTTCTTGAGGTCGGAAATCCGGTCGACCGTAAGCGGGGTGATGATCATCGGTGTTGCCCTTCGGTAAGCTTGATCGATGCGGTGAGGTCACGTGCGGCGGTGGTCGGGTCCAGGGAGTCGGTGACTCCGCGGCCGATGACGAGGATGTCCCATGAGTGTCGTCGGCTGGCTTCGACGTCGGTGGGTTCGAAGCCGCCGGATACCGCGATCGGTAGCTTTGTCCACGACCTGATGAGTTGTGCTTGGTCGAGGGGGTGAAAGCCGGCCACGCCCAGGTCGATGTTCGTGGTGATGGCGAAGCCGTCGATGCCCGTGCGTTCCATGTCCTGGACCCAGCCTTGGGTCAGCCGCCCCTCGGGCACGTCGATGACGACGGGGACCGCGAGGCGTTTGCTCGCTTCGACGGCTGCCGACACACTGGCGATGCTGGCGGGTCCGATGAGGAGTACGACGTCGGCTCCGGCCTCGGCGGCGAGAACGACCTGGTCGCGCCCCCAGTCTGCGGACATCATCTCGGCCACGACCCACGTGCCAGGAGCTTGTTGCTTAATGGCGCTGATGGCCTGGATACCGACGCTCTTGATGAGGGGGTCGCCGATCTCGATGAACTGCACGCCGGCAGTGGCGGCGGCCTGCGCGACGCGGATGGCGTAGTCGACGTCGCGGACATCGAGTGCGACTTGGAGTGCGCGTCCGTCTCGGAGTCGGCGGAAGGCTTCCTTGCTGATGCCTACCGTCGTGTTCGTGCCCGCGCCCTGTCCGTCAAGCAGGCTGGCTTCGGCACGAACGAGCCAGTCGGTCGAGGCGACGCCCTCGCTGACCAAGGCGGTTTGAACGTTCGCGGGTAGCCGTAGGGCGCCGGTGCGGATCTCTCGGAGCAGCCCGAACAGGGCACCGCGAGCGGAGTCGTCGTCTTGAACCGGTCGTCTGCCGGATTTGAGCAGGAGCCGCTGAGCGGCGACTCGGACGTTCCGAGGGCCGCTTCGCCACGCCTCCTGCTTCCTGATCACCAGGTCGGCGGCCGAGTGGTCGTGCCCGGCACGAGCGGCGAGCCCTTGGAGGAGGCGCTCGCGGACGTGCCAGTTCCGGTCTTCGAGGAGAGTGGCGAGCAGGTGCTCCGTGCCGGGCGCGGTGGAGCGGCCGGCGGCGTCGGCGACGGCGGCGCGGACCTTGTAGTCGCGGTCCGTGACCAACGCTTCCAGGATCGTGGTCATCGTTTGTGGTGGGATGGCGCGGCCGGCTTGGATCCCTTCGGCGACGGCTGCGCGGGCTCGCCAGTCGGGGTGGGCGAGGAGCGCCTCCAGCTCTTGTGACCGACCGTCGTCGGTGGCGATGAAGACGTAGAAGTGTCGGGCGAGGAACACCGCGTCTTCTACCGTGTCGAGTTGCGCGAGTCGGACGAAGTCGTGGATGGCCGCGATGGGTAGCTGCGTCTCGACGCACGCCACGATGTCGTCCCAGACCGCCGGGCCGAAGCGGCGCAGTACCCGCAGCATCCATCGCGGGTACTCCGCGCCGAGGGCGGTGGTGGCTGCGCTGGCGTGCAAGAGGGCTCTGGCGAGTGGCAGGCCGTTGTCGTGTAGGCACCGGGAGGCGCACACGCGCAGCACTTCTGCCGTGGCGAAGGTCGGGGTGTCGCCGGTGAGCTCGAGCATCAACGGCAGCGTTTCGGTGATGCTGACCGACGGTGACTGGGCGACGGCGGCCAGCAGCTCCGGCGACGTGGCATCCAAGCCCTGAAGGGCGAATTCCAGGACGCCTCGCAGGTCGGCTGATGTGCTGGTGCGAGCGGCTAGGTCGTTGAGGAGCTCGATGGTGGTGGTCGAGCGGCCGTGGGCCTCGATGAGCTGGGCGAGCCACCGCGCGAAAAGGTACTCACGAATGACGTCGTGATGGAACGCCAGAGCACCGGTCGGTCCGGGTCGTACGAGCCCCGCGACCGAGGACGCGGTGAGGTGATCGTCATCGCCTGGGCCGTCATCGAGCGCCGGGAGTAGGGGGTGGGGCCAGGCCGCGGCGAGTTGCCGGCGCGCGAGAGCCGTCAGGTCTGCGGTCGTGCGTTCGACATCAAGTCCCGCCGCTTTCAAGATCGAGGCGACGCAGAATTCCACGAGCCGGTAGGCATCGGTGTGCCCGAGTGGCTCGGTCGACTTGGCGGCACGGATGAGGCTCATGTACAGCGGCAGGCGGACCAAGTTGCGAATCTTCGCCGGCAGCACGTCGAACGAAGGCTCGCTCTCGGACCGCTGGGCGTTCCATACCTGCCGGGCGCTGCCAGCGTCCCATCGCTCCAGCCGCAGCGATCCGCCGACGCCGTGGTCCTGACCTGGCATGACTGCCGCCGCCAGAACGGGGTAGGGCGCGAGCTCGATCTCCGGCGGCGTGCGCAGTACGAGGAGGAATCTCAGGTTCCCTGACAGCACCTGCCGCAGCGCGCCGTCGAGTTGGCGGCAGACCTTCTCCACCACGGCGCGGGACTGCGGACTATCGATGACGACGAACAGCGGCCTGGACAGGCTCTGGCTCTCACCTTCCAAGGTCAGTAAGGGATCCTCCCCGGCCGGCAGGGAGCCGTAGCGGAGGATCTCGCGCGCCAGGTCGATGTCCTCAGTCCATGAGTCCGCCGTCAGCAGCTGTACATCGACTCCGGAAGCCTGCGCCGCCAGATGGCGGGTGAAGCTGGTCTTGCCACCGCCAGGCGGGCCGGTGAGCAGGTAGACGCGGGCGGTCGAGGCGAGAAAGTCCGCGACCAGACGCTGGACGTCAGCCGGCGGCACGTAGACGAGGTCGTCGGGCTGCTGGCCACCGAGCGCCGCGAGAATGGCGGTGGTCCGTTCACTGGAACGGGCACCGAGGTCCTGTCTTGTCTGCTGAGAGCCATCGGCGGGAGCCCGCGATTGGCTTGGCACGGGAGCGGCTGACGCCTTGAGGACCTGGGTGAATCGCTGCTTGACCTCGGTCGGCGATCGCGCGAGGTCGACGTCGAGCATCTGCTGGGTCTCGTAGCGCATCCGGCTCGTGGCACCACGCTTCTCCCAGTTGGAGACGGCCGCTGGATTGACCCCCAGGTGTTCGGCGAAACCGCGCACGCTCATACGTAGCGCCAGGCGAAATGCCTTGGCCTCGCGGCCGGTCCACCGCCGTACCGTCTCCACTGGTATCCCCCAGGGCCGTGCACTCAGCGTCATTGTCGCAGTCGGCAGCGTAGTAGACGACGGCCGGCGCAGACGAGCTGAAACTAGGACAACACTAGGACGTTCACGCATCGTCAGGGCCGGATCGGACCCGCAGGCTGGTTGCACAGACAACCACGGCGGTGGATCGGCGATTCGGACCCACGCCACCGCTGTGACCAGCCCTCGCATTACGGGCAGCGCTGATGGTGGAGGTGCATGTGGCCATTGACGTGCGCAGCAACAACGTGCACGACCGTGCTCGACGTGCCGGCCCCGACTCCGGAGGTGAACGGACGACGCGGCTCGGCCTGCCCACCTCGGCGACGTACACCCTCGATGGTCTGCTGTGCTGCCGCAGTTGCGGCATCTCCCTGCAGCCCGTCCTGATGCTCGGTCGGCGTGCCTACCGTGGGCCCTGCGGTTGCCGGTTGACGGCCGTGGACGCCGCGAACATCGAGCAGCTTGTTCTGAAGGCGGTGGCCGGGCCGGCACCGGGCCTGGTGGCGGACGCCTCGCCTGAGGAACTCAGGCGAATCTTTCGCCGCTTGTTCGTCGCCGTCCGGGTCGGTGGCTGCGCGCAGGACCTGTCCATCACCTGGCGCCCCTGACGGCGAACCAGTAGCTCTCCACGCGCTGGTCCATCAATCCACAGCAGGCAACCAGAGGAACTCCGATCAACGCCGGAGTCGATGACGGAAGGAACGGAACGGCATGAGCACCAGGCAGACAGCGCCTCCGCCGGGAATTGACGTGGCGCGGGTCCCTTCGCGGTCCGGGCTGATGAAGGGACGGGAGGCAGCATGACCAACGTCGTCACCTACCGGCCGGCCCCCGGAGAGTTGCGCTACACCTTCGGTGGTCACCCGGCGGTACTGGAGATCGAGCCGGGCAGCCTGCTGGTCACCAGCACCGAGGACTGCTATGGCGGTGCCGTACGCACGGTGGATGATCTGCCGTCGCAGGTGTGTCAGGCGTTCAACCCGGTCACCGGCCCCTTCCACGTGGTCGGCGCGGAACCGGGGGACACTCTCGCGCTGCATTTCGCGGCCATCACCCCGGCCCGCGACTGGGGCGTGTCCGCCACCTTCCCGCATTTCGGGGCGCTGACCGGCACCCGGAGCACGGCCATGCTGCACCCGCCGTTGGAGGAGCGGGTGTGGCGCTACACCATCGACACCGCCGCCGACACCGTGACCTTCCACGCCCGCCGCTCCGACCACAGCATCGTCATGCCACTCGAACCGACGCTCGGCACCGTCGGCGTGGCCCCGGCCGGCGGCGAGGCCCGCTCCACCCTGGTGCCCGACGCGCACGGCGGGAACCTCGACACTCCGGAGATCCACCTCGGCACCACCGTCTACCTCGGCGTCAACGTCCCCGGCGCGCTCTTCGCCCTCGGCGACGGCCACGCCCGTCAGGGGCAGGGGGAGGCGTGTGGTGTTGCGGTGGAGACCGCCATGAACGTCA
This sequence comes from Micromonospora sp. DT48, assembly GCF_049844495.1. Taxonomy (NCBI): domain Bacteria; kingdom Bacillati; phylum Actinomycetota; class Actinomycetes; order Micromonosporales; family Micromonosporaceae; genus Micromonospora; species Micromonospora sp. DT48. The sequence goes on from NZ_JBNCLE010000011.1 coordinate 138,506, forward strand.
GCGTCGTCGTCGACCTGATCAAGGGCGTGCCGACCCCGTGGCCGCGTATCGAGACCGACTATCGGATCATCTCGATCGGCGCGGCCCGTCCGCTGGAGGATGCCTACCGCATCAGCCAGCACGACCTGGTGGCCTGGACCGCGCAGCTGACCGGCCTGGAGATCCTCGACGCCTACCAGGTCGTCTCGCAGGCCGGTCGAGCCGCGCCCGGCAACGTCTGCGACCCGCTGTACACCATGCACGCCGCCCTCAACAAAGCCGTCCTGGCCGGCGCGAACCCGTACGACGGAGTGCATCAGCGGTTACGTCGCATCGCCGAGGCCCAGATCAAGCAACCAGGAAAAGCGCATGGGAACTGAGGCGATGAGCTGGGCGCCCGCCGAGCTAGACCTGACTCGTCCGAATGCCGCCCGCATGTACGACTACTTCCTCGGCGGCAGCCACAACTTCGCTGCTGACCGCCGGGCTGCGGACGCCGTCCTCGCCGTCGCGCCGCATGTCGCCGACGCGGCCCGCGCCAACCGTGCGTTTCTCCGCCGTGCCGTCCGTTACGCGCTCCAGCAGGGCATTCACCAGTTCCTCGACCTCGGATCGGGGATTCCGACCGTAGGCAACGTGCACGACATCGCCCACCGCATCAACGCCGATGCTCGGGTGCTGTACGTCGATGTCGAGCCGGTAGCCGTCGCGTACGCCAGGGCGCTGCTCGGTGACCACCCGTTCGTTGACGTCATTCAGGCCGATATCTGTTTCCCGGACTTCATCCTCCAAAGTCCCGCCACACAGCGGCTGATCGACCTCACCCGCCCCGTGGCCGTCCTGTTCGTATCGGTCCTGCACTTCATCCCGGGGGACGTCGAAGCCATCGTGAAACCATTCCGCGCCGCGATGAGCCCTGGCAGCGCCCTCGTCATCTCCCACGCGACCTCCGGCACGATCACCGCCGAGACCGAGGAGGTGCAGCGGCTGTACCAGCGCACACCCACCCCACTTCAACTGCGTGCCGCTGCCGAGATCGAGGCACTGTTCGGCGACTTCACCATGCTGCCCGCCAACCGATCTGCCGTACCCGCCACCGGCACAGCACTCTTCCCTGTCGCCCAGTGGCGCCCTGATGCTGACGACCAGGTGGCAGGAAGTCCCGCGTCAGCCAGCCCTTTCCTCGCCGGCTTCCTCGGGGGCGTCGGCATCAAAGGAGCCGGCCGATGACAGTTCCTCGAACGCCGCTGCCCCTGCGCGACGAACTGTTCCTGATCGGCCACGACGACGACAACGGTCAGCCGTACATCGACCGGCAGGCGCTGGCGCTCGGCCTAGCCGGCGCGGTCCTGATCGACCTCTTCCTGGCCGGGCGGATCGTCCTTACCTCGGCGAAGGATGACTCCCACCCGGCTGTCGAGCAGTGGTTACACCTCCGCAGCTACCAGCCGGTAGGCGATCTGATCGCCGACAGCGCCATCGGCTACATCCGTCACGGTCATGCGAACCCACCGGTGAGGGAGTTCCTCCTCGGCTTCGCTGACGACCTGTACGAGCGCGCCCGAGCGGGCCTCGTCGCCGCCGGGATCCTGCGGCAGACCACCCGCCGACGCCTGGGCGGCCTCGTACATACCGACACCTACCTCCTGACGGACAGCAGATGGTCGATCGTGGCCCGGACCCGCCTGCGATACGTGGCGGAGGGCCGTGAGCAGCCCGACAGCCACACCGGCGCCCTCGCCGGTCTAGTCGCCGCCCTGGGCCTGACCACCTACCTCCACCTCGACGAGGACGTCGATGCCCTGACGGCGTACCTCGCTGCCATCGCCCGCGAGCACCACCAATCGGTACAGGCAATCACCGCTGCCGTCGATACCGCCGTCGGTGACCTCACCACCACCTACCGCTAGCCCGTAGGAGATCCCGGATGTCCACACCGCTCCGCAAGGCCGTACCAGACGAACAGACCCGCTCGAACCTTCAAGAGGAAGACTCGCCCGTGTCGAGAGCTGCCACGTTTCCTGATAGCCCCACAGCCGGGAGGAAGCGCGAGCCAAAGGGCAACGATCTTGATTCGCGCTACGACGAGGTCGGCTACGGCGACATGATCCGAGCGCTCAACACGGTGCACTATGCGGGCGAGACGACCTTCTACGGCAAGGCTTCGCTCCGTCCATGCGAGGAAACACTGTTCTCCCGGTACGGACACGGAAGTCGGATCCTCGACGTCGGCTGCGGAGCGGGCAGGGTAACGCGAGCCGTCACCACCTTGGGCGGCAACATCACAGGCGTCGACGTCAACGGGGCGACCCTGAACGCGGCACGCGCATCGACCCCGCTGGCGACGTACGTCCATGCCAGCATGGCGGATCTCCCGTTCCCAGACGGCAACTTCGACCAGGTGTGGTGCCTCAGGTTCTCGTTCAACGCCCTGCCAACCGTCGCCGAGCGGCAGGCGGCTCTCCGCGAGTTCTGGCGCGTGTGCGCACCTGGCGGGACCGTCATCGTCGAGGCGTTCAACTGGTACTTCCCCGGACGGTTCGGCCTGCTGCGGTTGGCCAACCGGCTGGACGCGGCAGCACGACACCTGAAGTGGCTCGGCCAAGGGCGGCACGGCTCGTTGCCGCTGCCGCCGCGCGACATCATCTACCTGGCCAACAAGGCCACCGGCGCGGCACCCGGCTACGCGCACCTCACCACCGTGGAGGAACTGCGCCACCTGACACGCGACGCCGGGCTCGCCAAGCACATGCGGGTGACCGACGAGGCGGGACTCATGGACGGAAGCCTGTCGCCGGTCCGTAACCGTCACCGCGGTTACTCGTCCTGGCTGCTGCTGAGCAAGCCCACAGGGTGTGCGCCATGAGGGTTCTGGAGTTCGGTGACCGGCGCCTTCACCTCGACGCGACAGCGGTGCGCCAACCGCACCTACAGCGATTCATCGACCGGATCAGCATTGATGGCGTACCGACGCCCGTTCGGTATCAGATGCGCATCGTCGAGGGAGAGCAGGCGGAACTACTGGTCGATGAGCAGACAGGCAGGGTGTCGCTCGTTGTCCCCAGCATGACGACGGTGTCCCCAACGGTCCTGGAGATTGCGATCTTGCAGGCTGGGGCGCGGTGCCTGGCCCTGCTGGGCACTGCCGACCGGCGTGTGCTGCTGCACGGCAGCGCCGTGACCGGCACCGACGATGGTCGGGCTGTCGCGGTCCTCGACGGCGGACTCGGGCAGGGCAAGACATCGCTGGCGTTGGGCCTGGCAAAGGCCGGCTGCGCCCTGCTCGTCGATGAGTTCACCTTCGTCACCTGTGACCGCGAGAAGATCGTCGTCGCCCCGGCACCACGGTTGCCCTGGCACGTACGCGGCGACATGGCCCCCTATCTGGCACCCGAACACCCCGACCGCCGTCTCCTCTTCCCAGACCAACTGGCACCCGTCGGTACGGCCAAGACCGCAGTAAGCCTGGCGCTCATCGTCGTGCCGGACAGCGGGATCCCCGCCGGCAAGCTGGAACAGATCGACCCCGCCCAGGCCGGCATCCTGCTGACCAGCGCGGTCACCGATCACGTCGCGAAACTGATCGACCCCAGCCTCGATCACGTCAGTATTTTCAGCGATCCGCACCAGGTCCGGTTCGCCTCCGGACACCCGCTACTGAACCGCCGAACACAACTGTGCACGCCGCCTCGCACTGTGCTCGACAGGTTGTCCCGGGTACCGACCTTCCGGGTCGGCATCGGGTCGCCTGCCGATATCGCCTTCAGCGTCGAGGCGGTCAAACACGCCGTGGAGGCGCTGTGACAGCCCTGACCGCGCGGCGCGGGCTGATTCTGCTGGCCGGCACCAGCGAGAGCGGCAAGTCGACCGCCGGCATCCACCTGACGCAGCGCGGCGCACAACGGATCAAGATCCGTACGATCCTGCTGGCATTGACCTCCGGCACAGAGGTGCGGCACGAGGGAGTCTCCACCCGTGAAGGCTTCGACACGGACGAGTTCCTTTCGGCTCTCCACGAGCACGCCCGCACCGGGGCGGCCGACATGGCCGTGGTGGAGAGCTTCATCGACGCCGAACTCGCTAACGCCACCAAGGCATCCTGGCCCGGTCCCGCCGCCATCGTCTTCATCACAGCAGCCGAGCCTGTACGCGTGAATCGCCTGGCCGTGGCCATCAACATCGACCAAACTGCGGCCCACGCTCTCGTCAAGGCCAAAGATGCTCGGAAGCGAGTGAACGAGCAACTGCCCCGCTGGCAGCAGATTGCCGATCATTGGATCGACAATCGCCACGACCTCGCCCACTTCACGGCGACGCTCGACGACGTCTACGCCGCGACCTGCCCTTCCATCACGAGGACGGAACACTCATGACACGGCTGTACTCCTCCGCTGGCGCGATCGTCGTCTCCGCGGACCTGCACCGTCCGCGAATGCTGCTGTTGGAGCAGATCCGAACCACTGGCGAACGTCAGGTGGTCGCCCCGAAAGGGCGCATCGAGCCGGGCGAGTCGCCGCTGATCGCCGCCGCCCGGGAAGTATCAGAAGAGGCCGGGCTGCACGACATGCGCTACGTCGCCTACCTCGGACAGGAGGCATACCGCTTCACCGACCAGGACGGCACGCCAGCGCGGAAGACCGTCGACTGGTTCCTGTTCGCGGCCATCGACACGACCGCCACCGCCCGGCAGAGCGAAGGGTTCGTCGCCGCCCAATGGCACGACCTGCCCGACGCGCTGACCGCCGCGAGCCACGCCAGCTTCCACGAGTACGTCCGACGGGCCGACGAGATCATCGCCTGGCGCCGCAGCGGCCCGCTCGACTACAGCGACGCCCTCAGCCAAGCGGTGTGGGGCTTCAGCCGCCAGGCCAACGCCCTGCTCGCCAGGCATCCCGGTGCCGGTGCCGCCCTATGCGGCTCCGGCGCACGCGGAGACTTCATCGAAGGCTGGAGCGACCTCGACCTCATCGCCTGGGGACTCGAACCCGCATCCCCGGCCGCCCTCGCCCTGCGCCAACTCGCCGACGAGGTCAGCGACCAAACCGGCATCCGCATCTCACTGCACCTCGCCCGCTCCGACGACGCCAATGCCGACGGGATCAAGCGGCTGCATGCCATGAAGCTGCGCGCCGTCCTGCGTCGAACCCACATCGACCTTCCGATCGTGGCCGGCACCAGCGCGCCGTCGCTGCCGGAACCGCCTCACGTTGCCGACCTGGCTGCCGATATCGGTCATCTGCTCGACTTTGCTCACCAGCGTCAAGCGGCGACACCCGCCACCGCCATCGACCGCACTGATCACGCTCGCCGTAGCTTGGCGGTGCTGTCCAGTGCTGCCCGTCAAACCATTCTCACCCTCGACGCCCAGGCATTGCTCCGCTTGCCCGACGTCGTGGCCACCCTCGACCAGCACTGGCCCGGCACCGAGGCGGCACGGATACTCAACGACTACGACACATACCGCCGTACCGGTGCGGCCGACCTCATTCGAGCCGAGCAGCTCGCCAGTCAGGTGCCCTCAGCGTTGGAGGAACTACACCAGCTCGCAGCCGCCCCTCATGGTCGACGCACCACGATCCAGGCCACCTGAGCAGCGACCATGATCGTCTTCATCGATGGCCCCGACGGCAGCGGCAAGTCCACTCTCATCGACAACCTCGCCCCGGCCCTGGTCGCACACGGGCGTACCGTCACGCACGCACCGCCGCTGTGGACCTACCTGAACGAGCTGTCCGCACCGGAGGACTTCGCTCCCTGGGCACGGACAACACCAGGTATCCAGATCGCCCACGCGCTACTCGAAGCCAAGACACGCCGCATTGAGTGGTTGATCACGACAGCCGGAACCCGCCGCGCTCACGACGTCGTGCTCGTCGACCGTGGCCCCAAGACGGTCATCTGCTCCGCGCTGGCCCACCACAAGACCGGCATACCCTCGCCGGACGACCCTCGGCTGCGACCTCCGTCCAACGGCCAGCACCGAGCGCGAGTCGAACAGCACATACGCCACCTCGTAGCCGTCGAAGCGTGCATGTCGATGGAGCTCCGGCTGCCAGAGCAGTCAGCAGACCTGGATCTGGTCCTCGGTCGGCTGGCGAAGCGTGAGGAGCTGACGTCTACCTACGTCCGCTACCTGACGGCGTTAGTAGCCGAAATGGCGGCCTTCTCCTGCACAGTCCTACCACTGCTACCACTCGACGCCGCGGCGGGCATCGCGGCCAACACCGAGGCGGGCCTCACGCCCGTGCTTGGCCGCTTGGCGGCACCGTCGGATGCATAGCTTGGATATCCAAAGCAGACGCACGTAGCGCCGATTCCGTCACCGCTGGGCTGCCTGTCCTCCCGGGGCCCACTCGTTTGCGAAGGTTTCCATCTGGCGGATGACCAGGTCGACGGCGGCCCGCTCGTGGTCGGGCGGGTAGTCGTAGCGTGCGAGCAGGCGGCGTATGTGGCTGCGGAGCTTGGCGCGTACCGGTTCGCGGGAGAACCAGTCCACCGTGATCGAGGTCTGGATTGACTTGACCAGTTCTCGGGCGATCTCCGCCAGGGTGCCGACGCCCATGAGTTCGGTGGCCGCGCCGTTCTGCGCGACGGCGTCGTAGAAGGCCAACTCGGCGTGGTTGAGCGGAGGGTCGAACTGCTGGCCGCGCCGGGCGTCCGCAGACACCTCCTTCGCCAGCTCGACCAGCTCGACGATCAGCTGCGCGCTGGTCAGCTGCTGGCGCATGTAGCGGTTCATCAGGTCTTCGAGCTGGGCGGAGAAGCGTTCCTGCCGAACCACGTTGTGCTTGGTGACCTCACGCATCTTCCGCTCGATCAGCCGGCGGAGCGCTGAGGCGGCGAGGTGTGGGGTGTCCGAGTTCTGCAGGCGCTGCAAGGCGACTCCGTTGAGCTCGGTGATGTCGAGCTTGCCGAGGCCGGCTTCCTCGTAGATGTCGGTGATGTCGGCGGCGTCGACCACTTCGGCGGCGAGTTGGGAGAGGTAGCGCTCAACTTGTGCCGTGTTGGGCAGTCCCTTGGCCTCCCGGTCGGCGGCTTCCTCCTTGACGATCCAGACCCGGACGTCGCGGAAGAAGTGGATGTCGCGGCGCAGGCGTTGGATGTCGCCGGAACGGTTGACGAAGTCGCGGCTGGTGGCGCAGAGCGTGTAGAACCGTTCCAGCCGGCCCGCCGAGTCGCGGAAGCGTTGGTGCAGCGGCTTCGTGCCGGGATCGACGGCGTTGCCGGGGGTGCGCGGGTCGCGCAGGAAGTTGGCGGCCTTCCGTACCGCCCGAAGCCAGCGAGTCGGGTTCTTCTGGTCGTCGAGGATCGCCCGCCACTTTACCGGGGCCAGCATGGTCTCGATGACGGAGATCTCGTTGTGTACCTCGCTGATCGCCCGGTCGATCTCCCTGCCGAGGGTCTGGTCTTCCTGGTCGCTGGGGGTGTACTCGGTGAGCGCCTTGCGCAGGTTTTCGGTCAGCGGGGCGTAGCCAACCAGCAGCCCGTCCTGCTTCTCTCGGAAACGTCGGTTGACCCGGGCGAGCGCCTGCATGAGGTTGGCGCCCTTCATCGGCCGGTCCATGTAGATGGTGTGGATCGGCGGCGCGTCGTAGCCGGTGAGCAGCATCGAGTGCACGATGAGCAGCTCCAGCTCGTCGTTCGGGTCCTTGGCACGGGCCTGGACGGTCCGCTGCTGCGACGGACGCAGGTGATGCGGCCGCAGTTCCTTCTCGTCGCTCGGCACCCCATGGAAGACGACCTTCATCTTGCCCTTGTCGATGGCCGGGTCCGCCCAGTCGGGCCGCAGCACCTTGATGGCGTCGAAGACGCGGACGCAGATTTCCCGGGTCGCACAGACGAGCATCGCCTTGCCCGGCCCGCCGAGTTGCGGCCGCATCAGCTCGCGCCGCTTCTCCCAGTGGTCGACCAGATCCTTGGCTAGGGTTGCGACCCGGTCGGGGGCGCCGTAGATGGTGTTCATGGTGGCGGCGTACGCCTCGGCCTTACGCCGCTCCGCGTCGTCCAGGCTGGCGGTAAGCGTCTCCACCTGCTCATCGATGCTGTCCGGGTCGATGTCGGGCGGCAGCGACACCGGGATGATCCGCGGCTCGTGGTAGACCCGCACGGTCGCCTCGTCGTCGACGGCGCGCTTGAGGTCGTACACGTCGATGTAGTTACCGAAGACGGCGCGGGTGTTCACTTCGGCGGTGGCGATCGGGGTGCCGGTGAAAGCGATGAACGTGGCATGCGGCAGCGCGTCGCGCAGGTGTCGGGCGTAGCCGTCCAGGCTGTCGTAGTGGCTGCGGTGCGCCTCGTCGACGATCACCAGGATGTTGCGGCGCTCGGAAAGCAGCGGATGCGACCTTCCGGCCACCCGTTCCTCTTTCGTACGCCCGAACTTCTGCAAGGTCGTGAAGATGATGCCGCCGGCGTTCCGGTTCGACAGCTTGTCGCGTAGCTCGGCGCGGGTTTCGGCCTGTTCCGGCTCCTGACCGAGCAGCATCTGGCTGTCCTGGAATGTGCCGTAGAGCTGATCGTCGAGGTCGGTGCGGTCGGTGAGCACGACGATGGTTGGGTTCTTCAGGGCGGGGTGGCGGGCGGTCAGCGCCGCCGTGCACACCATCTCCTCGGACTTGCCGGAGCCCTGGGTGTGCCAGACGACGCCCGCCTTTCCGTCGCTCTGCGACGCCCGCACGATGCACTCGACGGCCCGGATGACCGCGAAGTACTGGTGTGCCTTGGCGATCCGCTTGCTTCGAGACGTGAAGTTGACGAACCCGTCGGTGAGCTCCAGGAAGCGCCGTTGGTTGAACAGACCAAAGAGGGCGACGATCAGCGCCTCCGGACCGTCGTAGTCAGTCGCGGTGGCGTCGACGGGCTTGCCCTCGTCGTCGATGTTCCAGGGGGCGAAGTGTTCGTAGGGGGTGAACGGGGTGCCGTACTTCGCGGTGATCCCGTCGGAGATCAGGCACAGCACGGCGTGCCGGAAGGCGAGCGGGAACTCCGCGAGGTACGTCTGGAGCTGGGCATGCGCGCCGGTGAGGGTGGCGTTCTCGTCGGCAGCGTTCTTCAGCTCGATGATGGCGACCGGCAAGCCGTTGAGGTAAAGCACGATGTCGAGCCGGCGCCGGAAGTCACCGTCGACGATCGTGACCTGGTTGATCGCCCGGTAGACGTTGCGGCCGGGGTCGTGCAGGTCGGCCAGGCGCACGGTGGGGTTGTGCTCAGCGCCGTACGCGTCGGTGTAGACGATCGAGCGGATTCCGTGGACCAGCCGCTTGTGCGCCTCCCGGTTTTCGGCGAACGCCTCCCGGGAGGCCACGTCGGTGGCGACCCGCACCGCGTCGGCGACCGCCGTGGGCGGCAGATCGGGGTTGAGCCGCTCGACCGCAGCCCGCAGGTCCTCGACAAGCACCAGATCGGCCCAGTCCCGCCGCTGCCCCGAGCCTGGCGCGAAGTCCTTCCCGGGCCCGGGCTCCCACCCAAGCTCGCCGAGCTGCTCCAGCGCGAGCGCCTCCCAGCTCGCCTCGTTCATCCGCCCGTTCAACCCCATCCCAACCCCTCCCGCAGACCTTTTTGGCCTAAACCTCTTCCTCGGCAACCTTCTGGGCGTCCTTGACCCGTAACCGCCCCGACATCAACTCCGGCAGCAATGTGTCTCGCAGGCGTTCAAGCACCCGCGATTCCTCCATCAAGGACTTCAAATGACGGAAAGCGACCGCCGCCTCGGCTCCAAAGGCTGATAGTTGACCGAAATCCGGCCGACGTACGAAGAAGTGTGCCGCGTCGGCAGCGCTCACTCGTTGACGTCCAGAGGAACCCACCATCTTTCGGATCGCGTGCTCCCGGAATCGTTCATGTCGCGCAAGAAAGTACGAAAATTCAGGAGGGATGCCCTTCCTGGAGCGCATCACAATGAACTCAGTTGACCCGGTCCCGATCTCATCATCATCCAGGAAGTCTACGTATCCTGTCTTGCCATTCTCCAAGCATGGGGTAATGCGGGCTAGCAGTGTGTCGCCATTCTGGAACCGGCTACCGCCCTTCGGGGGGCGATGGGCCCAGGTTCGGATGGAGGATTGGCGCGTAGGTAGCGCCGCCATGTCGACGTAAACCGCATTGTCCTGAGCAGATCGCGGTGTCCGAGGGTTGAACTCAACCAGCTCGGTGACGGCACAGTCGCCTTCTTCTGCCGTGCCCAGAGCGGCGAACTTAGCCTGGAGAATGTCCTCATAGGTTGCGGCGATGCGGTCGTTGACCGCAATCTTGTCATCCAATGCCCCCACGACCTCCGCGATGGCTCGCTGCTCCTCGATGGGAGGATTGGGCACCACAATGTTTCGCAGCGTTTCAAGCGAGTTCGCCAGACTCGGTACGCCCACAGTGACTGCGTTCGAGAGCAGCGCGTGCTGTCCCTCCGGCGACCGAAACCAGTAGTAGTAGAACTCGGGTAAGGCGCGGGACGGTTCAAGCCTCGCCTTCATCTGGCTCCCAGAGATCACGTATCTCGGGAAGCGTGGCTTTCGGGGAATCATGGATACTTGTCCTATTGTTCCCTTGCGAGTGAAGATCAGGTCGCCGGACTTCGCGTTGGCGGACCTGACATCATCGGCTGTGGACTCGTCAATGAAGACGAAGTCTTCGTCTAGGAAGACCCCGGAAGCGAGGTTCACGCCTCGAATGAACGGGACCCCGTTTAGCCGGTAGTCGGCCGTCGTGACCTTCGAGCCGAAGGGGCCGATGGTGAACGACCATCGATCCTGTGAAGCTAATGCCTGAAACTTGAGTCTCGGCCACATGCTAGGAGAGCCTTTCCAACTGCTCGCGAACTGCCTCACTGAGGCGAGAGGACTCGTCGAAGTGGGCGTATAGCTCTTTGGTGAGGCGTTCGATGCGGTCGGCGAGTGGCTCGGCGTCCGGGTCTTCCTCGGCTTCGGCGGCACCGACGTAGCGGCCGGGAGTCAGCAGGTGTTCGTGGGCCGCTACCTCTTCCAGCCTCGCGGAGTAGCAGAAGCCGGGCACGTTCTCGTACGCCTGGCCTTTGGTTTTGGCGGACTTGGTGCCGCGCCAGGCGTGGTAGGTGTCGGCGATCTTGGCAATGTCGTCGTCGGTGAGGATGCGTTCAGTGCGGTCGACCATGGTGCCGAGGGCGCGGGCGTCGATGAAGAGAATCTCGCCGCGTCGGTCGCTTAGCGCCTTCGCGCCCTGCGGGGTCTTGTCCTTGGTCAGGAACCATAGGCAGGCGGGGATAGCGGTGTTGCGGAACAGGTTCGGCGGGAGGGCGACCATGCACGCCACCACGTCCGCCTCGACCATCGCGCGGCGGATTTCACCCTCGCCGGATTGCTTCGAGGACATTGAGCCGTTGGCGAGGACGACCCCGGCACTGCCGCGATCACCCAGCTTGAACAGGATGTGCTGGAGCCAGGCGTAGTTGGCGTTGCCTTGCGGCGGCACCCCGTAGCGCCAGCGCGGGTCGGTCTCACGGCGCGCCCAGTCGCTCATGTTGAACGGCGGGTTGGCCATGATGAAGTCGGCCCGCATGTCCGGGTGCTTGTCGTCGGCGAACGTGTCGGCCCACCGATCGCCGATGCCGATGGGGTCCATGCCGTGGATGGCAAGATTCATCTTGGCCAGCCGCCAGGTGCGCTCGTTAGCCTCCTGACCGTAGACGGCGATATCGTCGGTGTGGTCGCGTCCGGCGTGCGCCTCGATAAACTCTTTTGACTTCACGAACATGCCGCCGGACCCGCAGCATGGGTCGTAGACGCGGCCTTGGTAAGGCTCCAAGACCTCGACCAGGACACGTACAACGCTGGGTGGCGTGTGGAACTCGCCGGCCCGTTTGCCCTCAGCACGGGCGAACCTCTCCAGGAAGTACTCGTAGACCTCGCCGAGCACGTCCTGCGCCTTCCGGTCGCCGTGGCCGGTGAAGCGAGCGTCGCTGATCAGGTCGACGAGTTCCTTCAACCGCTTCTGGTCGACGTTGTCCCGGTTGAAGATCTTCGGGAGGACGCCGCTCAGCGCAGGGTTCTCTCGCATGATCGCGTCCATGGCGTCATCGAGTAGCTCTCCGACGCCGCGGGGCGCGTTCTCCACCAGGTAGTCCCAACGGGCGGTTTCGGGAACCCAGAAGACGTTGGCGCTGGTGTACTCGTCGCGATCGTCGAGGAACTGGGCGCGGCGGTTTTCCGGGATATCGGAGAGACTGTCTCCGATTTGGGCGCGGCGCTCGGCGAACGCGTCCGAGACGTACTTGAGGAAGACCAGACCGAGGACGAACTCCTTGTACTGGGCGGCGTCCATGGAGCCGCGCAGTTTGTCGGCGGCCTTCCACAGGATGTCCTGGATTTGCTTGGTGCTGGACACGCCGAACAGCTCGGCCTGTTCGTTGGCGCGTTTACGTGGGGGCACTGTGTGTTCCGTTCTCTCGTTCAGGAGTTCGTACCGTACAAAGTCGTGAGGGTGCCGTCGGCGAAGCCGGTCACGATGAGCTCGCGCAACCTCGCCAGGAGGTCGGCTTGCCGATGCAGTAGATGCTCGCGTTCCTCCAGGCGGCGAAGCGCCTCGTCCAGGAGTGCCGCCTCGTCGCGACTCAGGTCGGGAATTGTGGCGTCCTTCAGTCTCGGGCCCCGCACTGCACCAGGGCTGCGTGCCATGTTGCGGGCGGTGCCCAGGAGTGCCGCCAGCACTCGGGGAGTGAGCGGGTCGCCGGGGGAAATGCGAAGGCCGCTGGCCGGAAACTCGATCACCGAGAAGCCCTCGTCGTCGAGGAAGACCCCGAACCGGGGAATGCTGGTGACCACGACGTCACCAGGTTCGGTGAGGGCGACTTGCGGGTACTGCGCCGCGAGGGTGAGCCGGTCCATCCAGCGCTTGGACGACCGCGCGAGAACCTCTGCCGCGCCGATGACCCGATGGTGACCCTGCGGTCCGACATGTTCGGGGTTCAGGCGGTGCCCGGTGAGGATGCGGACCCGGCGAGCCGTTCGTAGCGCCCCGCAAGAAAGCTCCTTCGGCCTGATTCCATCCCGCTGTACCGCTCCGGTGTTCAGGAAGCCGTGCTCCTTGGCGTATCGGATGGCCTGCTGCTCAGCGTCGGTTAGGCGGCGCTCGACCTCGCCGACGAGCGCGGGGCGGTCGGCGGCAAGGCGGGCACGCAGGGTGACTGACGCTGGACCGGGCGGCCGGAGCGCGGCAGCCCGACGCAGGTCGAGGCTCTCCAGCGGGACGATTCGGCCGGTACGCGGGTCGTGGCCGTCGCTGCGGTGACCCTCGGCACGCCAGAGGAGGATGTCCTCGGCCGCGGACTCGACAGTGGATTGGTCAAGCGCGTGACCGCTGAGGTCGGCGAGTAGCACGCGGCCCTTGGTAGTGGGAATCGGGTCCCGGGTCAGCAGCCACAGGGCGGTGGGATGGCCTGGCCTGGCCGGGTAGACGCCGCCGGGCAGTTGCACAATTGCCTCGACGATGCCGCTACTCAGCAGCGCGGATCGGCGCAACGCCGCTGGCCCGTCCCGTAATTGGTCGACGAGACTGCTGGCGGGACCGACGACGATGGCCGTGCGACCCCGACCGAGTAGATCGGCGATCGCTTCGACCCGGTTGAGGTCGGCGAGGGCGTCTCGGCTCTCCGCCGGTTGATAGGGGAGCCGGGTGACGATGAGGTCCGGTTCGCCGAATTCCTCGTTCAGCTCATCGGCGCTTACGTCGAACTGGAACTCGGGCAGCTCGGCGAGGAGTAATTGCCGGCGCACCAGGCGGGCGAGTTCCTCGTCGGCGACGAACGCGTTGACTCGCAGATTGTCGCGGTCCTGGTCGCTTATCAGCGCTGTCAGTAGGTCGCCTGCGCCCGCGTTGCCGTCGGCGATGGTGACGGTACGGTGGGTCCGCAGCCGGGTCGGCACGTCGGCTACCCGACGGATCAGGGCCACCGTCTCCGTGGTGAGTGCATCCGCTGTCAGCTCGGGCCAGCCGAGGCGGTTGGCGGAGCTGAGCAGGAACTGACAGCTGTGCCAGGGGTCGAAGGCTCCCTCGATCAGTTGCTCGACCAGTTGGGCGAGCCCGGTCGGTTCAGGGGCGTCGGCCAGCTCGTGCAGCAGAAACTCGTCTTCGGGATCGAGGCGCCGCGCCAGGGGCAGTGGATCTGCTGGCAGCGCCTTGCCGGTGAGGTGGCGGAGGCAGAGCGCAGCGCCGAGGACGACGATCGTACGTCGGCCGCCGTGCCGCCGGGCGTACGCCGCCAGCGTGTGCATGGACCGCTCGGCGCGCAGGGTATCTGGGCCGGCATGGCCGAGTCCGGTCCGGAGTAGCCAAGCCACGACAGCGTCTGCAGGAAAGAGAGGTTGGCCGTGGTTGCCCGGCACGGGTGCAGGGAAGTCCGAGTGCCGCCGGCGCCAAGTGGTGACCGCAGGCTTTCTGACCCGCGCGAGCTGCGCGATCTCGCGCTGCGACATCAACTCCGCCTCCATGGCTCACCTCCTCGCTCTGGCGGTCACGGTACGAGTCCTGAAGTTCAAAGACGAACACAGATCTGTTATCCCGGGATAACAGTGTGTAGGGCAGTGTAAGCGACCAATCTGCGGTTCCCTCGATGCGCCAACGACATCAGGGGGTCTGATGAACGACACGCTCACGCTCTACCAGGAGCTCGTTGACCGCCTTCAGCGGTCCCAGGTGCCCGGCCCGGTCAGCGACCTGGTTCTTGCCGCCTTCCACGGCGAGCAGGTTCTCGATGACGTACTGCGAGGTGAGGCCCTTCCGCCTCCCCCCGAGCCGGGTGAGACGGGCGGTGCAACACCGCAGGCATTCCTGGAAGAGGTCCGGGTTACCGGCTTCCGCGGGATCGGCCAGCAGGTCACGGTCGGGCGGCTGCCCAAGACCGGGCTGACCGTGTTCGTGGGCCGCAACGGCTCCGGGAAGTCCAGCCTCGCCGAGGCCGTCGAGTACGCGCTGACCGAGGATTCCCTGCGCTGGGCGCAGCGCCCGCCGGCCTTCCGCGAGGGCTGGCGGAACCTGCACCACGACGGCGCATCGGAGATCCGCCTCAGCCTTCGGCTCGACTCCGGCCAGCAGGTGACGACCCACCGCACCTGGCCGGCTGGGGCCACCGATCTGACCTCCGCGACGGTCACCACGACCACGGGCGGCGCCGCGATGCCGCCCGGACAGGTGCCGCAGTGGATCGGTCAGGCCGCCAGGTACCGGCCGTTCCTGTCTGCTCGCGACCTCGAACGGGTCATTACCGCGAAGCCGGCCGAACTGTACGACGCGATCGCGCCGATCCTCGGCCTGGGCCCGCTGCGCGACACCGACGCCCGGCTGCAGCAGCGGCGCAAGGTCTACGACGACCGGGCCAAGGCGCTCAAGGCGGCCTTCACCGAGCTGCGCGAACAGCTCGGCAAGATCGACGACGATCGTGCCCGCGACGCCTTGAGCGCGCTCAGCGCCCGTCCGCTCCGCGCAAACCTGCCCCTGCTGGCCGACCTCGCCTGCGGCGACACCGCCACGTCGGAGGAACCTGCAGCGGCAGCCGCCCGGCGGCTCGCCGAGCAGGACCTGCCCGACCTCGGTGGGGCGCTGGTTGCCCTCGCCGAGTCTGCGGCGGCAATGCGTGAGGCGACCGCGACCGACAGCGGCGCCGCGGATCGGAGCGCTCGGCTGCTGCGGGCCGCGCTCGACGTGCACCACGATCGCGGGAACGGCCCTTGCCCGGTGTGTCGCGTCGGGACCCTGGACCAGGACTGGCGTACGCAGACCGAGGAGGAACTCGCCAGGATGGCCGCGGTCGCTGCGGCGGCACGCGCGGCCCAGCAGGCTCACGCGCACGCCCGGCGTACGGTCGACGGGCTACTCGGTGACATCCGCCGGCTGCTGGAACCGGCCGCCGCCGCGCTGGCACCCCACATCCCCGGGGAGAGCACGGCGATGCGCGAAGCTCTCGCCAGCCTCAGCCCCGATCGGGCCGCTTGGGACAGTGTCGTCGCGGCGCACGCCACCCTCATGAAGGCGGCAGCCGGCTGGCTCGCCCAGCGTCACGACGCCTGGCGCGAGCCCGGCGCCGCGATCCGCCGGTGGGTCGACGCCGCGGCCGTGGTCCGCGCCGAGGCGCCGGCCCTGGCTCTGCTCACCAAGGCTCGTGCGGCTCTCGACACGGCCGAGAAGGCGATCCGGGCCGACCGGCTGGGCAGCTTCGCCGCCCAGTCGGACCGGATCTGGCAGAAGCTGCGGCAGGAGAGCAACGTCGAGCTGCACCGGCTGCAGATGGAAGGAGCGAACAACACCCGCCGGGTCCTGTTCCCCGTGGCCGCCGACGGCGTCGAGACCAACGCGCTCGCGGTGATGAGCCAGGGTGAGCTGCACGCCCTCGGCCTCGCGGTCTTCCTGCCCCGGGCCTGCGCCGAAACCAGCCCGTACCGGTTCGTGATCATCGACGACCCGGTACAGAGCATGGACCCCACCAAGATCGACGGCTTGGCCGAGGTGTTGCGGGAGATCGCCCTGACCCGGCAGGTCATCGTGTTCACTCACGACGACCGGCTGCCGGAAGCGATTCGCCGCCTCGACATCGAGGCCGACGTCCGGGAGGTCACTCGCCGCGAGGGCTCGATCGTCGAGGTCCGGAAGGTCTGTGACCCGGCGGACCGCTACCTCGACGATGCCCGCGCCCTGGTCGCTGCGGAGATCTCGGACGAGGCGAAGTACCTGATGGTCGCCGGGTTCTGCCGGTCCGCGATCGAGTCGGTGAGCATGGATCGCTACCGAGCCGCTGAGCACCGGCGCGGCACGCCCTACCCGCAGATCCAGGAAGGGCTCAGCCGTGCCCATACCGTTAAGGACCGGCTCAGCCTCGGGCTCTTCGGCCGCCTCGTACCCCGCCCGGAGCTCTTCGCCCGTCTCGACCGTGACTACGGTTCGCAGGCCACCCGGACGGTTAAAGCGGTGGCGCAGGCGGTCCACGGACACCGGAGCATGCCGGTCCGGACGATGGTCACCAACACCGCCGGGCTCGTGGGGCGGTTGCGATGACCACGTCGCTGTACCTCGCCACCGCCGACCTGATGCTCGGCAGCGTCATCCGAGGCGCCCGCGGAGCCTGGCCCCGTGCGTGCGCGTGGCTGCTTCGCCACGAACTGGAAGCAGCGATGGACCGGTACTGGGCCCGGGTTTGCCCGGAGATCGGACGAACCAGGGTGCAGCGACCGAAGTTGCTGCTGCTCGCCCACTACGCCGGCCCCGACCTCGGGCGCCGGGCCAGCTACCTGTGGTGGGCGCTGTCCCGCGCCGGTCACCACCACCACTACGAACTCGGCGTCACCGCAGCCGAGCTGACCCGGCTCCGCGCCGAACTCCTCGACATCGTCGCGCTCCTTGACCACTCGGAGGCACCCACATGCTGAAGCGAGATCAGGCCATGCTGATCCTCGGCGTTGAGGCGCTGGCCATCGTCGGCGTCGTCTACTACCTCGTCACGCTCGACCTCATCAGCCTCGCCTGGTCGGCGTCGATCGCGATCGCCATCCCGGCCTGGCTGCTCGCCATGAAGGCGCCGACGACATGCGGCGTGACCACCCAGAACGGCGGCCGGTGCGGACGGAGGGTCAACGGAGTGATCTTCGGCTGCGGCCGATCGAACCACACCTGGGCCAAGTTCTTCGCCCGCTTCGGCTGGCGTCGTCAGCCTGACCCGCGCATTCGGCGGAGCCGGTCCATCCAGGCTTCAGAGGGCACCGAGATGGTGACGGTGAAGATCGCCGAGGACTGGAAGAGCACCGTGGCGTTCTGGCTCGCTCTCACCGCAACGACGTGCGCCCTGGTCAGTGCCACCGTCGATGCCACCAACTTTCTTCGCGCACAGGAGCCGCCGAAGCCGCCGGCCGCCGTCTCCCGCTGACCCTGACTTCCCCCATCGATGCATCGAAGACCAAGTTCCGGCGAGGATCGCCTGCTACGGCCTCTCCCGCACCACGCAGCACCTGTTCGAGTTGGCCTTCAGCTGCGCCAAGCCGCGCCCCGGCACTGCAACATCTCGACCTGCTCGATGTGCCGACAAGGCGCGGCGGCACGTCAGGCAAGGCAGTGGAGGTTACTGAGTGGGGTCGTTCCGATGACGTCGGTGTCGGAAATCTGATGCATAGATGAACGTGTCATGCGCCCTATCCTGGAGGGCTTTGCCTCGGGCCGACGGCCCGGCGGATCAGCACTGGTGTACGTCGACTGACTTGGAGACGAGATGCTGTTGACCCAACCGGATGTGCTCCACCTCGTCCAACAGGCCGCCGGCCGGTGGGCAGACCAACTGATCGACTTCGGTCCGCGCAACACGCTGCTCTACTTCAAGGAGCGACAGACCACCACCCTCGATCTCGCTGACGCCGCTCCCGGCGTGGTCGCCAACCTGCTCCAAGGACAAAAGGTTCGCCTACGGACGCTGTTCCCGGACCAGGACCGGCACAACACCGCCTGCAACACTGCCCGCAGCCTCCGCCGGAAGCTGGTCGAGCTGGAGGAGGAGCAGGGCATCCAGGCAGGTTGGGTGAGCCGCGGCCTGCTCTGCATGGTCGGCCAGTACACCCGGGGGTCCGTGCCGATGCAACCGCTGCGGGCACCGCTGATCCTGCAGCAGCTTGCGCTGGACAGCAGGACGGCGACGGAGAACGACTTCACGCTGGAGCTGTCGGAGTCACCCGAGATCAATCCCGTCCTTCTGTACGCGCTGGAGCGGCAGTACGGCGTGGAGGCGGATATCAGCGCCCTCGGCGAAAAGCTGAGTGCGATGCTGTCCGAAATCGCTGACCCGGACCAGCAGTTGAGTGCTGCATACGAGCTGATCGCCCAGGCAGTCGCTCCCAGCGGCCTGTCTCTCCGGCTCGAGCCCGCGGTGGTTGCCGGCGTCTTCAGCTTCGACAAGCTGCCGATGGTCGAGGACCTGCGCAACTCGGCCGAGCTGCTGGCATCACATCCTGTGATCGGCGCGATGGCAGGCGACCGCGACGCTCGGCAACAGCTGCGGACTGAGCAAGCTCAGGGGTCCAGCTCCAGTGCCGATCGGATCGATCCGGCCAAGGAGTTCCTGGTCCACGACGCGGACTCGTCTCAGCAGTCGGCGATCGACGCGGTGCTGTCCGGCCGGCATGTGGTCATCGAGGGTCCACCCGGCACGGGGAAGAGTCAGACGATCGCGAACATCATCGCGTACATGGCCGCGATGGGCCGCAGCGTGCTGTTCGTCTCGGAAAAGCGGGCTGCCATCGAAGCGGTGATGAACCGCCTTGGCGACGTCGGGCTCGACAACCTGGTGTTCGACCTGCACGACCGCAAGATCAGCAAGCGGCAGGTCGCCCAGCGCATCGCCAATGTCCTCACTCAAGCCGGCGCCGAACCACCCGTCGACACCGGCGAACTGCACCGCCGCCTACACAGCCGCCGGGAGGCGGCGAAACGGCACCCGGCCGAGCTGCACGAGGTACGGCAGCCCTGGGGCGTGAGCGCCTTTCAGGTCATCGAGCAGCTCCTCGCGCTTCCGGCTCTCGATGTCAGCGGCTATAACCTGCGCGCGTCCGAGCTGCGGAACCTCGACCGATCGAGGCTTGAGTCCGCACGGGAGGACCTTCGGACCTTCGTGGATCGTGGCGGCCTGAGGATCTGGCGCGGAGAGTCGCCGTGGGCTAAGGCCGCCATCCGCACCCCAGACGATGTCGGCAAGGTGCTGGTGCATCTCGACGAGCTCGCGGCCGGCGCCCTGCAGGGCGCACAGCGCCAGATCCGGGACCTGGTCGACCGGGCCGGGCTCGACGTGCCGGACGACCTCGCTGCGTGGAAGGGTCTGTTCGACCTGCTCAGCGAGGTCGACCGCACCATCGCCAGCTACGGAGAGCAGGTCTTCGGCCCGGATCTGGACGACTTCGTCTACGCGACAGCACCAGGGCGGTCCCGGCCGCGCCGGTCGGAGCCGCTCGGGATCTTTCGCCGGTTCCAACTGCGCCGCGAGCTGCGACGGACCTGTCCGGCCCCTCCCAAGAGCCGATCCGAGATGTATCAGGGCTTGGTCGCCGCGGCGGACCAGCGTGAGCGGTGGCGGAAGCTCAGCCGTCAGGACAGCGCACCCACTGCTCTGGCGGGCGCCGACCTGTGCATGTCGTCCTTCACAGAGGTGCGTAACCACCTCGCTGCGGTGGCGGCATGTGCCCGGATCGACGGCCTTGAGCGTGGGCCGACCACCACCGCGGCCAACACGCTTGCCGAATTGAACGCCGACCGCGAGACGTTGTTCCTGATGCCCGACCTGAACAAACAGCAGCAGCTGTTCCGCTCGTTGGGGCTGAGCCACATGCTCGATGACTTGGCCACCCGGCAGGTCTCGAGCGACGAGGCAGCCGGCACCCTGTTGCGCTCCTGGTTGCAGGTGGTCCTCGACGAGATGCGTATGCGGGTCCCGTACCTCGGTCAGTTCGTCGGGCAGCAGCATGCCGCGGTGGTCCAGGACTTCCGCGCCGCGGACAGCCGGCACATCGAGATGGCCGCCCGGCACGTACGCCGCAACGTGGCAGTGAACCTCCGGAAAGCCCGAGACGCCTATCCCGACCAGAACGGCCTCGTTCGGCGGGAGGCAGCCAAGAAGAGCCGGCACCTCTCTCTTCGGAAGCTGCTCAGCAGCGCACCGGAGGTGCTCCTCGCCGCGTTCCCGTGCTGGGCCATGTCACCACTCGTGGTCAGCCGCATCCTGCCGCCCGAGCGGTCGTTCGACGTGGTGATCTTTGACGAGGCAAGCCAGATCGAGCCGCACGACGCGGTCGCCTCGATCATGCGTGGCGCCCAACTCGTCGTGGCCGGTGACCCGAAGCAGCTCCCACCCACGCCGTTCTTCCGGCGCCTCGTTCAGCAGAACCCGGCTGGCGAAGACGATGATCTCGGCGACGAGAGCCTTGAGGACTACGAGTCCGTTCTTGACGTCCTCGGCGGCCTGATCTCGGACCGGTACCGCCTGACCTGGCACTACCGCAGTCGAGACGAGCGCCTGATCGCGTTCTCGAACGTCGAGATCTACAACCGGTCCCTCGTCACGTTCCCTGGTGTGCAGGTCGACAGCCCGCTGCGCTTGGAGACGGTGGACGGCCGTGTGGCCCCCGGTCAGAGCGGCTCATCAACCGAGGAGGTCGACCGGGCGGTCGAGCTGATCCTCGAGCACGCCGAGCAGCGACCGAACGAGAGCCTCGGCGTCATCACCATGGGGCAGAAGCACGCCCTGCGGATTGAAGCCACTCTGCGCAGCCGACGACGCGAGCACGAGCATCTCGACGACTTCTTCTCCCAGGACCAGGCCGCGAGCCAGCGGTTCTTCATCAAGAGCCTGGAGAACGTCCAGGGCGACGAGCGGGACGCCATCATCCTGAGCATCGGCTACGCCAAAACCCGAGACGGTCGACTTCCGCTGCGCTTCGGACCGCTCAACCAGGAGGGCGGTGAGCGGCGCCTCAACGTCGCGGTCACCCGAGCGCGGAGTCGGATGACCGTTGTGAGCGCCTTCTCCCACCACGACATGGACCCGAACCAGACCGCGGCGACACGGAACCGCGGACCCGAACTGCTCCGCCGCTACCTGGAGTTCGTCGACCTCGGCGGCGACCTCGGCGCACGACAGCACACCGGGGTCGAGCTCAACGGCCTTGAACGCAGCGTCCTGAAGGCCCTCCAGCAGCAGGGCATCAACGCCGTGCCGCAGTGGGGCGTTTCCGGCTACCGCATCGACCTGGCCCTCGCCCATCCGGATCAGCCCGGCCGCATGGTCCTCGCCGTGGAGACCGACGGTCACTCATACCACCAGGCACACAGCGCCCGGGACCGGGACCGGCTGCGCCAGCAGCACCTAGAGCGCCTCGGGTGGGAGTTCCACCGCATCTGGTCGACCGACTGGTACGTGGATCCGGCAGGCCAGACAGCCCGGCTCGTCGCCCGCTGGAAGCAGGCGGTCGACCGCGCCAACCACGCCGCGAGAAGTCGCCCCGTACCGGCGGCACGCCGGCCCGCTCAGCCACCGTCGCCGCCGGCGACCCACCGTGGCCCGCGCCCCGACGTGCCGATCGGCCTGCGGATCACCGACTACACGCGGGAACAGCTGGTACAGATCTGCACCTGGCTGGTGAGCGACCAGCTCCAGCGTGATCGGGATGAGCGCCTCCAAGAGGCCATGAGCGAACTTGGCTTCCGCAAGCGGGGCTCAATCATCCTCCAGCGCCTGACCGAAGCACTCGACATCGCGCAGCAGCGCGCCGACCGGGAGGTGTCCCGATGATTTCCCTCGACCCACTCACTCTGGAACGCGTCGCTCGCCTGATCTGCGACGTCGATGGCCCCTACGAGCGGACCGGTACGCAGATCGAGCGATTCCTGCACCGAGTCCGGTGGCCCGGCGATCCGCAGTACGACGGCTCTCCGCGGATCCCCTGGCTGACAGAAGTACTCAATTTCCATGCCGACGATGCCGCCGCACTCGACCGGCTGCTCTGTCGCATCGGTGATCCGCTGGAGTACGACGGCGGCGTCGAGGCCGCCGAACCGATCGCGCAAGAGCTGAACCGCATCCTGGCTCCCGAGCAGCTCACCATCACCTACGTCGGCGGGCGCCCCGTGCTCGGTCAGCTCAGCCAGACCAGTGACGTTCCCCTCTACGGGCCGCCGCCGGACCTCCACGAGCGGGTGCGACGACTATCCAGCAACAGCAAGGCGGTCGACATCCTGATGGCGCGCGCCGACGAAGCGTCGATCTGCCAGAACAACGGCGCCTACGCGCTGGCGATCATCGGCATCGGCAGCTTCGTCGAAGGTCTGCTGCACATCGTGGTGACTGACCGCGACGAGACTGTGCGACGGAACGGCCTGGTCGGCCGGGGTGGCCGACGGATTCCCGCCGAACGAGCAGGCCTTCACCTGCTCCTTGAGTACGCGCACCGACAGAAGTGGGTCCAGACCGACGCCAAGGACTTCATGGAGAAGGTCCGGGACTACCGCAACTTCGTCCACCCCCGCCACCAGATCGACTACGGGCTCGTGCCCGACCTGGACACGGTGCGGATGTGCTGGGCGCCTGTACACGCGCTTCTCAACGACCTGGAATCCGCACCATGATCAACAGCTCATCTCGGTGACCAGCAAGCAAGCAGATTGACCTCTCCTTGTCCAGATGCCGACCTCGACACCGCCGCTGCTACTCCAGCCTCCGTACCAAGACCAGGTGCTGGAGTAGCAGGCGGGGGTCAGCGGGGCCGCATCCAGCGAGTGCGGCGACGCGTTCGGCGGAGCCCTCTCGCCTGTAACCCCTCGGGACGGCGCAAATGCTCGGTTTCAGGTCTGTGTTCGCGACCCACCGCGAACGGGACCATCTGCAGCGACTGGTGCGGGAACAACTCGACCGTTGGATCGCGGACCCCAAGGGTTGGGATCCGTCTGCGCTTCATGAGAATCGGTGGGCGACCATCGGTGACAACGTCAGGGCCCTCCTACTGCAGCACGAGGGGCAGGATGGATCGACGTCAACACGCGTACGGATCGTCGAAACGAAGCCGGACGGGCAGTGGATCACCCAGCTGACCGTACACTCGCCCAATGCGAGAGAACGGGCGGCATGGGCCTGGATCGACATCGAATCACCCGACCCCGACAGTGAGGACCCACGCAGCCGCCCCCGACTCGCGGGCACCCCCCGCTTCCTGGCCCCCATGCTCGAAATCATCGATGCCTGGGACGGTGCCGCACGCCTGACGACGCGGCCAGTCGTCATCCGCGGCGACGAAGTCGACGAGGTCCACCGAGCCCTCATCGACACCGAGCGACGAGGTGTCCTCTTCGTCGCCGGCAACGACGACTCGCTGCCTTCAGTCCCATGGACCAACCGGATCGCCGACCTGACCCGGTTCACCATCGGCATGGCCTCGTGCTACGTGCTGGACGGGGCAGCCACACAGATGCTCAACGACCGGCTCGGCCAGGTGCACGCCGTACTGCCGGGCCGACTTCGTACCTTTCGTCCCCAGGTACAGCTGGACTCCGCCGTCGACGGGTTGCGGCACCGGGTGCTGAGCGCCGAGCGGATCGCCGACGACAACGAACAGCCCCGGCTCGCGCGGGTCCTCGCCTCCAATGCCCAACTGCAGGCTCTCGAACAGCCGCTGCCCGCATCGGTGGCGCGGGTGCACCGGATGCTGGAACGTATCGCCGACGACATGTTGGTGCACCGGCTCGGCGACGTCACCTCGAAGCGACCATCGCTCGTTCCGTCGCAACCCCAGGCAGCAGCCGTCGAGACCCGACAGAGTGACGGCCAGCAAGATGGTGCCGGCGCGCAGCAAGGCATGTTGCTGGACTACCTGAAGATCAAGGTAGGAATCGATCACCTGACCGTCGACCGGATAGACGAGATCGTGCGTCTGATCGAAGTCGGCCGGTCATCGCAGGAGGCGCAGAAAGACATCGCATCCCGATTCGCGCAGCTCCAGGCCGAACTCGATGAGATACAGAAGGCGTATCACGACGTCAAACGGCAGCTGGACGATGAGCAGATCGAGAACCGGGACGCGGTTGAACGCCTGACCCGCTCCGCGGAGACGGAACGGACGCTGCGCCACCGGCTCGCCTCTCTCGGGCAAGCAGAGGTGGCCTGGACGGCACAGCCGTCGGAAGCTGACGTCTCCCGCCCGGACAGCTTCGGTGAGATGCTCCGTTGGCTGCCAAGGCTCCAGTACGTCGTGTTCACGGGTGATCCTGACTGCGCTGAGGAACTTGACAACAACGATCCCCTGGGCAACTGGGCTTCGAAGACCTGGGACGCGTTGTTGGTACTCCAGGACTATGCAGCGGCGAAGGCAGACGGACGTTGGGCTAGGGACGTCCATGGCTTCCTGGAGAACACTCCGGATGGCTGTCACGGGTGGCCGACGCGACGCCATGCCCGTGACGAGAGCGAGGAGGTCCGAACCAACCCGGCGTACTGGAAAAAGCGGGTGCTACCCGTTCCGGCTTCCGTCATCGCGGCGGGCGAGATCTTCATGGGTGCGCATTTCAAGATCGCTCAGTTCGCGATGATCAGCCCCCGCATGCACTACTACGACGATACGGCGCAGAGCGGACGGATCTATGTCGGCTACATCGGCCGGCACCTACCAACCGGACAGACGAACTGACGGCCACCGAGGGCGATGGCTGAGCCACAGCATCGAGGGCTGCGGTACCTACGGCTGGCTGAGGTCGTGCACCAGTCAGCCGGTGGCGCGGTAGAGCTTCACCCCGCCGCCGCTGGCGTCCGGTGGGCTGGCGACCGCGGCGTGTTCGTTGACGAGCCGGCGACGGCTCCGAGGGCGAAATCCGGACGGCGCCAGATCTCGCGTCGATCATCGAGATTCACGGCGACGGTGTCGGCGCCGACCTGGGCGACGACCACGGGGCCGGACGCGCCGATGACGACCGGGTGCTTCCGCGTCAACTCGTGCTGATCTTCGTCACTGGGCTCGATCTCGATACGTTGAGCTTCACGCCCGGTGCCGGCGTCAACGGCGAGGATTTCGATAACCGGGCGCGGCGGTGTCGTGCCCTTACCGGGCGCAGTGGCGGCGAAGGCTGTCACCACACGGCGCTGCGCACCGGTTCCGGCCAGGACCGGCGGTTGGGCGGGGTTACCACCGACGAACGGGTTCAGCGTCGACGGCGACAGCGCAGGCTCGTGTGCCGGTCGCAGCGTGCCGGCGACCATGCCGGAGGTGATGTCAACGCGCTCCAGCCGGTCCACCGACGAGATCCAGACGCGCTTCCCGTCGAGTAGCACGGGTAGCGGCTCGACGCGTTGCCCACCCAGATTGATCTTCGACAGTGACGCGCTGTCCGGTAGCGGGATGGGGTCGGACACGTCGAATGTGCGCGGTGGGTCAAAGGTGGGCCGCTCGCTCGGTGCGCTGGCTGTCGCTTGGGCTGGTGGCTGTTGCGCCTCCGGTGCGGTTCCGCAGCCGATGGTGGCGGCAAGTACGCCGAGGCCTACGCCGAACACGCCCAGATTGCTTTGCGCACCGCGTCACGTCTCCCCGTCGCCGTTGGGTACAGCCGGGGAGTGTAGCGAGTTTGGTCCACTCTTCGTGTGCCGACCGTCGCAGCCCGGAGCTGAGCTGTATGTCGTGGAGCGAGATAGGGCAACGGAACTCGGGAGGCCGCCATAGGTCATCAGCGCCATAAAGAGGAATTCTGCTGGCGGTACGTCCTCAGGCTTCTCCGCCACAAGGCGTCGGACATGACGCGGACATCAGCCCATCGCCACCATCGCCTGAGGAAGTCGATCGCGTCGAGACCAATCGCTTTCGCGATGTCCGTCAGGTCCGCGCCCGCCCGCAACGCGGTGTGGATCATTGAGGGTTGCCAGCGAGTCCACCAGGACACCACCGCAGCGGACAACGCCAGCTCCGTCAGGACGTCATCGAGGCCGGTTCCCGGCGTTCGAGCGACGGCCTGGTCATGAAGATCGAGAAGGAGTTGGAACGGGTTGATCTCTGCGGCATCGGCGAACCACACCGGCGGTTCGGTCGGTCGGGCCCGGTTCATCGGGCACCGCCCGATCCGCGTGAGCTGGGCAAACTCAGCGGTAGTGGGTCACCGACGATCGTGGCGGTGTGGTTCGCATGGTGGTACCTCCGGCCCACGCAACTTTCTGACCTGCCGTTTCGTGGCGACGTGTGTTCACCATGCGAACCATCGGCGTGGTGTCTGGAGGAACGGTGGACGCCCCAGCGGATTTTGGTCATACTTGTGACCATGACGACGCTGCCGTTGGGGGAAGTGAAGACTCGGCTCTCTGAGCTGGTGGGGCGGGTGCACGACCACCACGAACGGGTGACCGTGACCGTGCATGGTCGGCCGTCCGCGGTGCTGGTGTCGGTGGAGGACTTGGAGCGTCTGGAGGAAACCGTCGCGGTTCTCGGGGATGCGGACACCCTGCGGCGGCTGGCCGACTCCGACGCGGAACTGGCCCGAGGTGAAGAGGTGTCCGCCGGCCAGCTTGCGGAGACCATTCGCGCCCGTCGCGCCTCGGCCGCGTGAGCCCCCGGCTGCCGGAAGATCCGTATACGTTGCGCACCACGCCGACCGTCCGTCGAGCGCTCGCCGAACGGTTGCCGGAGGCCGTCGCGGTGGCCGCGTACGAGTTCATGACTGGGCCGTTGGTGCGAGAGCCCTACCGGGTCGGGAAGCGTTTGTTGCCACCGTTGTCTGATCGGTTCAGCGCCCGGCGAGGCACCTACCGGATCATCTACCGCATCGACGACGACAATCGCACCGTGACCGTTGTGGACATTGATCATCGAAGGGATGTGTACCGCTCCTGACGCCCCTGGCAATTTGTCGACCCTTGCCATGCGTTCGTCACTGATGGTCATGGAGCTAATGCTTGACGGTTACCTCTCATGGGCCCGTCCCAAGACCTGTCGCCCGCTGAGGCCCGCCGTCGTCCGTAAACGCTGCCGGACCCTGTCTCGGCGATGCCTACATGTACTCTGCCGCCACTCCCTCTGCTTCCGCCACGAACTCGTCCAGCTCGGCCGGGGTCAGCTTCTGCTCTTGCAGCAGCTTTCCGAGGACGAAGATCTCGGCGGCGATCATGGTTTCGGCAGGAATGTTGTCGACTAACTCAGGTTCGCCGAGGGCGGCGCGGATGAGACCCTCCATTTCGAGGGCCGGCAGGGTGTCTCCGTCCTGGTGCTGCGAACGGGTTGTGGACACCCATGCAGCAACATCGGTGGGAGTGGCATCCGGTTCGAAGTGCCGGTTGACAGCAAGGGTGAACGCCGCTCCGATTACCTGGAGGCCGCCGACCCAACCGCCACGACCGATCTCTGCGACGAGGGCATCGGCAGCATCCCAGTCAGCTCGGGCCAGCGCCCGGATAAGCTCGCTGAGCGCTTGAATCTTCACTTCCTCAACCTCGCTATCATCTTGCTGGCCGCGATCATGAACCATCTTGCCCCCATGCCTGCCAGCAGGCTGACCACCACGGCGACCTCGGGACGCTCTCCGAACCTCAACGCCACGGCGACCATGTGACTCCACGACGACCAGGCATCAATCCCGGCCAAGCGCCACCGTGCTCACGTCTCGGGCGAGCAGGGTCGGCGTCATCGGACCACCCCAGTCCGAGCCGCGGCATGGCCATGGAGATCGAGAAGGAGTCGGAACGGGTTGATCTCCTCCGCATCGGCGATCCGCACCGGCGGGTCGGATGGGCGGGCCGGGTTCATCGGGCACCGCCCGATGCCCGTGAGCTGGGCAAACTCAGTGGTAGCGGGTCACCGGCGATCGTGGCGATGTGGTTCGCATGGTGGTACCTCCGGCCCGCTCGAAACGGATACCCAAACGGAGGGTGCAAGATCGCAGGCCACGGCCGGTGTCGTGGCGGCGTTGCCGTACGGCGGCGGGACTCTGCGGCAGGGTGGTGGATTCGTGGGTCAGTTCTGGCCGGGGCTTGCTACGGGTAGTCCTGCTTCCTTGGCGCATTCGAGCAGCCGCCGGTCGTAGGTGACGAAGGCGGTGAGTGCCGCGCCGGACTCGTTGGTCAGCACCTGGGCGGTGGCCAGGTGGATGGCGTCAAGGCTGCGGAGTGTCGGATCGGCGAACGCGGCTGCGGTCGCCCGGATCGTGCTGTCGATCTCCAGTCGGAACAGCCGTCCGACAGCAGCCGGCACTCCGATCAAAGCTTGCGGAGCTGATCGGCGCAGCGCTCTGGGTACTTCCACCTCGACGAGAGCAGAGGAGACCAGCGGCACGTCGTCGTGCTTGTGGAGCCAGGAGACAAGGTCGGCGCTGCACATCTCCTGCCGAACCAGCTTGACGACGGCAGCTGAATCGAGATAGATCACCAGCGCTCCTCGTCACGCATCGCAGCGAGGGAGGCGGCGGCGTCCGCACTCTCGTCACCGAGCTTCGGTGGAAGTGGAACAGAGCCGCCGCCGGTGGGGGCGACGGCTCGCCCTGCCGCTACCAACTTGGCCAACACCGACCTATCGTTGCCTACCGGAACAAGTCGGGCAATCGGGTGTCCACGATCGGTGATCTCGACGGTCTCGCCGCCACTCACCCGAGCCAGCACCTGGCTCGTGTTCTGGTTCAGCTCCCGGACACCGATGCGTTCCATGGGCACAAGTGTAGAACTAAATGTTCTACGGTTCTAGCTCCTGACGTAAACCGGGGCTGCCTGTCCGGCGACCAGAGAGGTCCACGAGGTCTAGACCATGGCGCTGGCCGGCGGCTCGGTGGGTGGTGTCGGAATCATCGCGCACGACCCGAGGTTCGTGAGCCGGGCAAGCTCAGGGTTAGCGGATCGCCTGCGATCGTGGCGGCGCGTTCGCATGGTGGTACCTCCGACCCACCACCCGCCCATCGTGTGGGCTGGATCGGCGAGATCTCCGCGAAGAGCGGACGCTGTTCAGGAAGGTGCTGGTCGCGCTAGCCGTGGCCGTGGCACTGGCGACGATCTACGTGGCTGGCATCGCGGTGCCAACGGCCGGGCCGACGATCGTCGACACACTGTGGCTGTGCTTGTGCGGCGCGGGCGCTGTGCTCGGCCCTACCGCTGCCTATGTCGGCGTCGTACACCTCAAGCGGAGAACAGACGTGATGATCGAGGTGAACGGCGGCTCAACGGCGGTCGGCGTGGGCGGCGAGGGCGCGAAGTCCCGCCAGGTCGAGCACCGTGATCCGGCGGTAGCCGGTGCGGATCAGTCGCTCCGCGCGCAGCGTACGCAAGGCTCGCTGGGTCGTGTCCGTTGCCGCACCGACCAGGGTGGCCAGTTCCGTGTGGCTCAGTGCCACACCGATGACTATCTCGTCGTCGGCGATTCGGCCACAGCTGGCGGCGATCTCGGCGAGCACCCGGGCCAGCCGGACGTGCACTGGATAGGTGAATTCGGCCCGCCGCTCGTTCGCGCTCCGTAACCGTTCGCCGACCACGGCGGTGACCTGGGCGGCGACTGCGGAGCGGCGGTCGAGCAGGCGCAGGAAGTCGACCTGTCGAATCACAGTCGACACCACATCACCGCAGGCTGCCACGGTTGCCGACCGCGCCTGGCCGGTGATCGCGGCAAACTCTCCCACGAGGTCACCCGGTAGGCGGATCGCCAGCAGCCGGTCCGAGCCGTCCACAGTAGCGGTCACCTTGGCGAAACCACGCCGGAGCACCTCGACGTGGGTGTCACGCGCGCCCTCGACGAAAAGCCGCCGGCCGGAGGACACCGTGCGGGTGACCCCGAGCGCGAGCAACTCCTGGCGGTCGGCCGGCGCGATCCGGCCCAGGAATGATCCCTTCGCCCAGGGCGCGTCACCATCCAGCGGTACGGCAGACATGCGGTGCCCTCCTCGACGCGGGACCGGGCGAGATCCCGTCC
Organism: Micromonospora sp. DT48; assembly: GCF_049844495.1. Lineage (NCBI taxonomy): Bacteria > Bacillati > Actinomycetota > Actinomycetes > Micromonosporales > Micromonosporaceae > Micromonospora > Micromonospora sp. DT48. The sequence goes on from NZ_JBNCLE010000011.1 coordinate 168,874, forward strand.
TTCCCCGGAATACCGGCCACGGGACCGGGGTGCAATACCCCTGGACCGGATGAGCATCCTGACGAGGGGAGGCGACGTGGAGTCTCATTGGGCGAGGGCGTACCGCTGACATCCGTACCCGGTCGCCGACCGACTCGATGCCTCGGCCGCCCACCGGCCAGCGGGGGAGTGGCCGTGCCGATGGCCCGTCCGTCAGGATGATGACAGTGAACCTGTCGGGCGTGCGGTGCGGATCGGAGGCGACATGGCTAGCCGGGACCAGTCGGTCACGGCCATGACCAGCGATGGCGATCCGCCGGCCGTGCCACGCGTGGCACGGCCGGACGGGCCAGGATGTGCGTCACGCGCACGCCGTGCGCCTGTCGGCGGCCACCGTCCGCTGGTGGAGGAGCGGTGACCGACCCAGAACCGCAGCCGGCGGAACTCTCCCCGGTGCAGCAGGCCCGAATCCGGCGGTTGCTCGAACGGGAGTTCACCGAGGCATGGCGTGCGGCCGTGGCAGCCGGAGCGGAGCCGGCTGTGCTGGCGGACACCATCGAGCGGGTGCGGGGGTTACCGCGGGCCGTCGGAGATGATGTGGAGCACGTCGTCGACGATCCGCCGGACGGTGGCGTCGTTGGCGAGCAGGGCTGAGACCCGCTCGTCGGTGGCTGCCGTTTCGCCGGGCACACGATCGATCTCCTCACTGCCGATGTCGGAGCCGAAGACCATTCGGAGTACCTCAACCACCGTCTCGCGCGGGTCGCCCCCGTCGCGCAGACCATGGTTGATCGCTTCGACAGCGGCGGATGCGAGGTCGGCGAGCCTCGCCTCGTCCCGTTCCTGCGGTCCCACCGGCACCAACGGCTGGGGGTCGGTGACCCCGTCACCGGGAACGGCGAGGACGGGAGCGTGTTTGCGGCCGAGTGGCCGTTCCACGTAGTCGGCGTACCACCGGGGCCGTCGTCGCATGGCTGTCAGGACCCTCTCGATCTCCCTCGTGAGGGTGCCACCGTCGCCGCCGGTCGGGTCGCCCGTCACTGCCTCGCGTCGCTGCGCCCACCTGTCCAGCGGCCACAGCTCGGTACCGGCGGTGGTCGGGACGCCGACCCAGGTGAGGATCTGAACCGCCAGGTCGGTGAGCCACGGGTCGTTGTCGAGCTCGCGGGCCAGCCAGGCGGGGACCCGGGGCCGTTGCAACGCGCCCCGACCACCGCGCCGACGGCGGTGACCGTCGACGGTTGCGGCAGTGAGTCGAGTCGAGAGCCAGCGTTCGACATCGATGATCGGTACCCGGGCGTTGGCCAGGAGATCGGTCACCACCGCCTCCACGTCGTCGTGGTGCCGGTCGAGGCAGTCGTCGGCAAGCATTCGAACGGAGGTGGCGCAGGCCCAGTGACCACGTCGTCGTTCCATCGGGCGGGTCACCCTGGTGAAGACGATTGGCCATGCGATCGCGTACGCGGCGCCGGTGAGCCGGGCGCGGACCTCGGGCGTCGCCGATGCCATCGTGGTGGCGAGTTCACCGCGGTGGGCGAGCCCGCGCAGTTCGCCCTGAGCCGGATCGGGGCGGGAATGCGTCTCCCGGTCGAGTGTCGCGTAATTGACAGATCTGGCCGGAAAGGGCTGGCGGATCGAATCATCCGCGTTTGTCATGACGCCCCCTTCCCCATACGGAATGAGCCCTGCCTGACCCTGCGATTGCATCCGAAGGATCGCCCCTGGATGGCCACTAACAATGTCTCCATTGACTCGGCCAGGCGAGCCCCTGCCCGCCGAAGAAGCGGTTCGTGGTCGATCGATGACGGAACGTCGGCCGAGGAGGCCGTTACGGTGAGTGCGGTAGCGGTTTCGCCGAAGTGCCGCGACCCACCTGTCTGCGCGGCCACGTCCGTCAGGGCACCCGAGGTCCGGTCCTGACCCGGCCGATCGGCGGCTCCGCACGCCGGTCTGTGTGTGCTATGACGATTGATTGTTCGTACCCACATGGCGACGAATGGATCCCCGTTTCCTGATTGCGACGAGACTGGTCCATCCTTGTGCTTGCGGGTGCTCGCCGCTGGCCAGGCAATGGCCAATTTTCTGGCCAGATAAAGGTCGCGCGTGGGCGACGACGGGACCAGGGCGGGACAGGGGTCGATAGCCTCCGCACCGTTCTGACGGACCACTACGAAAGGAGGAGGGCCCTGCCTGCTGCGATCGAGGATTACCCCTCGTATGAGGCTGGACTCCGTCAGGAGTTACTGGAACTCCGTCGGGGCGCGGGCGTGCAGAGCAGCCCGTTACGTCGGCGACTCGGCCCGCTACTGGCCGACCTGTGTGGGGTGTCGTGGACGGAGCCAGAGGCGACCACCCGCGCGAAGGTGCGGGCCGCCCTGCTCGCCCGCACCGCCGACATGCCCCGTGAGCTACGTCGGGCAGTCGAGCTGGCGTACGCCCTCGATCCCGATCACTCCTACCTCCGGCTGGACCGCCGCATCGAGCAACTCGCCACGGAACTCTCGGTACAGCACCGCACCGCCCGTCGTCGGATCGACGAGGCGGTCGCCCGGCTGGTCCGCACCATCGCGCTCAGGACTTCCGTCGAGGCATCCGAGTCCGGTCCTGCCTGGCACGTGCAGGCGATGAGCGCACTGCTGCGGCTCGACACGCCGACCCCCGAGCTGTACGAGACGCGGGACATCACGGCGATCCGGGCGATCGACCAGATCACCGTGCAGTTCAGCCTGCCGCGTCGGCCCGGCGACGACGCCCCGGATCACGACGTGCGCGCCGACGTGCTGTTCGGCGCGCGCATCACCGAACTGACCCGGCACAACGCCGGACAGGTCTTCCGCCTCACCCTCGCCCTTCCCCGGACCCTCGCACCGGGGGAGCGGCACCAGATCTGCGTGCACTACCGGGTGCCACCGGGGCAGGCGGTCCGGGAGCACTACGTGTTCCAGCCACTTACGCCGTGCGCGCGCTGCACCGTCCGGCTGCGCTTTCCGTTGGACCGGGGCCCGGTGATCGCGTGGCGGCTCGACGGTGTGCCACCTCGCGCGGTTGACGACCGGGCACCGGGGCCCGACCGGCTGGAACCCGACTCGGTGGGCGAGGTGACTTCGGACTTCGACGGGTTGCAGCAGGGCCATGCGTACGGCATCGCCTGGGCCTTCCCTGACGCCCCGGACGGCTGAGCCCGCATGACGGACGCCGCGCCGGTGGAGACCTTGCGCCGGACGGTCCGTCAGATAGGGACGTGGCGAGTTTTTCCGACCGGCTTCCGGCCGCCGCCTCCCGGTCCGGGCACGCGGCCCGACGGCCTTCGCTGTCCGGGGCGGGACGGACACCCCGGTCCGATGGCGTCGTCGGCCTGACCTCCGCCACGGGCGACCGCTGGCCGGCCAGGGCGATCCGGCCGTGAACCCCTTCGCGCTGTTCCAGGACGAGTCGGAGGAGCCGGACGCGATTCCGTTCGTGACCGACACGCACCGGCGGCGTTTCGTGGCGCTCCTGATCGACACCTCGTGGTCGATGGCGGCCACCCAGAGCAACGGCATGCGCGCGATCGACGTGCTCAACCAGGAGTTGACCCGGTGGCTGCCGACGGTGCGTGCGGAGGGCCGTGGGGCGCTGCGGGACGTCGAGTTCGTGGTCGTCACGTTCGGCGCGGACGGGGTACGGGTGGTCTCCGGTGACGGAACGGCCTCCGCCGCCGACGGTGCCGCTTTCGTACCCGCATCCCGGCTCGACCTGCCGACCCTGACGGCGGGTGGCGCGACCCCGATGGTCGCGGCGGTGGAACTGGCACTCGATCTCGTGGAGCAGCGTCGTCAGCACGTGCAGACGGTGCATGCCCAGCAGACCGGCGGGCCCCGGCTGATCCTGGTCAGCGACGGCACGCCCACCGACGACGAGGGCAATCCCACGGACGACTGGCGGCCGCTCGCCCGCCGGTTGGAGCAGTGGCGATCGACGCGCCGGCTGCAGATGTTCGCATTCGGTGTGCCCGGGGTCGACGACGAGGTGATGCGCGCCCTGGCCACGCCGAGCGGCTACTTTGCCCTCGCCGACCTCGACCTGCGAAAGCTGCTCGACCTGATTCTGGTGGCGACCTCCGACCATGTCGACTTCGACCAGGTACGCAGTCAGGTCTACGGGGACGACCTCTGATGGCGGCGCGGTGGTCGGTGCTGGGTGGCAGCGTGGCGGGCGGGGCGCACGCCCGCGCCGGGCTCAGCGGCCAGGACGCCTACGCGACGCGGGAACTCGACGGGACTCTGCTACTGGTCACCGCCGACGGAGCCGGCAGCCGGCGGTACGCCGCGACCGGTGCGAACCTGGTGGTCACCCTCGCCCTGGAGGTGTTCGGCGCACTCGCCGCTGATCAGCGCCCGGCCACCACCGCCGCCTGGGCCCGGCTGCTCGACGTCGCTCGGCACCGAGTGATCCGCCGGTTCCGCCGCGCGGCGTGGGCGCTGGCGCGGGCCGTCGGGGACCTCGCCCCCGAGGACCTGGCGACGACGCTGACCGTCGTCGTGGCCCGTCCGCCGTGGGTGGCCGTGCTCGCGGTGGGAGACGGTGTCGTCGTGGTCCGAGCGGCTGACGGCAACCTCGATCTGCTGGTCGCCCCCACCGGCGGTGCGGATCAGTCGCTCGGCACGGCCACGCTGCTGCCGGTCGCCCGCGTCCGAGGTCACGCCCGGCGGCGGGTGGCCCGGCTGCCCGACCTCACCGGAATCGCGGTGTTCACCGACGGCCTGGACAGCCTCCTCGTCGAGTACGACGGTGCCCGGCCCCGTCAGCCCGGCGCCGAGGCGTTCGCCCAACTGTTCGCGCTCGTCGAAGGTGCCGAGCCCGACCCGATGGCGGTGACCCGGATACTCGCCGGCCGACGGGTCGGTGCGCTCACCGACGACGACAAGACTCTCCTGCTGGCGGTGCCCCGATGAGTATGCACATATGGCTCGTCGACCGGGACGGGCGTCGGGTGACCGATCGGCTGGACACGCCGATCGGCTCGGTCGGCTCCCAGGGGCGGGTCTTCCGGCTCCGGGGCCGGCCCGACACGGTGGTCAAGGTGCTGCACCGGGTGGACCGGGCGGAGTTGGCCACCCGGATCCGGGCGCTGCTCGCCGAGCCGACCGACTGGACCGGGCAGGCTGGCCATCCGGTCGTGGCCTGGCCGTACGCAGCGGTGCGTCGGCGGGACGACGACCGACTGGTCGGATACGCCGCCCCGTGGCTCGGACCACCGTTGTTCGCTCCGCTGCCGCTGCTGTTCAACCCGGTGGCCCGGGCTCAAATGCTGCCCGGCATCACCTGGGTCTGGTGGCTCACGGTGGCGGAGGAGTTGGCGCGGGTGGTCGAGGCGGTGCACCAGCGTGGACACGTCGTCGGTGATCTCGCCCCGGTCAACGTCTTCGTCACCGCCACCGGCGGGGTCTGCCTCATCGACGTCGACGGCTGGCAGCTGCACGACCCGACCACCGGGGTGGACCTACCGTGCCCGTTCTCCCGTCCCGAGTACACCGCCCCGGAGGTCCTCGGCCCGGCGCCGGGACGGCGGGACCACTCCAGCGACGCGTGGGCGCTGGCCGTGCTCGTCGCCCAACTCGTCTGTCTCGGCTTCCATCCCTACGGGGGAGTGCCGCCCGACGCGACCGGGCCGGTGGAGGAGGTCGACAACGTCCACCTGCGCCGCTGTCGGCTACTCGGCGCCGACCTCCGCGCTCCGGCCGCCGCCGTACCGGCGGACCTGCTGCCCGACGTGCTGCGACGCCGGCTGAGCGAGGCCCTCGACGCCGGCTTCGACGCGCCGGCGGCCCGACCAGGGCCGCGCTCCTGGGCAGCCGCCCTGGCGTACGCCCGCGACCGGCTGGTCGGGTGCCCCATCGCACCCACCCACGTGTACCCGCGCGAGCGACGCCACTGCCCGTGGTGCGCGATGGTCGCCGCCGGGGCACCCGACCCCTTTCCCGGAGGCCGACGGTGACCACGACGCTTGAGATCAGCCGGGTCGTCGAGCGGACCGCTGTGCTCGGCCCGGGCCTGCGCGCGGTGATCTGGGTACGGGGTTGCCCACTGCGCTGCCCCGGATGTGTGGCACCGGAGGACCTGCCGTTCACCGGTGGAACCACCCGTACCGTCGACGACCTCGCCGAATGGCTCGGCGGCCTGCCGCCCGAGATCACCGGGGTCACCTTCTCCGGCGGTGAACCGATGTCTCAGGCGGCCGGACTCAGCGCACTGGTCACCCGCGTACGGGCCGACCGGGACTGGTCGGTGATGGCATACAGCGGGTGGACCATGGAACACCTGCGTCGGCGGGGTGAGCCCGACCACCTCCGCCTGCTGGATCAGCTCGACATCCTGGTGGACGGTCCGTACGTCGCCGCCCGTCATGCCGACCTGCGTTGGCGCGGCTCGGCGAACCAACGCCTGCACTTTCTCACCGACCGGCACGCGCCGCCGCCGGAGGACGGTTCCGCCGGCATCGAGCTGCGGCTCACCGACGACGGGGTGCAGTGGATCGGAGTCCCGCCGGTGCCCGGCTTCCGCACCGGCTTCGAGACCGCCATGCGGACCCGGGGGATCACGATTGCCCCGTCCGCCACCAGCTCCGACGAGAAAGGTCGATGAATGTCTGGCAGCCCCAAGTACACGACAGTCGACTTCGACGCGGCCCGGCGGGCCGAACTGGCGGCCGCTCGGCGACGACGTCAGGAGGAACGCCGTCGACGTCAGGAGGAACAGCGCCAGCAGCGCTTCGACGCCGCCGTACGGGCGGCCGAGACGCGCCGGGACGCGTTGACCGAACGACTCCGCCAGCTCACCGACAGCTCGCGGGGACTGTCCCAGCATGCCCAGGTCACCGCAGAGAGCGGTCGGGTGGCTGGGCTGGGCCGTCCCAGCGACGGGGCCGAACTGAGCCGGCTCGGCCGGGAGTTGCGCAGCGCCGAACGGCGGGTGGACAAGCTCACCGCCGAGGTGTCCCGGGAACTGACCCGCGTGGAGCACGGCCGGGCGGTGGAGCTGGCCGTCGCGCCAGTGCGGAGCCTGACCGACGCGGAGCAGCTCGACCCGGTGGGGCACCGGAACATCGGTGCCCTGCTGGGCGAGGCGCGGCGGCTGGCGGGTGATCCGCGCGGCTTCGCCGACCTGCATCGCCGGCTCGGTGAGGCGGTCGGGGCGCACGTCGAGACGGTCCGTGACCGTCAGGCATCCCTGATGCGTCTGGCCACCGAGTCCGACGAACTGGCGGCCCAGCTCTCGACCGTCCTGGCCGACGCGGCGGCGGCCGGGGTCACGGTCGACGGGGCGGCCGAACTGCGTGCTGCGGTCGCCGGACTGCGGAGAACCGCCACCGGCAACACCGACTACTGGGAGCGGCAGGTCGCCGGTCTGCGGGAGCGGATCAAGCAGGTGGCTGTCGCGACCGATGCCCGACTCGATCAGCTGGACCGGATGGCGCTCATCGTGGAGGCGGCCAGCGCCGCACTGCCTGCCGCCGGACTCCGAGTCGTGCCGGACAGCCTGACGGAGCGGGCCGATGCGGTGGTCTTCCTCGCCGAACGGGCGGACGGCTCGGCCGTCGAACTCACCGTGCACGCCGGGGACGGCAGCGGAAACCGGCTGGAGTACCGCACCGACGGCTCCGACACGGTTGTCGAACGCACGGTCGACGGCCAGAGTTCCCGCTGCGACCTGACCGAGGAACTGCTCGAACGCTTCCACACCGAACTCGCCGGCCAGGGTGTGGAGGCGGACGGACTGCACTGGGAAGGCAAGCCCGCCATCCCCCGTCCGCCGGCCCGGCAGGCACTGACCCGTCCGGCCCAGGACGACCGGAGTCGGTCGTGACCACCGGACCGGCGAGCCGTCCCAGTGCGCCGCCGGCAGCGGCCTGGTTGGAACGGGTCACCGCCGAGATCGCCCGCGGTCGGCACGTCGTCATCCACGGCAACGTCCGTGACCTGGTCCGCTGGGACCGCTCCTTCCACCCGCTGCGGACGGCGGTCGCCGGCCTGCTGTCGATCTTCGGATACCAGTTGACCGGCTACTACGACCCGGTGGACGGGTTGAGCTTCGTCAGCCCGACCGACCAGCACGAGTTCCATCGGCTCGCCGGGGGCGACCCCGGTGGGTCCTCGGGTGGATCGTCCGCCGCGACGGACCGGACCGGAGCGACCCGGGGTCGGTTCGCCGCCGCGCTACGCGACGCGCCTCCGCCAGCACTCACCAACCCGTACGACGCGATGGCCGCCGTCCGGCGGGTGCTGCGGCAGCCCACCGTCTCGTCGGCGTTCCTCGTCGACCAGGCCGACCTGCTGCTGTCGCCTCCCGACCGGGGCGGCGACGCCGAACGGCGTCTGCTGGGTACCGTGGCCAGGGCGATGACCGAGGCGGCCCAGAGTGGTCCCCTCCGCAACCTGCTGCTGTTGGTCGCCGACGACCTGGCGGCGCTGCCCGCGTGGCTCTACCGGGATCGTCCATACGTGCAGGTCGTCGAGGCGGCTCTGCCCACCTTCGACGAGCGGCACGTCTACCTCCATCAGCAGGCCCGCCACTTCCACGAGGCGGCGGCTGCCCGCAAGGCACCCGAGGACCTGCGGGTGCTGGCCAACCTCAGCGAGGGCATGGCGATCTCCGAGCTGGACGGCCTGTGGCGGATGAGCAACCTGCAGAAGATCCCGCTGGACGAGCCACGGCTGCTGATGAAGCGCACGCTGTTCGGCCCACGGCAGGACCCCTGGCGCCGCGTCCGCGACCGACTCGACCGATTCGATAGCGCCGTCGGTGAACGCGTCATCGGTCAACCTGTCGCCGTCGACCGGGTCCGCCGGGCACTGACCTCGGCCACCGTCGGCATCGACTTCGTGGCCGACCCGCACAACGCCGAGTCTCGGCCCAAGGGGATCTTCTTCTTCGTCGGGCCGACCGGTGTCGGAAAGACGGAGCTGGCCCGAGCGCTCAGCGAGTTCGTCTTCGACGACGAGACCGCGCTGGCCCGCTTCGACATGTCCACCTTCGCGGAGGCGCACTCCGCGGAGCGGCTCACCGGTGCCCCACCCGGGTACGTCGGACACGAGCGGGGCGGCGAGTTGACGAACCGGGTGAGTCAACGGCCGTTCAGCGTGCTGCTCTTCGACGAGATAGAGAAGGCCCACGCATCGGTGTTCGACAAGTTCCTCCAGGTCCTCGACGACGGGCGGCTCACCGACGCGCTGGGCAACACGGCGTACTTCTCCGAGACCGTGATCATCTTCACCTCGAACCTGGGTGCCGCCGAGACGTACGGCTGGCTCGACGGCGGCGAACTGCCCGACTACGACAAGGTCACCGCGCACTTCGAACGGGCCGTCCGAGAACACTTCACCGCCACTCTCGGCCGTCCCGAGCTGCTCGGTCGGCTCGGCGGCGGCATCACCGTCTTCGACATCCTGCGACCCGAGTTCGTCGATCGGATCGTCCGCAAGCTGCTGGGGCAGCTGGTCGCCAGCGCCGCCCGGCAGGGGGTGCGGCTCACCGTCGACGAGCGGGCGGTGGTGACCCGGGTGCAGGAGCTGATGCGCCGGCCCGAGGCGTTGCGACTGGGCGTACGCAGCATCCGCGACGCCCTGGACCGGTTGGTGCGGGAACCGCTGGTCGAGCACGTCTTCGCCCACCCTGTCCAGGCAGCCGTGCATCTGTCGGTCAGTCGGCACGGCGCGGTCATCCGCGCCGACTGACCTCAACCGCTCCGGCCGGACGTCGACGGCGTCTCCGGCGCGGGCGGCACCGGCTCGGCTGGGCCGCGCAGCGGCGTCAGGAAGTACGCGACGACCTGCCCGGCCTGCTGCCATGCGCCCCGGGCGAAGCCTGCCACGTGGGGCTCGGCCGGAGCGGCGACCAGGGCGGCCAGCAGCGCGCCGAGGATCACCAGACGAGCCGCACGGTGGCTGGGTGGCAGCTGTGCATTTCCCTGCTCAGTCAAGTTCGCTCCATTCCCTGCCGAGGATCCAGTTCGCCGGGCCGAAACCGCCGTCCGGACCGCTGTCCCGCCCGGAGACGAGGTAGAAGCGCACCTCGCGGAAGTCGCGTTCGGCGGACAGCACGAGGTTGCTGAGCCCGTTGTCCCGCAACCACGCCCGCACCCCGGCAGAATTCTTCGGACCGGCGGACATCTTTTTGAGCAGGTCCGCCTTGGACACCACCAGGGCGAGTCGTTTGCGGTCCGTGCGTACGCCGTACTCCTGCAATCTCTGCGCGGTCGCGTTGTAGGCGTCCTCCGGGTCGTGGCTCGCCGGGTTCGCCGCGGCGAAGATCTCGGGCGCACCACTCGCGAACTCCTCGCGTACCCGGCGCACCGAGAACGGATCGAGAACGTAGATCAGGGAACGTGCGTGATCCAGGTAGGCGAGCCGGGCGTTCTGTTCCCGGTCGACCAGGTTCTCGCCGGCCGCGTCGAAGAGATGCACCAGTGCCACCCGGGGACCACGGGCCAACCGGAGGGTGATGGCCACGGGTTGCCCGGACGCCTCGGTCTTGGCCGGCGACGCACCCTCGCGCATGAGGCGCGAGTACGTCTCGTGCCGCTGCCGGCTGTGCTCGTCGGCCAGGGACACCTCGACTCCCGCCTGCTTCGCGGCGAGTTCCAGCCCGGCCAGCGCCGACATGATGAGCTGCGTCTTGCCCGCCGACGCGGCACCGAACACCGGCAGCCGCACGTCGGTGACCACGCCGGCACCGGGCAGCAGCGGCTCCCCGCAACTCGGGCAGCACGCCTGCAACCGGCGGCTGAACGCGGCGCGCAGGACGGTGGTGGGCAGCAGGACGCCGCAGCCGCATCGTCGCCAGAGCACGCCGAGTCGCCCGGGGCGCAGATCCCGGTGCAGGTCCGTGTCGGCCAACCGGTGGCTCAGCGGATGCGGTCCCTGGCAGCGGTACGCCGGGACGGCGGCGAGCTGGTGGCAGTTGCGGCAGCTGGCGCGGGCGCCCAGCGCGAACTGCCAGCCCGCGTCCATTCCGCGCAGCAGCAGGACCACCAGGATGCCGACGAGCCAGACAACGATCGACACTCCGGCGGTGACCAGCCCGGCGCCCAGCACTCCGGCCACCACGCCCAACGTCGCTCCGACCTGCACGGCGAGAACCGGCAGGTAGAACGGCCACCAGAACCGCACCCGGTGCGCCCGGGCCCACTGACGGGGCCGGGCCCAGAGCTGACGCGTGATCAGCCAGACGCGCCGCGCGAGCGCTTGCGCGTCGAGCAGCACCTGGGCGGCGAAGTACTGTGGCCAGGCCCGGTCCCATCGGACAAAGGCCGGTGCCACCCGGCCCGCCAGGGCGCCGCCGTGCACGTCGTCGGGTGTGCGTACCCGCACCCAGGTGGGACGGCCGACCAGAACGACAGCGGCGACCCCGAGCACCAGCACGATGCCCGCGGCCAGGCCGGTGATCGCGGTGAGGTTGGCCAACGGCAGGGCGACCAGGAACAGCAGGCTGACGCTGACGGTGAAGTGAAGGACGCGTCCGATGAGTCGCATGGTCACCGCCCCCGGAAGGGGTGGGCGAGGCGGTACACGCGACGTCGTTTGCCGCACTTGTCGGAGTACCTCTGCCAACCCTTGCGCCATGCCGGGTCGAGCTTCGCGAAGTGCAGACCGGCGCGTTCGAGCGCGCTGTCCGAGGCCCGGACCAACCAGTGCACGAGAGCCTGCTCGAGGCGCTTGACCTGCCGATCTTCCGGTGTACGCGAACTGGCCGTCAGGTAGTAGGTGAGCACGGCCGGTGCCTCACCCTCCTCGCTCGTCAAGGCGTGCACGAGTCGGTCGACGAAGGGAGCGGCCAGGGCCGAATGCCGGTCGAGCACCCGGTCGAGGTTGGCGAAGGCCACCACCCGGCTCAGCGCCACGACGACCGCGTCCTTCCGCATCTCGACCAGCCGTACGGGACAGTCGCGTAGCCGGCGGAGCAGCTCCGCCTTGCGACGGTCGTTGGGGCCACGGGCCAACTCGTCGATGATGTCGGTCAGCCTGGCGTCCTCGGCCAGTGCGGCGGCCACCCGGTCGCTGGGCGTCATCAGGTCACGGGCGACCAACTGGTGACACAGGTCGAACAGCCGCTGCTCCGCCGGGCCACGCGTCACCTCGTCGGCGACCGCCCGAAAGACCCGGCTGGGTAGGCGCGTGCCGTGTGGTGCCCAGTCGAGCAGCAGCTCCAGCTCCGCAGTCGTGGGCGAGGACTGGCTCCACAGTGCGCCTGCCAGCCAGGCGAAGCCACGCGGGTCGTCCCGGCTGTCGTTGAGGTACCGGCGGATGACCGGTTCACGCTCGTCACCGTGCCGTACCGCTGAGCCCAGCACCGCCTCAGCGAGCGGGGAGGACAGCGTCTTGACCGACGGCAACAGGCGTCGCCACCAGCCGTCGCCCACCTCCGCCCGCTCCTTCGCACCGCGTTGGGCGCGATCATCCAGCACGGTCAGGAGCTGACGTTCCAGCTGGTCGACGCAGGCCAGACCGGCGAGGCGGAAACGTCGGGGGTGGTCCGCCAGATACTCGACGAAGGTCTCGGCAGCCGGCGCGATGTCCGGCCATCGCAGATCCACGTCGAACCGGGTCGCCAGCCGCAGCAACGCCTCGAACCCTTCCGGCGACACGCCCGAGGTGAGCGCTTCGGTGAGCAGCTGGCGAACCTGGTCGTCGTGTTCAGGGTGCCACTCACCGGACGGCAGCGGGGGTAACCGACGGTCGGTCACCAGACCCCGTACGCGAGCCTCCTCCACCTCGCTGATGACGAGCGCGAGACGGACGTCGGCCGCCTTACCCGGCACCAGGCCGTCGCAGCCGACCTCGTCGAGCCGCACCAGCACCCGCTGCTCCCAACGTTCGGGCGTTTCGGCGAAGAGGTCGGCCACGTCGGCGCCGTACGCCTGGCGCATCCCTTCCGACCCGGTGCGTAGCCAGTCCACGATGGCCTCGGCGTGCTGCGGTTCCGGGAGGCGGTGCAGGATCGCGGCCAGTCCGAGCGCGGCAGCCTCCTCCTCGGCCAGCCCGGACGCGGTGGCGACGCCCAACGCGTCGACCACGTCTCGTGGATTCTCGGTGAGGAAGAGGTCGACCCACCGCCGGGCGGCCGTGTTCGGCTCGACCGGGGTGTGCCGGTGGTGGCGCAGGTCGAAAACGGCGTACCCGAGGGCGTTGTCGATCCGGCCGGCCTGACCCGCGAACTCCGGCAGGACCGCGAGGACGGGCAGCGCCGACCGCGCCGGGTCGGTTGAAAAAATCTTGAAGCCGAGCTCCAGCGCCCGCTCACGGGGCAGCAGGAGAGTACCGGCGACCAGCCATGCCACGATCGAGTCCATGTCGTCGCCGACAAAGAGGACCCGTGCTCGCCCGGGGCGGCCGGCCTCGGCGAGCGCCGAGACCAGCGCCAGCAACGTATCCCGGCCGTGCGGCTGGTCGAGGACGAAGGTCTGCGCGCGGAGCGGGGAGTAGCCGGTGCCCGTCCCTTCGCCGAGCCGTATCGGTTCGGATCGGGTGGTGGGTGCCGCCTCGGTCGACCAGAACCCGGCCCGGAACAGCTGCGCCGGTCGCAGGTCGCCGTAGGTGGCCGGATCGGTGGTGACGATGGCGTGGGTGAGCTGGTTGCCCTCCCGGGTGCCGTTCGCCTCTCGGCCGAGGTAGAGCCCGGCGGCGGTGACGAGAAGCCCGTCGGAGCTGATGTGCGCGAACGAGGGGGGGTACTGGTCGACCGGTCGCCGGTCGGCCATCCATCGTGACGGCGGCTCGTAGAGCAGGTGATTGCGGACCAGACCCTCCGCTGCCGCCGCGGATTCCGTCGACCGCGCCTGGAACTGGAGGCCGGCATTGCCCTTGAGCCCCTGACCCGGTCGGCAGTCGGTGTAGATGAGCGTCTCGAAGTGGCTCATCGTGCCGCCTGGCGACGTGGCACCACGTTGAACTCGCTCAGCAGCCAGAGCAGCGGCTCGTCCACCCGGAACGGTCGAACTCCGCGGACGTCCACCCGGTTGTTGTCGTAGTCCGGTTCGGAACCGAGGGCGGAGACGGCGAAGTAGCGGAACTTCCGGTAGTGGTGGGTGAGGTGGGTGTCGATGTCGTCCGCGCCCCAATCGTGCAGCAGTGCTCGGACGTGTTCATGGGTTTCCCGGCCGGCCTGCTCGTCGTAGTACGGCCCCGGCTCCGGACGACGGACCAGGGCATGGTCGGCGCCGAGCACTTCGAAGAACGCGTCGATCTTCGCGAAGGCGACGGCCACCGGAATGGGGATGTTCTTGCGGCCACCGAGACGGTGACTGATCCGCAGGTTCTCGGTCACCCGGTTGACCACGTCGATGGTGTTGGCGTGCTTGTCGATCGCGGACTCCGGCACCCGGATCTGATCCCGCGCCTGCGGGATCATGAAGGGGTCGAGCAGCAGGATGAGCGCGTCGGCCGCGCCGAGATAGCCGAGATTGTCGACGGTCTCCTGGTCGAGCAGATCCTCACCGGCGGTGTCGAAGAAGGACAGGAAAGTGGTGTCGTAGCCGGTGATCCGGCGGTTCTGGCGCCACGCGAACACGATCGGCTCGCGTCGTCCGTTCACCGCCTGGTTGGTCCGCTGGTACAGGCCGCCCTCGGGAAACAGTTCGCCCGCCGGGTCGAGGAAGTCGATGCCACCCCCGGTCTCCTGCTGGAACTGCCGGTCACCGGCGAGCCGCACATCGGCGTTGAACCGCTGGCCCATGCCCCGGCGGAGCTGATGCGCCAACACCTTGAGGTACACGCTCTTGCCGGTGTGCCGGGCGCCGGCCATGGCGATCAGTGGACTGCGCCCCTCACCGAACGCCGCCGGCAACCTGGTGTGGCAGTTCGGGCAGACCTTGACCGCGGACTCGGTCTCGCAGTGGGGGCAGGGCGCGGAGTGCACCGGCCGTAGGGCGCGTCGCGGCCCGGCGAACGACGGCAGCACGAGTTGCTTGTCCTGGAACTCCCGGTCCCGGGCCTCGTCCCACTGGGGCTTGCAGGGCTCCTTTCCCGGCGACCGCCGTCCCGTGCACCGGAACCACGGTCTGCGGGGGTCGATCTTCCCGTAGCAGTACGGGCAGGAGTGGGTCGTCATGTCAGGGCACCTTCATCTCGTCGATCGGGTCGGCAACCCGCGCTCCGGCCGGTCGGATCACGAAACAGCGCAGCCAGTACGGCTTGTCGATGCCGGTGGGCAGGGTGAACGACAGCTGCCACGGCGCGTCCGGGCGCAGCGAGAGCCCGGTGACCCGGCGCACCACGCGGCCCCGTTCCGGTCGAGCCGGCATCGCCAGCCCCGGCGCGGCCACCAGGAGCAGTTCCACACCGTCACACGGCTGGTCGACCTCGACGGTCAGCAACCGTTTGCGACTGAACAGGCCACCCTCCCGTCGGATGCGGTAGCCGAACGCGACGGGCAGCCCGTCCACCGACACCGTCTCCGCGACGGAGTAGGTCTCCCCGCCGGCACCACGTTCCACGGTCCGCACCGACACCCGACCTCCGACCGCGTCCACGCGCAGCCGGCAACCGGATTCGGTGAACTGTCCCCGGGTCACCCGCCGTACGGTCGGCGCGCCGCGCGGTGGCGTGAACGTGACTTCGGCCAGGTTGACCGCGGGCGGCCACACCCAGGCCACGTCCACCTCGTCGCCGGTGCGGCGGGCGACGAGCTGCCGGACCGGCTCGGTCACCCCCAGCAGGAGCGGTTCACCCACCACCGCCATGTCCGTGGACCGTTCGATGGTGAACGGGACGTACACGAATCGGCCGCTGGGCACGGTCACCTCGAGGAGGGTCTCCCCGTCCTGCACGATGCGGTCGCTGATCAGCGTCTCGCCGTAACCTTCCATCTCGTCCAGGCGGATCCGGCTGCCCGTGGCCCACGTCGGCCGCAACTCCGACCGGCGGATCGACACCGTGCCAGTGGCCGGGGTGAGCCAGGCCAGGTGTGCCGTCGCGGTGTTCGCGTCATGGGCGGTGACGTGTGCCCGCAGCCGTTCCACGTACGGCGGTGGCGCGTCGCGCAGGGCTGCGTGGGCCACCACCAGCGGCGCGTGCACCTCGGCACCGTGCTCGTCCCGGTAGATCGCGACGATGCCGTAGTAGCGGTCGGTGCTTCCGTCCCCGGTGTCGTCGGAGAACCCGGTGCGGCTGGCCTTCACCGGATCCCCGTCCGCTTCGGTCACCGGGGGGCGGGCCAGCGTGCGGCGCACCCGGATGTCCACCACGGCGTGGTGCGCCCGCCAGGAGCAGGAGAGCTCGGTCGGCCGGACCGACATCCGCACGGCGGACACCGGGGGCACGATGCGGGTCTCGACCGTGGCGGGACGCGACCAGTCCCCGCCGTAGCTGGCGAAGACGCCGTAGTGCAGCGGTCGAGCCGGTGGCGCGGCCGGGTCGGTCGCCTCCGTCGCCGTACCCTCGACGACAGTTTCGCCGTCGGTGGCCGACCGGGGCGGCCGGTCGGATCGGAGCACCCGGTAGCTCACCTCGGTGCTCTGCCCCGCCGGCGGCGTCCAGGTGAGCCGGACACCGGTCTCCGCCGGCCGCACCGTCACCTCACGCGGGGGCGGCGGTGGAAGCGCGACGAGGCGTCCGGCGAGATCCTCGTCGTCCGCCGCGATCCGGAGGGCGGCACGAAGATGCCGGGCCGCCTCCTCCTCGCGCTCCGCGTGGACCGCCTCGTCGGCGGCCTGCCGCAGCGACTCGGCCTCGGCGAGCAGAGTCTCGATCTGGCCACGCAACTCGTCCCGCTCCGGCGCGTCGGCGGGGAGCAGCGCGAGGGCCTGCCGGGCGGCGTGCAGTTGCCCGTCGGCGACCAGATCACGAATCCGGTCCGCCGGGTCGCTCTCCCGGTCGGTGTCCAGTGGCAGGTTCGCCACCACGGACCGGGCGTCGGACTGGTCCAGCCCGGCGTCGGTGGCGATCCGGACCAGCATTCCGTCGGCGAGACCTCTGGTCCGCCCCGATCGCAGCCGCTCGACAAGCTGGAACAGCGCGACCGTGCCCAGGTCCACGCCCGCGTCGGTGGCACGTTGCAGCAGGCCGAGGGCCTCTTTGCGATGCCGCACGGCGGTCGAGTCCGCGAGGCGGTGCGCCTCCTCCGCCTGGGCCCGTACGGTGGCCGCGTCGAGCGGCACCGCGTCCGGGCCGAACAGCCGGAACGGGGCGCTGTCGGGGTGGACCACCTGGACGAGGGTGGGTACGCCGAGCAGGTCCTGAAGCCGGAGCAGCGACCGGTAGCCGGTGCGTTCCATGCCCGGCTCGGACGGCAGTTCCAGGGGATCGGCCACGGTCAGGCCGGCCCGCCGGACCGCGTCGTCGATCTGGTCGGCGTTCAGCCCCGGCCAGTGTCCGGCGATCTCCTTGAGCTGAGCCTGGCTGATCCGCCCGAGCGCACCGTACGCCTGCGCCAGGTCCCGGGCGAGCCGCTCGGACTCCGCACGGGCACCCCGGCCGTGCTCCTCGATCCGCTGCCGCCACCACGACGGATCGAACATGTCCTCGCCGTGCTCGGCGCGTAGCTGCTCGTCCCGGTTGAACAGCCGCGCGCAGACCCGGGCAGCGGAGTCGACGCCGCTCGACCGCTGGTTCCACAGCCGACGAACCGCCGTCAGATGTTCCCGTAGCTGGGCTGCGGACATCTCCGGCGTGACCGCGTAGTGCCGGGCGAGATCGGTGGCCGACAGGCCGTCCGGCCGGTCGCGCAGCGGACCGATCACGTCGCGAAGGTACGCGCGCTGATCGAATGCCATGATCGTCAGCCCCGGACCGTGATCCCGGCGACAACCTCCCGGGCCTGCTCGACCTCCTCCTCGCTGAGCACGCTGACCCGCACCTCGATGACGAGGTCCTTGCCGCTGCTCGGCTCGACGGCGCGCAGGGTGAGCTCACCGCCGTCGCTGACGTCCATGGTGATGTGGATCGGTGACTGTCGGGGCAGCGGCGGCAGACCGGTGATCAGCCCGTTGCCCTTGTCCACCGGCTTGTTGGCCGACAGCTCCGGGCTCTCCGCGGCCCCGGCCTGCTCGTAGATCTCGATCTCGACGGAGGTCTGTCCCTCCACCACGGTCTGTGCGGTGAACTCACGGTGGATCGCCAACGCCTCGTTCGCATGCACCAGGTGCTCCACGAACAACCGCGGCGGTTGGGTCTCCCAGTCCGGAAACGAGGTGTCCCGCAGCTTCACCCCGAAGGACTTCGGCAGGACGGTGACGATCCGCTTGTTCGCGCTGGCCTGCAACGCCTCCTCGTCCAGCCCGATGGCCAGGGCGATGGCCTCGGCCTGCTCCTGCCGTTGCTCCTGGGTGGGGCCCGCACCCTCGCCGTCCCAGGCCCAGAGGGCACGGTTCAGCGCGTAGCGGGCGGCGCCCTTGGCCACCGCCATGTCGGGATCGTGCAGCCGTGGCGTCCACCCCCACCTCTCGGTCAACCGCCGTGCCACCGCCGGCATCTTGCTGGAACCGCCGACCAGCAGCACCTCGTCGATGGCGGCGGCCGAGTCGTCCGTCCCCAGCCTCTGGCCGAGCGTGTGCAGGGTGCGTCCGGTGTATTCGATGGTCCGGTCGAGCAGGTCCGCGGTGATCTCCTCGAACGTCTCTCGGGTGACCTCCACCGATGCGGCCGCGCCCGCGTACCGCATCGGCACCTTGCGCGAGTTCACCACCGAAAGCTGCTGCTTGACCTCCTCGGCGGTCAGCGCGAGATCCTGCATGAACTCATCGTCGAGCGTCGGATCCTCGGCCGGTTCGGCGCGGGCCACGAATTCGTCGACCAGGTACTGGACGAGCCGGGCGTCCCAGTCGGCACCACCGAGCTTCTGATCGCCGTCGGTGCAGAGCACCTCGACGGTGTCCGGGTCGATCCGGATGACCGTGGTGTCGAAGGTGCCGCCGCCGAGGTCGTAGACGAGCACCGTTCGGCTGGCTTCACCGCCCACCTCGTACTGAAGGGCGGCGGCGACCGGCTCCGGCACCACCTCGACCACGTCCAACCCGGCGATCCGGCCGGCCTTGCGGGTGGCGTCCCGTTCCAACAGGCCGAAGTACGCCGGCACGGTGATCACCACTTTGCTGACCGGGCGTTGGGTGTAGTACTCGGCGTCCTGCGCCAGCTGCTTGAGGATCAGCGCAGAGATCGACTCAGGGGTGTACGGCGTCCCGTCGAACTCCCACTGCGCCTCCTTGCCCATGCTCCGCTTGACCCGCTCCACGACCCGGGACGGGTACAGCCGGGACACGTTCTTGGCCGCCTTGCCGACCACCACCTCACCGGTGTCCTGCTCGAAGTAGACGACCGACGGGGTGATCTCGTCGTTGGTGATGACGTTGCGGACGACAGCGGGCCGTCCGGCCTCGTCGATGTACGACACGACCGAGTACGTGGTACCCAGGTCGATGCCGAAGAAGGTCAGGTTCTCGTCGGACATCGTGCTCCTGTCCCGCCGATCTGGTCGGCTGTCACGGGGTGGGTGTGGGTTGCGGGCCGGTCTCCGGCGGTGATGCGGGTTCGACCGCGGTGGGCTCCGGGTCGGCCGTCCAGCGGTGGACCCGGACTGCGGCGGGCACGACGGTGCGTCCCGCCTCGACGTCGTGGTAGCCGTCCAGGACGACGTCGGCGACGGTGCCGTCCTGGCCCGGGTCGTCCGCGATCACGGTCCCGGTGGCGCGCTGGCGCGACGGGTCGAAGGTCGCCCCGACCGTGGGGGACAGCACGGTGATGCCGCCTCTCTCCAGGGTCAGTTCGAGGTTGGCGGCGTAACTGCGCAACATGTCCGCGGCAGCCGCGACGTCGAAGGTCGGGGGTAGCCCGGCGGCGGTGCGAAGCAGATCGTGGCGCAGCCGTTGCAGGTCGGTCAGGAGGGGGCGCAGCAGCAGCCGCCGCTCACCGGCCCGCAACCGTTGGTTGTCCTCGTGTAGACGGTCGATGACCTGTTCACGGGCCTTCGCCCGATCCTGGCTCCGGGCGAGCTCGACGCGCAGGGCCGCGAGTTCCCCGCCGAGCCGGTCCGCCACGTCGGCCAGCTCGTCGCCGAGTCGTTCGACCAGGCCGGTCAGCCCGTCGTCGTGCCGCTCCACCGAGTCCGGCGGGCCGTCGACCGCCGTCTCCTCCGATCGCGTCGGGTCGCCCGTCGTCTGTTCCGGCGGCGCCTCGGTCGCTCGACCTGCCGGGTCGGCAGGGGTCCCCTCCTCGGGACTGTCCGCTACGTCGTGCACCGTCGCTCCCTCCCCTGATCCCATCCGGCCGCCGCACTGGGCGTCTCGGTCTTCCCCTGACGGACGGCTCCGGTGCGCGGTCAGCCGTCCGTCAGGGACATACGACGGTCGACAGGGGGAGGACGATCAGCATGGATCGGCGTACGGTGGCGGCCGTTGCGGCGGCCCTCACGGCGGTGGTGGCGGCGTGCCTGCCGGGCCTGCCCGCGGCGGGGGCGTCGGCGGACAGGGACGAGGTGTACGCGGCGCTCGGTGTCAACCAGGTGGCAGCCGACTATGTGGTGCTGGTCGACGTGTCCGGGTCGATGCGTAACGGCGGGCGGTACGAGCAGGTGAAGCGGGGACTGCGGACGTTCCTGGCCGCCCTCGCCCCGGATGACCGGGTCGCTCTGGTCACCTTCGCCGACTCGACCCGGGTGGTCCACGACGGTCCTGCCGGTCGCGCTCCGGACCAGTTGGTGGCGAAGCTACCGCGCACCGCGACCGGACGGTACACCGACATCGGTGCGGCCATCGAGACCAGCCTGCGGCTGCTGCGCGCCGACCGGGCGGCACCGATCGCCACCGTTCTGCTGCTCACCGACGGGCGGCACGACCCACCTGCCGGCAGCGCCTATCCATTCGAGCAGGGCTACTCCTGGAACCAGTTGGTCCGGACCGCCCGGTCGTTGCGGAAGACCTCGCTGAACGCGTACGCGGTGCCGCTCTCCGGATCGACGGGAGCGCCGCTGCTCGCCCGCGTCTACCCCGATGCCCGGGTTCTCAAGCGCACGTCCATCGATCGGCTCGGCAGCCAGTTGGAACAGCCGAAGAGCGCGGCTCGGGCAGCGAAGGCGCGCGGTCTCCTCGGCGACGACGTGTCCCGAGGAGTGCGGGTGAGTTGGCCTGCCGAGTTCGGGGGGATCGGGGCCGGCCGGAGTCAGGTGGAGGTCCGGCTCACCTCGACCACGACGACGATCCCACTGGTCGTCGACCGCCTTGTCGTCCGCAGCGATCGGCCGCAGGTACGGACGTCGGTCCCGTCCGGTGCGGTGGAACTGCCCGCCGGAGGCACCGTGACTGTTCCGATCACGGTCGAGTGGGATGCCGGCCCACGGCGGACGGCGCCGCTGGCCCGGGTCACCGAGGACGTGACGTTCACTCTTGAGGGAGAAGTCGGCTCCCCGTGGGCCGGGGTGCTGACCGGTGAACTGGGGTTGGACTTCGTGCCCCGCCTGGAGGACGCGTCGACCCCGGGCACCCTGTCCGCCCAGCGCGGCAGCATCGGCTGGTGGTTGCTGGGGGCGGCTCTGGTGGCTGCGCTGGTCGCCGCCGGGTGGTGGGCGCGGAAGCGGCGGCTGTACCCGCCGCCCACCGGTACGGTGCGCCTGTGCGATGCCGGGGGCGACGAACACGACCTGGTGCTGACCGGCCGGCGGACCGCGATCACCGCGGACTCGACCGGGCTACCCGGCTACGGCGAGGTGACCGCGCGCCGGGCATCGCTGCGCGCGTCGGAGGTTCGTCTGGTCATCGGCTATTCCCGGGACGGCACGGTGGCCGCCCGCGAGGTCGGTGAGTGCGAACTAGGGAAGTCCGTTGAACTGGGTGGCGTCACCTTCACGTGGCGCACCGCGACCCCTGGGCGGGCCGGCCTGGTCGGGGGCTTCTCCAGGTCGTCGCGATGACGGATCCGGTCGGGGCGGGGGTGCGGCCGCTGAACGACGCCGATCTGCTCGCTCACGGTGAACTCGTCGCGGCCAGCGGCCGGTGTCCGGGGGAGGACGGCCCGACCGAGCCGATCCACGTACGCTGCGGGCGGCCCCTGTTCTATCCGGTGCCCGCCCGGGACCTCCCGGTGCACCTGCGTCGCCGCGCCGCCGCCACCGGAAGTCGATATGTCGGTGCGCTGTTCGCCTTCGACCTGGACACCCTGCCCCGGCGGAAGCGGTACGCAGCCGCCCGGTTCGTGGTGACCCTCGCCGACTCGGCGGCGTTGGCGATCCGGCTCGACGGTGACGGCGGCGCCCTGGGGCTGAGCTGGTCGCCGGGGTCCGTCGAGGCGAGCTCCACGACGGCGCTACACGCCGTTGCGGCATCCCGGTCCCGGCCGGGTTGGCTGGGCCGGCTGGCCAGCCGATCGGGCGCGGCCCGCGCCCACGTCTTCGGCATCCAGCGCAACGAGTTCGGCTGGGTGTACGAGGATCCGCGGGGCACGTCGCTGGTGCCTCGGGCGCACGGCACGCACGCGCTGCTGGAGCTGCCGTCCCGCGCGACCAGGGTGGCCGGCACCCTGGATGTGCGGGTACGCGTGGCGGGCGGCCACGATCGGTACAGCGCGGGACTGCGTGAGTCGGTGCGGTTCGACGAACCACTCGGACCTGGCGTGGCGGTGGACGGCGCGGCGGTGCGACTCTGCATGGCCGTCGACGTCGCCGGCTACAGCAGGCGGGGCACCGTCGGCACCGAGCGGATCCAGCGCGACCTGGTCGACCTGCTGTCCCGGGTACGGCGTGGGGCAGGCATCCCGGACTCCGCCGTCGAACCGCAGCCGCAGGGTGATGGACAGTTCACCGTGCTGCCGGCCGGGATCGACGAGTCCTCGGTGATTCCTCGGCTGGTCGGCGGGCTGGGCCGGCAACTGCGCGCGCTCAACGCCGGCCGGTCGGCGGCGGAACGACTTCGGCTGCGGCTGGCGCTGCATCGAGGGCTGGTCAAGCCGGCGGCGAACGGCTGGGTGGGGCCGTCGGCGATCGCGGTGCACCGGATCCTCGACAGCACGCCGCTGCGGGAGGCGCTGGCCGCGCATCCGGCTGCGCACTTCGTCCTCGGCCTTCCCGATGTGCTGTTCCAGGACGTCATCCGGGACGCCGCCGAGCCGCCGCTGCCGGCGGACTTCACCTCCGTCACCGTCGAGTTGCCCGCGAAGGACTTCCTTGAGCACGCCTGGCTGCACATCGGCCCCGAGGAGACGGCATGAGCACCTTGTACGCCCTGCTGGTCGGCATCGACAAGTATCGAGCATCGGCGGTGCCCGACCTGGCCGGGTGCCGGACCGACGTGGTCGAGGCGCGGGCTTTCCTGGAGAGCCGCCTGGCGCCTGGGGTCACCCTCGCGCCGCTGTCGCTGCACGACGGTCAGGCGACCCGAGCGGCGGTGGCGGAGGCATTCCGATCACACCTCGGGCAGGCCGGTCCGGCGGACACCGCGTTGTTCTGGTTCAGCGGCCACGGCTCCGAGGCACCCGCCCCGGACTGGTGGCACGTGGAACCGACTGGCATGCTGCAAACGCTGGTCTGCGTGGACAGCCGGGCCGGTGGGGTGCCTGACCTGCTCGACAAGGAACTGTCCGTCCTGCTCGACGAGGTGGCCCGGCGAGCCGGACACGTGGCGGTGGTCCTTGACTGCTGCCACTCGGCGAGCGGCACGCGGGACCTGCCGGGCACCGGTGCCCGGATGGTGGCTCCGCTGGCCGCCGCACCAGCGCGGGAGTTGCTCCTGCCGGAGCTGGTGACCGCGCTGCCTGGAGCACCGCCGGCCCCGGAGCATGTCGCGCTGGCCGCCTGCCGCTCCGACGAGCTGGCCCAGGAAATGGACCTGGGTGGCCGGCGGCGGGGGCTCTTCAGCTGGGCGTTGCTGCGGGCCCTGGCTCGGCTCGGGCCGGCGGCGACCTACCGGGACCTGCTGATCGCCGCGCAGACCGAGGTGGAGCAGACCATTGTCGGCCAGGTCCCGCAGTTGACTCCGGCTGCCCGGGGCGTCGCCGACCGCCCCTTCCTCGGCGGGTGTCTGGCACCACCCGCCGCCGGCCTGGTGCTGCGGTATGCCCAGCACGGCTGGGAGGTCAACGTCGGCAGCTGCCACGGCCTGGTCGGCGATGCCCCGCCGGGCGAGGTCCGGATGGCGGCGGTGGGTGAGCCGTCGGTACGGGAGGTCGAAGTGATCCAGGTGCTGCCAGAGCGGAGTCTGGTCACACCGCTCGGCTGGCAGCCCGCACTGGACCGCCAGTACCGACTGGTGCTCAGCCGGGTACCGCTGCCGCCCACCACCGTCGCGGTGGGGGAGCAGGACGAGGACCGCGCGACCGTGGAGACGGTGCTCGCCGCGCTACGGACCGCCGGTCCGCGAGGGGCGCCCTCGCCGCACCTGCGCCCGATCGATCCGGCGCCCGGCGGCTCGGTGCCGGAGCTGCGGCTGCACGTTCCGCGTCGCGGGGTGGCCGTCGTGTTGGATCGGCACGGCACCCGGCTGACCGGGGAGCTGACCGACGTCGACCGGGACGGGGCGCGGCAGACGGTCCAGGTCCTGGAGCACATCGCCCGGTGGCGCCAGATCCGCGAGCTGAACAATCCGGTCACCGACCTGGCCGGCGCGGTGACGGTGGAGGTGGTGGCGGCGTGGCCGGGGGAGGACCGCACGCCGTTGGACCGGCCGCCGCTGGACACCGACGCCGATGGCGTGGTGCGGCTGCGCTACGAACGGGCAGCGGGCGGGTGGACACCCCCGACCGTCTTCGTCCGGCTGCACAACCGGGCAAACCGGAGGCTCTTCTGCGTTCTGCTGGATCTGACCGATCGGTTCCGGGTGCACGCCGAGCTGTTTCCGGGGGACTTCGTCGCTCCGGGAGGACGGACCGCCGCCCTGCGGGGACGCCGGATCGTCGCCGCCCTGCCGTCTGGCGCGGTTGTCGCGCCGGGGGCTCGGGCCCGGGACTGGCTCAAACTGGTGGTGGCCGAGGAACAGTTCAGCCCCGAACCCTTCGAGATGCCGGCGCTGGGCACGCCGCGAGGGTTGGACCGCGGGCCGTTGGCGGTGCGCGGATTCCTCAGCCGCATCGGACGTGCCGTGCAGAACCGTGACCTGGTGGCCTCCGCTGAGGACGGCGCGTACGACTGGACGGCGGTCACCATCCCGCTGGAGGTCGAGGTGCCACCGGACTGAGCGGACGGGCTCAGATACCCCGCAGCACCATCGCGGTCCGGTAGGCCGGGTCGGCGAGGTCCGCGGCGGTGAGTGCGGGGGGCAGCTGGGCGGGGGCGATCCGGGCGGGATCCTGGAGCCGGCGGCCCACGGCCCGGACAGCAGCGGCCGGACGCAGTCCACCCCGGACCAACTCGGTGTGCAGCAGGGTCAGCATCAGGGTGGCCACGGTGCGGGGCACCGGCCGAACCCAGTCCACCACCGCGGTGAACCCGACAGTGAGCAGGGCGTCGGCGAGCAGCCCGGATCCCGCCCCGCCGGGCGGCAGCACGGCCAACCCACCCTCGGACCGGGCGTGACCGCCCCGGACCGCGATCATCGCCGGGGTCAGCTCGGCCGGCCCGGCGAGCGCGAGCGACCCGTCGGTGTCGATGGCGCAGTCCAGGTGCAACATCGACGCGTCGAGGTGGGCGAGGACCTCGTCCGGAGTGCCGGTGCCGTCGGTCCCCGAGCCGTCGCCGCCGAGGACGACCGAGCGCGGGTAGAGGCGACGAAGTCGATCCAACTCGGCCGTGACGCGTCCGCCGCGTGGATCCGCGACGATCACCGGTGCCTCGGTGACCCGCATCGGCACCCGCGTGGCAAGTTCGGCCGCCTGCCGGGCCGTGCCGACGTAGGAGACCACCACCGCGTCGCCGGCCGCCAACGGGTCGGTGCCTACCACCACTACCCGGTCCGGCAGATCACGGCCGGTGGGTACGCGGTCGAAGCAACCGGTCTCGGTGCGCAGCAGCAGCGTGTCGTCCGCTCGCGGCCAGGCCAGGGCGGCGACCCGCACGGCGCGCAGCGCCTCCGCCACCGGGGCGAAGCGGGCGTGCACCGTGTCGCGTACCGCTTCGCCGAGAAGCTCTGCCAACTCCACGGCGATCGGATCGACTCCGGACGGCTCGGCCGGTAGGGCGTCGGCGGCGGCGAGCAGGAGTGCGGTGGCAGATCGGAGGTCGTCGCCGCCGTTCCCCCAGCCGTCGTCGGTGTCGTTCGTACCGCGCAGGTACAACGCCACGGCCAGGGCGACCCGGTCGGCCGCAGTGGCCGCCGCGCCTGCGGCGTGTACGGCCGCGGTGGCCAGCCCCACCAGGTCGTCCACCAGCCCGGGCGGCGTCGGGGTGTCGGGGCGCAGCAGGGCCGCGAGGGCGAGGTACGGGTCGCCGTCGTCGGCGACCCGTTCCCGCAGGGCCCGGCGCAGCGCCGCCGGATCGGGTGCCACCGCCGGTCGTGGGGTGGCGGGGAGGACGGCGTCCTCCGCCGGATCGGGCACGGTCACGACGACGACGGGACGGTCCAACGGGTCGACCGTGGCGGGGGGCGAGAAGTCGAAGAGCGGGGGCATCGAGAACTCGGCGAGGAGACCGCCGGTGCGCTGCTGCATCTGTTGCAGCTTGGTCATGAGTTGGATGATGGGGGTGAGGTCGAACGCGGTCGTCGCGCCCTGGTTGCTGCGGGACAGCAGGTCGCGTACGGCTTCGGCCAGCTCCAGCATGACCTTGCTGACCTCGCGCGTTTCGGCGCCCATCTGGTCGGCGGCGATCACCTGCCGGAAGCAGTCCACCGCCCGTTCGGCCTCGGCCACCCCGTCCGGGTCGGGTGCGGCACCCGACAGCAGTCGTCCGACGCCGTGGCCGTCCAGGCCGCGGACCAACCTGTGCAGGTAGAGCTGGCCGAGGGAGAACCGGGCGATGGTCGTGAGGACCGGCGGCAGCCCCACCGCCGCGACGGCCTCCTCGAGCCGGGCGATGGCCGTCTGCCGGTCGGTGTCCGGGCCACCGTGGACGGTGTGTCGGGTGTTCAGCAGCCAGCCCAGGTGAGCGGCGACCTGAGCGCGTAGCGGATCGACGGCCTCGAAAAGGTCGTACGCCTCGGTCAGGCAGTCGATCGCCTCGGTGAGCGCCGGCAACGCGGTCGCCTGCCCGGGGCCGATCCGCCAGTAGCGGTCGGCCAGGATCTGGGAGAGCTCCGTCAGGGGCCGGAGCCGGGCGGGGCCGGTCGATCGGGTCAGCTGCGCTCGCAGCTGTGCCTCCCTGTCCGTGTTCACGACAGCCTCCTTCTGCTCGCCGCGCGCTGCTGCGCAGCTGATCAGTGTCCAAAGTGGACGAAACCGGCCCAGGCGGCGACGTGCGACAGCTCGTCGTGGGCCAGGTGCCGACGCAGCGGTGCCGGCATGCCGTCCGGGATGGACCGCTCCGGGTCGAGCATCCAGCTCTGCGCCCGCCGCAGCGCCTCCCAGGCGGGCAGCCCCTCGGTGATCAGGTGGTGATGGAACATGTACATCAGGGCCGAGGTGGCCCGGTCGGGGATGGCCCACTGGGTGGAGAGCACCGACCGGACGCCGCCGGCCAGGAATGCGGTGCCCAGGCTGTACGCCTCGTCGTAGCCGTTGATCGCCAGGCCCGTCCGGCAGGCGGCGAGCACTATCAGTCCGATGGCCCGCTCCGGGCAGCGCGCCGTCAGCTCGACCAGTTCGTCAGCGGCGAGCCGCCCGCCGTCGGCCAGCAGGAGGTAGGAGGTGGCCACCGCCGGGTCGGTGTTGATGACGCCGTGACACGCGAGGTGCAGCACCGCGCCGGCCCCAGGGCTGTCGCTGGTCAACCAGGCCCGTACCTCCTCGACACTGCCGGTGCCGGACCGGCTCGGCGAGCCGTCGGCCCGGCGGCCGACGTACCGGCCGCCGGGATAGAACGACCGGTGGATCGCGTACGCCTCAAGCCGGGCGGCCGTGAGGTCAGGTGCCTCACCGCCCGGGTCCGGATCCCCGACCACGAGGCCGACCGGGGTCGGCGCGACCGGGGGAAGGGCAGCCGAGTGGCACAACATCCGGGCCGAGGCGGTCTGTGAGATCGCCACCAGCCGCACCGCGTACGTGCCGTCGGACCGGCGGGCCGCCTGCCACGGGATCCGGGCGAGTTCCCCCATCGGCACCAGCACCAGCCGTGGCAGTCGCCCCGAATCCGCCCGGGGCAGGTTGGGCAGGTAGCGCTGCACCAGGGGGCCGATCGCCGCCCGCCACGCCCAGTCGCACACCGTGTCGAGGCTGCCGGCGAAATCCGCCCCGTCATCGAGTGCGACCAGGTCGCGGTGTGGGTCCGCGAGGACGGTGTCGCGCCGGACCAGGGCCGTCAGGTAGCGCTCCACGTCCACGTCGTCGAGAAGGTGCAGATTGGGCAGCGCCATGTAGGCGGGTGGTCCCTGCACCGGTGCGATGACCGCGTACCCGGGGACCGGCGTCGCCCCCGGCATCAGATAGACCAGCGCGTCCGCGTCGAGGGTGTGCAACGCGGCCCTGATCTCGCCGAGCGTCGGTGCGTCGAGCAGGCTGCCCGCGTTGCTCTGCTCGGTCAGCACCGTCAGCACCTCGCGCCGCAGGCCGATCGGGACCTCCGGGGCTTCGTCGGACCCGGTGACCGCCCGCCACCGGGCCGCCAGTTCGGGGTGGCCCGCCGCCTCCAGGCGGCTGGGGATGTGCCGGTTCTCGGTCGCGGCGTAGAGGGTCAGTCCCCGGCCGGAGTCGAGCGCTCGGATGGCGTTTGCCGGGTCGTGGAACATCAGGCACCGCCGCGCCACGTCGATGGCGTCCTGGACGGCCCGACGCGCGGCGGCGGACGCCGCTTTCAGGTCGGTCTGCAGCAGCACCCGCCAGACATGCTCGCGGAGACCCTCCAGGGCGACGGTGTGCGAATTCTCCGCGCCGACGTGCCGCCGCACCTGGCTGAGCAGCTCGTTGATGACCGACCACAAGGCATGGCCCGGTCCACCCGCCAGTTTCTTCGCCCGTTTCAGCACCTCCTCCGCCTCGACGGTGTCCGCGATGGAGCCGGTCACTTCTCCGCGATGGACCAGTCCCAGAGCCAACCCGACCAGATGTGAGGGGAGCCGCGAGTCATCGGGTGGCGCCACGGTCACCGACATCCGGAGATGTTCGACGGCCTCCTCGACGCGAGCCAGGTCGTCGCGCTCCTCGCCGAGTGCGAGCAGCGCGCCGCCGATTCCCGAGTGGAACATCGCGCGCTCTCCCGGGGCGAGGTCGGGTCGCTGCACCAGGGCGCGCATCGCGGCGAGCTGTTCGGGTGTCACGCGGGTCACCGGACCGTCCTGACCCGCACTCCGGATCGACGCCAGCGGTGCCATCAGCGTGTCGATCTCCATCACGGACGTCCGGATCAGATCTCCGGACGGCAACCGCTGCACCGTCTCGCGGAGCGCCTCAAGGGCGGCTGCCGGGTCGTCGCCGCGGTGGTTGGCCATCATGAGGTCCACCAGCTTGGCGAAGGCGTCGGCGATGGGCGCGGCCGCCGCATCGTCGGCCAGCGCGTCACGCAGCTGGTGAGCCTGCCCGGGCAGCCGGTCCAGAGCGGCCTCGTCGCCGTCATACGTCGCCCGCAGCGCGCCGAGCATCGTCCGCATGGCGTTCCACAGCCGCGCCGCCGGTTCGTCGTCACCCGCCGTAGGCGCTACGGCGAGGAAGGACTCGACCTTGGCGAGGGTGGCGAACGGGTCCGACATCTCGCCCTTCATCCCGGCGTGCAGCAGCGCCGTCACCCGGGCCGCCGCCCGCATCTGCGGCCACTCCGGGGTGTCTGGTGGCGACCCCTCGGCGATCTCCAGCAGGTCGTCGAGCTGGCGCAGTCGGTGAGGTTCCGTCGTCGGATCAGCCCGCACCAGCGCGCCGAGCAGATCGGCCGCGAGGACGCCCCGGACGGGCAGGTCGATCGGTAGGCGGTGCAGGTCCTCGATCGCCGCGTCCAGGTCGCCCCGACCGAACGCCGCCCGGCTGATCGCCACGCATCGCCCGGTGATGTCGGCCGCCATCTCCACCCGAGCCCTCCCGCATACTCCGTCCCCATACCAACCTGACGGACGGGAGCAGCTTCGCGGCCGAACACCTCAAGGGGAGAAAGCCCGAGACGTCAGCGGCTTAGCTGCGCGTTGAGTCGGGCGGCCTGGCGGGTGAGGTGGTCGCGTTCGGGGAGGCTGGGTGCGGATCTGGCGGCCTTGGCGTAGAGCTGGGCCGCAGTCGCCAGGGCACCGTCACGTTCGTGCAGGTGGGCGGCGACCGCGTCGTATCGGGGCAGGGCGGGGTCGAGTCCCGCCAGGATGGCCAGACCGGCTCGCGGGCCGTCGGCCTCGCCGACCGCCACGGCCCGGTTGAGGCGGGCCACCGGGCTGTCGGTGAGGCGGACCAGCTCGTCGTACCACCCGACGATCTGCACCCAGTCGGTCTCCTCGGCGGTGCGGGCGTCGGCGTGCAGTGCGGCGATGGCGGCCTGCGCCTGGTATTCGCCCAGGCGGTCGCGGGCCAGGGCGCTCTGGAGCAGGTGTACGCCTTCGGCGATGAGGCGGGTGTCCCACCGGCTGCGGTCCTGCTGGGCCAGCGGCACGAGTCGGCCGTCGGCGTCGGTGCGGGCCGCCCGCCGGGCGTGGTGGAGGAGCATGAGCGCGAGCAGCCCCGCCACCTCCTCGTGCCGGATCCTCGCCGCCAGTTGACGGGTGAGCCGGATCGCCTCGGCGGCGAGGTCGACGTCGCCGGAGTAGCCCTCGTTGAAGACCAGGTAGAGCACGCGCAGCACGGTGGCGACGTCACCCGGCTGGTCGAACCGAACCCCGGAGACGGTCCGTTTGGCCCGGCTGATCCGCTGCGCCATGGTCGGCTCCGGCACCAGGTACGCCTGGGCGATCTGCCGGGTGGTCAGGCCGCCCACCGCGCGTAGCGTCAGCGCGACCGCCGAGGCCGAGGTCAGCGACGGATGCGCGCACAGGAAGTACAACGCGAGGGTGTCGTCGACCTCCCCGCCCGGCCCGGGTGCGGGCTCGACCTGCGCCAGCGCCTCGCGTCGACGTCGGGAGGTGTCGGCGCGGGCGGCGTCGAGGAACTTGCGCCAGGCGACGGCCACCAGCCAGCCCTTGGGGTCGCGCGGTGGGTCGGTCGGCCACACCCGTACCGCTTCGACCAACGCGTCCTGCACGGCATCCTCGGCCGTCGCGAAGTCGACCCCGCGACGGACGAGGATGCCGATCACGGCGGGTGTGAGGGTCCGCAGTACGGCCTCTTCCACCGAGGGTCACTCCTCGATGGTCGGCGGCTCGGTGAGGAACGGCCGGACCTCGAGCCACTCGTGCAGCGGCTTCCCGCCGACGCCCGGTGCCGCGGACAGCTCGGCGGCCAACTCCAGCGCCCGGTCGTAGCTGTCGACGTCGATTACCATCCAGCCGGCGATCAGGTCCTTGGTCTCCGCGAACGGGCCGTCGGTGACCGGCGGTCGGCCCTCGCCGTCGTAGCGGACGAACGTTCCCTCCGGGGAGAGTGCCTGGGCGTCGACGAACTCGCCGGTGCCTTGCAGCCGTTCGGCGAAGTCCTGCATGTATTGCACGTGAGCCGAGATCTCCTCGGGCGTCCACTTCTCCATCGGCACGTCGGTCAGCGGGGTCGGGCCGCCACGGTAGTGCTTGAGCAGTAGGTACTTGGCCATCGGTGCTCCTTGTCGGGTACGGCCATTGTGGCCGGGTGTACAGCGGGGACGGAGCACGATCCCGCTTCTCGACATGCCGCCGGAAAAAATCTTGGCGGTTTCTCGGATGGCCTTTCCGCCCGGCTCCCGTCGGTACCCGCGTCGACCGGGACGGCGCGCGGTTGGTCCCCGCCCAGACATGCTGGGCGGGGACCCCGCGCTCTCAGACGCTCGACGAGAAGGTCGAGCTGTACTGGCTGTCCAGCAGGCGACCGTTGTTGGCGAAGCAGGTGACCGGCAGCACCGCAGTGGTGGCGACCTGCGCCCACAGTTCCTGGATGGTGCAGTACGAGGGGCTGTCACCGATCGCGGTCACGTGCGCGGTGGTGTGCCTCTCGTGCAGCAGCGGGAACCTGACGACGGAGGTGCCGGGGCCGGTGGGAGCGTAGCCGTTGGGTCCGATGCCGAGCGGGTACGAGTAGTTCGTCGGGCCGGCGAACGGTGGGGTGGCGAGGTATCCGAAGTACCTCGGCGGGCCGAACGAGGCGTAGACCGAGCGCTCCCGGTGGAACGACACGGTGAAGTCGCTGTCCATCGGCGCGCCGCTGAACGGATCGTGGCAGGCGACGTAGACCAACACCTCCGGGCCGGACGCGCCCCAGCGGAGGATCTTGCATCGGCGCGGTTCTGCGTTCGGCTGCTGGGCGGTCACCTGCACGTTCCCGGAGAGTATGCCGGACGGTTCGCCGACACCCGAGAAGCGCACGGCGTAGATGCCCACCCCGACGTGGGAGGCGCTGACGGGCGCTCCGGCCGAGTTGTACGCCTGGGCGAGGAGGTTGGACGTCACCTGCGCTGAGGCGTACGCGCCGACGCCCGCCGGCAGGACACCGGAACTGAACGTCCACAACACGGTGAACGGGGTGTCGGCCGGTCTGCCGCCGGGCCGGAAGCACTGCACGTCGACGATCTGGTCGGGACCCGAGCCATACCAGCGTACGAGTTCGCAGAAGCGGCCGTCCCGCGCCACGGCGGTGACGTGCGCGTTGCCTCGGCCCCCCAGGCCGATGTTCGGAAAGCGCACCTGGAACCGGCCGAGTGCCACCTTGCCGCCGGTGGCCGTCAGCCCCGGTGTCCAGCTTCCGTACTGGTAGGCGGCGGGCAGTGGCGTCCAGGGCAGCGCGGTCGGATCGTCGACGTACGCGAACCCGAAGCGGTCGGCGGTTGCGGCTGTGGCCGGGGTGACCGGACTCAACAGCGCCGCGGCCAGGATGGCGGCCACGGCGGCGCAGAGATGGCGCAGGCGGAGAGGCATCGTCGACTCCAATCGGCATGAATCGATGCGTGCTGCCACTCTGCCGGGTAATGACCAAGGTCACAGTCGGATTGCCTACAGTCCGGGGTTAATCGATTACTCGTGGTCCGGGGATGGCGGGGCGGCGCGGCTGCGCCTGGATGTGGCACCGGCCGTCGCGCTCGCAGACCAGCCGGTCCGTACGGCGGGCGAGGTCTCCTTCACCGAGCTGACGCCGACCGCCGACGGCGTACGCGGGATGCTCGTGCTCCCGCCGCCGGAGGTGCCTCGACGGAGCGGGGTGCTGTGGGTCGGCGGCTCGGAGGGCGGCGTCGGCGGGCTGTACGACGCGCCTACCTTCGCCGCCGAACTGCTGCTGGCCCTCGGTGGTCCGCCGCACCGTGCGCTGTTCTACCCGGATGCCGGGCACGGCGTCGGCACCTTTCCGTATCTGCCCTCGAAGACGGTGCACCAGGGACGCACCGGCGAGCAGACACACGGCGGCACCCGGGCGGGCGACGCCGCCGCCCGCCGGGACGGGTGGTCCGAGGTGCTCACCTTCCTCGCCGCGCGCTGACCGCTGGCCGCCGACCCGGGCGGGCCGGCCTTCAGCGGTCAGCGCGGGGTGCGGGTTTTCGGCAGGTCGAACTGGTCGGCGCGGCGGCAGTCGCGCTGATTGCCGATCGCGTCGGGCCCCAGCCGGTCGAGCACCTCTCGGGCCCGCTGGCGCCCCAGGTTCCAGGCGTGCCACGGGTCCGGCTCCGCCAGATCGTCGGCGATCCAGCTGAGCGTGCAGCGGCGAACCGGGTCGGGCAGCGTGGACAGGGCGGGGGTGGCGTCCGCGGACAGCGCCCGCAGATACCACGCGTCGATCCGGCCGGTCTGCTCGTACCGGGCGATGTTGCGGCGGGCCGCGTAGTCCTCCGGGTTCAGCGCCGCCAGGCTCAACAGCATCACCACCGCGAGGGCGGCGGTCAGACGCGGTATCCACCCGCCGCGCCAGCGTACGCCGGCCACCAGGACCATCAGGAACACGGCGCCGAGCAGCAGCTCGAACGCCATCACGAAGATCCGCTCGCCGGTGAAGCTGTAGACCTTCTGGTAGGTGTACATCCGCGACAGGGCCGAGATGACGATGACCACGCTCAGCGCGCTGAGCAGGCCCAGCAGGATCCTCAACAGCAGCCGGTCCAGCGGCCGGTCCCGGCGCGCCCACCTGGTGACGCCGCCGAGCACCGCCAGGGCCAGCACGGTCACCACGACCAGTTGCCAGAACCCGCTGCGGGCGTACTCGGCGTAGCTGAGTCCGGTGGTGTCCAGCACGTGCCGTTGACCGCCGAAGAGCACGGTGAACTGCACGGCGACGAAGCCGCCGAACAGCGTGGTCAGGGTGGCGATCGGCGGAGCCCACTCGATCAGCCCGATACTGCGGGAGGTCTCCCGGTCCACCGAGGACAGGTTCGGCGGTGCGGCGAGCGTGTAGACGGCGGCCACGGCGATCAGGGCACCGACGGCGGCCAGGAACAGCCACCGGAACACCCCGCTCACGCTGATCTCCGGGATGAGGGCGCCGAGCACCCGGGAGAAGGCGGCGTCGGCGGAGGAGAGCAGCGCCCCGAACACGATCAGGAACGCCACGGTGACGACGACCGACCCGACGACCCGCCGGGTGGCCCCGGAGTCGTCGGAGACCCGGACGTGTGCGCGTACCCACGGCACGCCGCGAACCGCCGCGATCGGGGCGGCGACCAGGCTGAACAGGATCGACCGGATGCGCCGCCCACCGATGATCGCCAATGCCGTACAGGCCAGCGCGCCCAACACGCAGAACGTGACCAGCCACCAGGCGTTGCGGAAGCCGAGGACCGCCAGCAGCGCCAGGGCGGCGACGGCCCAACCGGTCCGCAGCCACCGCTCGGGCTGCGGCAGCTCGGCGATGTGGTGTCGTACCGCGACCGCGACGCCGACGGTGAGGACGAGGTAGCCGAGGAGCCAGCCGAGGCCGGTCCGGCCCAACGGGACGAACGTGGCCACGCCGAGCGCACCCGCCACGACGGCCAGCGGGGTGGTCAGCCGCCGGGCCGGTGGCGGTCCCGGCCACACCCGGTCGAAGAACGACGGCTGCGGCGGCACCGGCCGGAACGAGTACGGACCGGACGGTTGGTAGCCGAACGCCGCCGCTGGTGGAACCCGTGGCCCGGCCGGAGCCGCCGGAGCCGCCGGAGCCGCCGGAGCCACCTGAGCCGCCGGAGCCACCTGAGCCGCCGGAGCCGCCTGAGCCGCCGGAGCCGCCCGGTCACCCGTCGCCGGTGCGTCCGCCGGGGCTGGGCCGTCTGCCGTCGCCGGGTCGGCGACTGTCGCGGCGGGCGGTGACGGCGGCTGGCCGTCGTCGGCCGTCTCCTCGACCGGGCGTACGACCTGGGTGGTGGGCCCGGTGGCGGCGAGCGCCGCCGGCCGCGCTGCCGTGCGCTGCGCCGGTGCTGCGGGGCTGGCCGGGTTCGCGCCCTCCGGCACCAGGGGCAGAAAGATGGCGTAGCCCTGGGTGCCGGGTGGCACGGTGACCGGAATCGCCCAGGCGGGCTGGTCGGTCGGTCCCGGCCAGACGATGGGGGTCAGCCCGTCGGTGGCTGGCATGACCAGGAGACGGGGTGCCGTCGCGGCCGACGGCGCGGTGCTCTCGCCCCCGGCCGCGACAGGACGTTCGCCTGGTCCCCCGGTGCCGGGGGAGCCGTCGACGGGTGGCGGCTCGGTCACCGCGCCCTCCTAGGTTCGGTATGTCTGCGTCACTCTAGGACCGGTGACGCGGCCACGGTGCCCCCGCCGTATCCGTCCTACGGGGTGTCGCCACCCCTGCCCCGGTCGTCGAGGACCAGCGGGGCCCGACCGCGCACCGTGTACCGGACGTGGGTGACGTGCGGGCGGGGCACCACCCGGTCGGGGGTGAGCTCGATCGCCTCGAAGTCGTCGAGACCCAGGTCGTCGAAGACACGGAGCCCGGCGCCGAGGATGACCGGCGCGATGTGCAGGTCCAACTCGTCGAGCATCCCCGCCCGCAGCACCTGCCGGACCAGACTGCCGCCGCCGGCCACCGCGACGTTGCGGTCACCGGCCGCGGCGCGGGCCTGCTCCATCGCGCTGGCCAGCCCGTCGGTGACGTAGGTGAAGCTGGTGCCGCCCTTACGGTGCAGCGTCGGGCGCGGCCGGTGCGTGACCACGAAGACCGGAGCACGGAACGGTGGCTCGTCGCCCCACGGCACCTCACCGCCGTCGGCCATCCGGCGACCCATCACGTACGCGCCGGCCGAGGCGAACGACTCGGCGATGATCTCGGAGCTGGCGTCGTGTCGGCCGCCGACGAATCCCTGCCGCTCGCGCCACGCCATCGCTTCGGTGGCCCACCGGGTCACCCGGTAGAACCCGTGGCTCTCCGCCGACCGCACCCAGTCGCCGTTGCCGTCGTGCCGTGGCCCGGCGTAGTAGCCGTCGAGCGACACCGACAGTTGGGCGGTCACCTTCGTCATATCCGTTCCTCCCGGATCTGGCGGCGCCCACCGTGGGCGCCGACCCACAGGTGGATCGGTGCCGGGTCGACCGCTTCTACCGGTCCGGCAGGTGACCTGGGTCACACGGGAGCGGATCCTGACTCGCTCAAGGCGGCGGCCCGACGCAGCAGGTACCGCCGCTCGGGTTCGCTGCCGGCGTGCTGCGCCGCCGCCCGCCACTCCGTCGCGGCGGCCCGGTCGTCGGCGAGTTCCAGCAGGTGGGCGCGGACGGCGTGCAGCCGGTGGTGCCCGGCCAGCAGCCCCGACTCCACCTCGGACAGCAGGGCCAGCCCGGCGGCGGGTCCGTGGACCATGCCCACCGCCACCGCCCGGTTCAGCGTGACCACCGGGTTGGGGGCGAGGCGTTCCAGCAGCTCGTACAGGGCGAGCACCTGGGGCCAGTCG
Source organism: Micromonospora sp. DT48 (assembly GCF_049844495.1). Classification (NCBI taxonomy): domain Bacteria; kingdom Bacillati; phylum Actinomycetota; class Actinomycetes; order Micromonosporales; family Micromonosporaceae; genus Micromonospora; species Micromonospora sp. DT48. The sequence goes on from NZ_JBNCLE010000011.1 coordinate 205,699, forward strand.
GTGTCCTCGGTGGTCGGTGCCTCGGCGTGCACCGCGGCGATGGCGGCCTGGATCCGGTACGGCCCCGGTGGCGAGGCGGTCAGGCTCTGCTCGACCAGCGCGCGACCCTCGTCGATCAGCGTTCGGTCCCACCGGTCGCGGTCCTGCTCGGCCAGGGGCACCAGGTCACCGTTCGGGCCGACCCGGGCCGCCGCCCGGGCCTCGGTGAGCAGCATCAACGCGAGCAGACCGGCCGTCTCCCCGTCGCCGGGAACTCGCTCGTGCAGTCGGCGGGTCAGCCGCAGCGCCTGCCCGGTCAGTTCGGCGCGCCGCAACCGGGGGCCGCTGCTGGCGCTGTATCCCTCGTTGAACATCAGGTACAGCACCTGGCGTACGACGGCCAGCCGCGTCGCGAACTGTGCTTCCGCCGGTGGCTCGAACCGGGCACCCGCCTGCCGGAGTCGCACCTTGGCGCGGGAGATCCGCTGGCCCATGGTCCGCTCCGACACCAGGAAGGCGGCGGCGACCTCGGCGGTGGTGAGCCCACCCACCGCGCGCAGGGTCAGCGCCAACTGTGCCGGCGCGGACAACGCCGGATGGCAGCAGAGCAGGAACAACTCCAGCAGGTCGTCGCGGGGGGCCGTGACGTCGGGCGGTGGGGTGACCAGCGCGTCGCGCGGCGTGAGTTCCAGTGCCGTGCGCTCGCGGCGGGTACGGGCGGCCTCGGCGCGGACCAGGTCGACGTACCGGCGGGCGGCCACGGTGTGCAGCCAGCCCCCGGGTTGTTCGGGTACGCCGTCGACCGGCCACCTCTCCACGGCCGCGACCAGCGCCTCCTGCACGGCGTCCTCGGCCCGGCCGAAGTCGCCGTACCGGCGGGCGAGCGTGGCCAGCACCTGCGGCGCGAGTCGGCGCAGCAGGTCGGTGGTGGCCGCGTCGAGGTTCAGCGGTCCGCTCCGTCGCCGGTCATCAGCGGCCAGATCTCGATCCCGCCGCCGACGGCCCCGAACCGGATGCCCGGATACGCGCGGGCGATCTCCAACGCGCGCTGCTCGTCGTCGACGTCGACCACGAAGTACGAGCCCACGTACTCCTTGGCCTCCAGGTAGGGCCCGTCCGTGACGACCGGGGTGTCGGCGACGATCCGCACCGAGCGGGGCCGCGACACCAGGCCCTGGACGTCGACCAGCTCACCGGAGGCGCGCAGCGTCTCGTTGAAGGCGTCGACCTGACCGATCAGGGCGGTCAGCTCGTCGTCCGGGAGGCTGTTCCAGATCTCCTCGTTGCCGTAGATCAACATCAGGTACTTCACGCACGCCTCCATAAAGGTCAATATGTCTGGAAATGGACAAGACGGCAGGGTCTTCCCTGACGCACTGTTGTAGCAGGTAGAGAGGCTGCGGATGGCGGGCCACATCCGATCCTCCGGCCGAGCATGGGCCGCGAGTCCCACCGGCCGCCGGTAAGGATCCCCCGCCGGGGCGCGTCGTCGCGCCGTCCGGCTCCGGCCCGCCGTCGTGGACCAGCCGCACCGACGGTGTTGCACCGCTGGGTCGCGACGACGACCAAGCCAGGAAGGAGCCGCCATGGCCGCTCCCACTGTCAACGTCTCGATGAACCCCACCACCTACTCGCCCGGCGAGCAGATGCTGCTCACCGTCAACTACGGCGACCCGGACAACCAGCGGCTGACCCTGACGATCACCGTGGCCGACGCCCAGGGCAACCGCAGCGCTCCGGTCTCGGTGACCGCGGTGATCGACCCGCTCACCCTCACCGTCACCGACGATTCGGGGCGCACCTGGTCCCGGGTCTCCGACAGCGGCTCGGTTGCTGTCTACCGGGCGGTGGCGTGATGCCGAGGGTGACCGTCACCGTGCGGGACGCCACCAGCAAGACCGCCACCGCGAGCGTCGCGTACACCGTGCTCCCGCCGGTGCTCGGCGGTTACTACCTCTCCGGCGGCGCGGACCCGACCGCCGACATGGCCGGTGGCAACTTCCGGTCACTGACCCAGTACCGCAGCTTCGCCGACGCGCACATCTTCCCCGGCTACCAGCGGCAGTGGCTGGTCACCCTCGGCCGGTCCGGGGTGCAGATCAACATGGTGCTCGAACTGAAGCACTACGGCGCGTCCGACACCGGGCCGCAGACCTTCACCGTCGACGGGGTGAAGTACACCGTGCCGGCACCGGCGATGACCATCCAGCAGCGTCCGGGCGCGGTCTGGCCCAAGGCGTACGGGTACGGCCAGGTCCTCGCCGGGCAGTGCGACGGGTTGTTCGCGCGGGCGTTGTCGCAGTACCGGACGATGGGCTTCGGCGTGAACATCCAACTCGCCTCCGAACTGGACACCGACCACGAGTTCGGCACCACCGAGGCGGGCAAGGCGTACACCTGGGCCGAGTCGGACGCTCGGGCGGTGCAGGCGATGACGTACATCGTCAACTGGTTCCGGGCCAAGGGGCTGCCGCAGGGCACCACCTTCTCGGTCGGGCTCGGCGGTTTCGACCGGGCCTGCTTCCGGCGTACCCACCCCGAGGCGCTGATGTCGCGGCTGGACTACCTCCAGTGGAACGTCTACGCGACCAGTGCCGGCCACACCGCGCTGGAGCGCTTCCGGCGTACCAAGGACTGGGCGGTGGCAGACCTCGGCCCGGTCGCGCTGTCCCGCCCGGTGTTGATCGCCGAGTGGGGCGTACGGGTCGTCGAGATCCCCGACCAGGCCGCCTGGATCGCCACCGTGCCGGCGGCCATCGCCCGGCTCAACGCCGAGCGTGGTCCCTTCATCGCCCGGACGAACTACTTCAACTCCGGCTGGGGCACCCTCAGCCCGAAGGCCGCCGGGCTGGCCGCCCTGCGCGCCGCGTACGCCCGGCCGCCGTACGGCTGATCCCGGTCGGTCTGAGTCGGCCCGCCGGGGTACCGGCGGGCCGACCCGTGCGCGGACCGGCCGTCCGCGCGCCTCGTCCGCTGATCGGGCCGGAAGCGCCCGTCTTGACATCGACACCCCACTGGTTACATGGTTAGTTACATGAGTAATGAACCAGCTAACCATGATCGGGATTGGTGGACGTGATGGAGGACGGCCGACCGATCTTTCTCCAGATCGCGGAGCTGCTGGAGAACTCGATCCTGGACGGGACCCTCGCAGAGGAGGGCCAGGTGCCCTCGACCAACGAGCTGGCCGCCTTCCACCGGATCAACCCCGCGACCGCCGCCAAGGGGGTCAACAAGCTGGTCGACGACGGAACTCTCTACAAGAAGCGAGGAATCGGCATGTTCGTCACCCCCGGTGCCCGAGCCAAGCTCCGCGGCCGGCGCCGCGACGAGTTCGCCCGACAGTACGTCCGGCCGCTGCTGACCGAGGCCCGCAAGCTCGGCATCGGACCGACCGAACTCAAGAACATGATCGACACCTGGGAGGAGGACCAGTGAGCGCGGTGGTCACCGTCACCGACCTGACCAAGCGGTACCGGACGGTCACCGCCCTGGACCGGGTCAGCTTCTCGCTCACCGAGAACCGCATCTACGGCCTGCTGGGACGCAACGGGGCGGGCAAGACCACCCTGATGCAACTGCTCACCGCGCAGAACTTCGCCACCAGCGGGGAGATCTCCGTCTTCGGGCAGCACCCCTACGAGAACGAACGGGTGCTGTCGCGCATCTCCTTCATCAAGGAGAGCCAGACCTACCCGTCCGGCCTGCGGGTGATGCACGTCCTCCGCGCGGCCGGTCTGGTCTACCCGGGCTGGGACGAGGAGTACGCCCAGCGGCTGGCCGACGTGTTCCAGCTGCCGCGCGAGCGTCACGTCACGAAGCTCTCCCGGGGCATGCTCTCCGCGCTCGGCATCGTCGTCGGGCTCGCCTCACGGGCCCCGCTGACCTTCTTCGACGAGCCCTACCTGGGGCTGGACGCGGTGTCCCGGCAGCTCTTCTACGACCACCTGCTGGCCGACTACACCGAACACCCGCGCACCATCGTGCTGTCGACCCACCTCATCGACGAGGTCAGCGACCTGATCGAGCACGTGCTGCTGATCGACCGGGGTCGGCTCCTGCTCGACGTCGACGCGGAGGCCCTACGTGGGCAGGTGGTGACCGTCTCCGGCCCGGTCGCCGGGGTGGACGAGTTCGTCCGTACCGGCACCGAACTACACCGGGTGCTCCTCGGCGGGACCGCGCGGGCCACCGTACGCGGTGACTTCGGCGCGGCGGCGCGGGACCGCGCCCGCTCCCTGGGCCTCGACCTCGAAGCCTCCTCGCTCCAGGACATCGTCGTCCGCCTGACCACCTCGACCAACGGGCACGCGGCCGGTGCCGGCAGTGCCACGGCCAACAAGGAGGCCACCCGATGAACCGCGCCCTGACCGTCGCCCGGTTGCAGTTCGTCGCCTGGCGCGTCGTGCTCGGCTGGCCCTGGGGAATCCTCGCGCTCAGCTTCCTGATCAACCTGGCCCTGTTCACCGCCATGGGAGAGAACGACGACTTCGAACCCACCACGGGCGGGCTGCTCAGCATCTACATCGTGATGTTCATCGCCAGCATCAGCGCGATCACCCAGGACTTCCCGTTCGCCATCGGGCTGGGACTCTCACGCCGCAGCTTCTACCTCGGCAACGTGCTCCAGTTCGCGGCGCAGGCGGTCGTCTACGCGGCGGTGCTCTACCTGCTGGCCATCGTCGAGGAGGCCACCGACGGCTGGGGCGTCAACCTGCGCTTCTTCGGCCTGCCCTTCCTTCTCGTGGAGAACCCGGTACTGCGGTTCCTCGGGTTCGCCATCCCGTTCCTGCTGCTCGGCTTCATCGGCATCGCGATCGCGCTGGTCTTCAAGCGTTGGCGGGTCAACGGCCTGCTGACGCTGGGCACCGTCGCGCTGGGCGGCATCGGCGGCCTCGCCGTACTCGCCACCTGGCGGGGCTGGTGGTCGGCGATCGGCGGATGGTTCGTCGACCAGCCCAACTGGGCGCTGCTGGTGGGTTGGCCCGCACTGGTGACCGTGGTGCTCGCCGCCGTCAGCTACCTGGTCATCCGGCGGGCGACGCCCTGAGCGTCGAGACCGCGCGACGGCAGTGGAGGGCAGTCCGCCCGGAGAGTTCCTATGCTCGACGCATGGAACTGCGGATCTTCACCGAACCCCAGCAGGGTGCCAGCTACGACGACCTGCTGGCCGTGGCCCGACGCGCCGAGGAGACCGGCTTCGGCGCCTTCTTCCGCTCGGACCACTATCTCAAGATGGGGTCGGTCAGCGGCGAGCCCGGCCCCACCGATGCCTGGACCACCCTGGCCGGTCTGGCCCGGGACACCCGTAGCATCCGGCTCGGCACGCTGATGAGCGCCGCCACGTTCCGGCTGCCCGGCCCGCTCGCCATCACCGTCGCCCAGGTCGACCAGATGAGCGGCGGACGGGTCGAACTCGGCATCGGCACCGGCTGGTACGACGCCGAGCACCAGGCGTACGGGATCCCGTTCCCGCCGCTGCGGGAGCGGTTCGACCGGCTGGACGAGCAGCTGGCGGTGATCACCGGTCTGTGGCGTACCCCGGCGGGCGAGACGTTCGACTTCACCGGCCGGCACTACCAGGTCAGCGACTCACCCGCGCTGCCGAAGCCGGTGCAGCGCCCGCACCCGCCGATCCTGCTCGGCGGCAAGGGCGCGAAGCGTACGCCGCAGCTCGCCGCCCGCTACGCCGACGAGTTCAACCTGCCGTTCGTCTCGATCGACGAGACGGTCGCCCAGTTCGAGCGGGTCCGCAACGCCTGCGCCGACATCGGTCGCGACCCGGCCGAGCTGACCTGGTCCAACGCGCTGGTGCTCTGCTGCGGCCGGGACGAGGCCGAGGTGCGGCGGCGGGCCGCCGCCATCGGCCGGGAACCGGACGAGCTGCGCGTCAACGGGTTGGCCGGTACCCCCGACGAGGTGGTCGACCGGATCGGACAGTTCGCGGCGGTCGGCAGTCAGCGCATCTACCTCCAGGTGCTCGACCTGGCCGACCTGGACCACCTCGACCTGGTCGCCGCCGAGGTGATGCGGCAGCTCTGACCACCTCGCCACGCCTCAGACCCGGTGCTCCTCACGCAGCACCGTGTCCAGTCGGCCGTCGCGATCACGGTCGAGGTAGGTGACGTCGGGCAGCCCGTCACCGTCGAGGTCGAACTGCACCACGTCGGCCACGCCGTCGCCGTCGAAGTCGGTGACCACCTGGACCGAACCGTCCATGTGCCGGGCCACGATCGACCGGGCGCCGCCCTCGACCCGGGGCGGCGGCCCGGGGGTGGGGGGCGGCGTCGGCACCGGCTCCGGAGTGGGGGCGGGCTGCGGATCCGGCTGGCTCGCCGACGGCCCGGCCTCGGCCCAGGTGACCGAGGAGCCGACCGGACCGGTGGCGGGTTCCACCCCGCTGCCGGCCGGGTCGATCTCCTCCTCGGAGGGGTACACGTCGCCGCGAGGGGCGGGATCACGGTAGCTGCTCATCGGCGTAGGGTTCCCCGACGAAGCCGGCGGTAACCGCCGGCGGGGAGAGGGGGACGAAGTGTCGACGCAGCGCAACTGGGCCGGCAACGTCGCGTACGCAGCACGGGCACACCACCGGCCGTCATCGGTCGACGAGCTGCGGGAGCTGGTCATCGGCAGCGACCGGATCCGGGCGGTGGGCAGCGGGCACTCGTTCAACCGAATCGGCGACACCACCGGGGACCTGGTCACGCTGGCCGGGCTGCCGGCCACGGTGCGGCTCGACGAGGCGCGGCGGGTGGTGCAGGTACCGGCCGCGATGCGCTACGGCGACCTGGCCACCTGGTTGCACGAGCGGGGGTACGCGCTGGCCAACCTCGCCTCGCTGCCGCACATCTCGGTGGCCGGCGCGGTCGCCACCGGCACCCACGGCTCCGGGGTGGCCGTCGGCAACCTGGCCACCGCCGTCGCCGGCCTGGAACTGGTCACCGCCGCCGGTGAGCTGATCACCGTGGACCGCACCGCCACCGAGTACGCCGGCATGGTGGTCTCCCTCGGCGCGTTGGGCATCGTCACCCGGGTCACCCTGGACGTGGTGCCCACCTTCGAGGTACGCCAGTACGTCCACCTGGACCTGCCGCGCGAGGCGCTGGACGCGGCGCTCAGCTCGGCGTACAGCGTCAGTGTCTTCACCGACTGGCGCTCCACCCGCGGCACCCAGGTCTGGCGCAAGCAGCTCGCGGACCAGCCCGCGCCCCCGGCGGACTGGCTCGGCACCACGGCGGCCGACCGCCCCTGGCATCCGGTGCCCGGCATGCCGGTGGTCAACTGCACCGAGCAGCTCGGCGTGCCCGGCCCCTGGCACGAGCGGCTGCCGCACTTCCGGCTCGGCTTCACCCCGAGCAACGGCGACGAACTCCAGTCCGAGTACCACCTGCCCCGGGCGGCGGCCGGTGCCGCGCTCGCCGCGTTGGACGAGGTGGCGCACCTGATCGCCCCGGTCCTGCTGACCAGCGAGTTGCGTACCGTCGCCGCCGACCAGCTGTGGCTCAGCCCGCAGTACGACCGGGACAGCCTCGCGGTGCACTTCACCTGGATCGCCGACACGAGTGCGGTACTCCCGGTCGTCGCCGAGGTCGAGCGGGCCCTGGCCCCCTTCGCGCCCCGCCCGCACTGGGGCAAGGTCTTCACCATGCCGACCGAGACCATCGCCGCCACCTACCCCCGCTGGGCCGACTTCGCCGCGCTGGTGACCCGGCTCGACCCCGGGGGCAAGTTCCGCACCGAGGAGTTCGACCGCCTGTTTCCCCGCTGAGGAGACCCTGTTCTCCGCCGGGGACGACCCGGCGGACCGACGCGGCGCGGCCCGGTCGACGGGCCCGGACACCGCACTAGGATGGGCCCATGAGCGCTGAGGCCGTCGGCATGCACATGCCCGCCGTCGTGACGCTCGACGACGTGGCGGCGATGAACGCCGCCGACGTGAACGGTCATCGGTACGAGACCAGCCCCGAGGGGGTCCTGTCGGTCATGCCGCCACCGGACTCGGAGCACGCGACGATCGCGAGCCGCATCTTCGCCTGGTTGATCATGGCGGGTTGGCCGGCGGAACAGGTGCTCCAGGCCGTTGGCGTACGCATTCCCGGCCCGGAGGGGCACGGCGGCAGGATTCCGGACCTCAGCGTCTGGCGCAAACCTCCCCGGCGCGGCGTGTGGTCGGCGGTCGCGGACGTCGTACTCGTGATCGAGATCGTGTCACCCGGTTCCGAGGCGATGGACTCGGTGACGAAGGTCCGCGAGTACGCCTCGGCGGGCATCCCCCGGTACTGGGTGGTGGACCGGGACGGCGCGCAGACGGTCACGTTGCACGAACTCGGCGGCGAAGGGCGCTACGTCGAGCAGGCGCGGATGCCGTTGGCGTGGTTGTTGCAGACCGCGCCGGTCGACCACCTCGACTGAGGCGGGGTCGACGGGTCAGCGACCGGCGCCGAGCTGGTCACGCATACTGCTGCGCTGCACGGCACGGCTGATGTCGCTGGGGGAGACGATGCCGATCAGGCGGCCCTCGGTGACCACCAGTGCGCGGCCGTCGGCACATTCGCTGAGTCTCGGCAGCAGGTCGGTCAGCGGCTCGTCGGGGGAGGCGAGGACCAGGTCGTCGGCGCGGCAGGCCACCGCCGCCAACGTGGTGCTGCCCCGCTCGTCGGCCGGCACGCCGCGTACCCGGTCGAGGGTGACCAGCCCGACGGGGCGGCCGTCCTCGGTCAATGGCAGCGCCGTGTGCCGGTACGCGAAAAGGTAGTTGTTCACGAAGTCGGCGACCGTCAGCTCACCGGAGGCGGTCTGCGGCTGCGGGGTCATCACGTCGCCGACCCGGACACCGCGCAGCGCGTCGCCCACCCGGGCCTGCCGCTCCTCCATGGTGGCCGCGCCGATCAGGAACCAGCCGATCAGCGCCAACCACAGCCCGCCGACGCCGGTACCGCTGAGGAACCGCCACAGCCCGAACCCGATCAGCGCCAGGCCGAGCACCCAGCCGGCGCGGGCCGCCACCACCGTGGCGCGGGTCCGGTCGCCGGTGGCCTTCCACACCGCCGCCCGCAGCAGCCGCCCACCGTCCAACGGTGCGGCGGGCAGGATGTTGAACACGGCCAACAGCAGGTTGATGCCGGCGAGCCAGGCCATCACGCCCAGCACCAGGCCCTCGACCCCGGCGAGGGCGAGCAGCATCGCGATCGCGCCGAAGAAGACGCCGATGATCAGACTGACCAGTGGCCCGACCCCGGAGATGCGCAGCTCGGCACCGGGGGAGCGGGCCTCGCCGCGCAGCTCGGCGACCCCGCCGAAAAGCCACAGGGTGATGCCCTGCACGCCGAGTCCGTTGCGCTTGGCCACCACCGCGTGCGACACCTCGTGGGCGAGCAGGCCGAGGAAGAAGACCACCGCCGCGGTCAGCCCGGCCAGCAGGTACGCCAGCACGGACCGGTCCGGGTACGACTGCGGGAACAGGTTGGCCGACAGCCCCCACCAGATCAGCGCGAAGATGACCAGGACACTCCAGTTGACCCCGACCGGTACGCCCACGATCCGACCGAGCCGGAAATTCGCCCTCATGTTCCGGTGATACCCCGGCAGCCCCTTCCCATGCCAGGGCCGAACGTCACCCCGACCGCAAGCGTGAGCGTCAGTCGCGATGTCGACAGCCACCGGGCCGGGTGCGGCGTCGAGGTTCGGCGATAGTTCGAAGGTGGCGACCTCGACCGATGACAGCGATGACCCGTACCTCTGGCTGGAGGACCTGGACGGCCCGGAGGCCGTGACCTGGGTCCGCGAGCGCAACGCCGAGACCGTCGCGGCGTTGACCGGCAGTCCGACGTTCGTCGCCCGCCAGACCGAGATCAGGCAGGTGCTCGACGCGGACGACCGCATCCCGTACCCGGGATGGCGCGGCGACGGCTTCTACTACGACTTCTGGCGCGACGCCGCCCATCCGCGCGGGCTGTGGCGACGCACGACCCTCGACCAGTACCGCCGACCCGAGCCGGAGTGGGACGTCCTGCTCGACCTGGACGCGCTGGCCCGCGCCGAGGGCGAGAACTGGGTCTGGGCGGGCGTGGCGACGTTGCCGCCTGAACACCGGCACTGCCTGGTCAGCCTGTCCCGGGGCGGTGCCGACGCGGTGGTGGTACGCGAGTACGACCTGGTCGACCGGTGCTTCGTCGACGGCGGCTTCACCGTCGCCGAGGCCAAGACCGACGTCTGCTGGATCGACGTCGACCACATCTGGATCGGCACCGACCTCGGCCCGGGTTCGCTGACCGACGCCGGTTATCCGCGCGTGGTGCTGCGCTGGCGGCGCGGCACCCCGTTGACCGACGCCGAAGTCGCCTTCGAGGCGTCCACGCTGGACGTCGGCGCGTACGGGTGGCGCGACTCGACGCCGGGCTTCGAGCGCGACTTCGTCGGCCGCAGCATCGACTTCTACCGCTCGGAGAACTTCCTGTTGACCGGGGCGGGACAGCGGGTCCGCATCCCGGTGCCCGAGGACGCGGAGTGGGGGGTACGCCGGGAGTGGTTGCTGATCCAGCCGCGTACGCCCTGGCCGGTCGGTGAGCTGACCCATCCGGCGGGGGCGCTGTTGGCGATCCGGTTCGACGACTTCCTCGCCGGCTCCCGCGACTTCGACGTGCTGTTCCGCCCCGACGAGCACACCTCGCTCGGTGGCTCCGCCTGGACCCGCAACCACCTGATCCTGACCACCCTCACCGACGTCCGTAGCCGACTGGAGGTGCTCACCCCGACCGGGCGCGGCTGGCGGCGGGAGCCCCTGCCGGGGGTGCCGGCGGACGAGGAGGGCTGCCTCGTGGAGACCGACCCCGACCGGGACGACTCCTACCTGGTCGCCTCGGAGGGCTTCCTCCAGCCGGCCACGCTGCGCCTCGGTGCGGTCGGCGGCAGTGTGGAGACGCTCAAGCGGGCGCCCGCGTTCTTCGACCCGGACCGCCTCGCGGTACGTCAGTTCTTCGCCACCTCCGCCGACGGCACCCGGGTGCCGTACTTCGTGGTCGGGGATCCGGCCGCGCCTGCCGGACCGACGCTGCTGCACGGGTACGGCGGTTTCGAGGTCTCCCTGACGCCCGGCTACGACGGGATCGTCGGCCGGGGTTGGCTGGCCCGTGGCGGCACCTACGTGGTGGCGAACATCAGGGGCGGCGGCGAGTACGGCCCGCGCTGGCACCGGGCCGCGTTGCGCGAGCACCGACCGAGGGCGTACGCGGACTTCGCGGCCGTGGCGACCGACCTGGTGACCCGGGGCATCACCACCCCGGCGATGCTGGGCATCGAGGGCGGCAGCAACGGCGGCCTGCTGATGGGTGCGATGCTGACCCGCTACCCGTCGCTCGTCGGGGCGGTCGTGGTGAACGTCCCGTTGCTGGACATGCGGCGCTACCACCGGCTCTTGGCCGGTGCCTCCTGGATGGCCGAGTACGGCGACCCGGACGTGCCGGAGGACTGGGCCTACCTGCGGAAGTACTCGCCGTACCACAACGTGCGAGCAGACGTGCGGTACCCGCCGGTCCTGTTCGTCACCTCCACGCGTGACGACCGGGTGCATCCCGGGCACGCCCGGAAGATGGCCGCCCGGCTGCGCGAGTACGGCCACGACGTGGCGTACTACGAGAACGTCGAGGGTGGGCACGGGGCGGCGGCCAACAACGAGCAGCGGGCCTTCATCGAGGCGATGTCGCTGGAGTTCCTCTGGCGGAAGTTGGCCCCGTCGGGGAGTTCCGTGCCCGCTCAGGCGGTCGGCGGCGGGGCGGGTAGCTCGTCGACGACCACCACCGGGGTGCCGGGGCCGACCTTCTCCAACAGCAGGCGCTGGCCGCTGGCGGTCAGCCGGATGCATCCGTTGGTGGTCTGCTGGCCCAGCTCACCGTCGTGATACCAGGTGTGGATGCCGATGTGGGCGCCGCGCAGCCCGGCGGGCACCGAATCCGGGTCGTCGGGGATCGAGCCGAGGGCGTAGATGTCGACCCCGCCGTAGACCGACTCCGGCGGTGGGGTGCGGCCCAGGACGAAGGTGCGGCCGAGCGGGGTTTCCTGACCCCGTTGCCCCAGGCTGACCTGCCAGGAGCGCTGGGCGGTGCCGTCGCGGTACCAGGTGAGCCGGAAGGGTTTGCGCTCCACCACGATCTGGTCGCGCAGCGCGACGGTGCGGAAGTCGCCGGGGGGTAGCCAGGCCAGTTTGCGGTTGGCCGAGGGGAGCAGCACCGCCGTCCAGCCGGACTCGCGGCGGGCGATCGGCACGGTGAGGTCCACCTCGCTGATCGTCGGCATCAGGAACGCCAGTGGTCGACCACCGGGTGCGTCGTACGCGGCCAGCCTGCGGGTCGGCTGTAGGCCCTGGGTCAGCGGTGTGGTGTCGAGGGTGTCCGGGTCGTCGGGGAAACCGGCGGGGGCCGGGTCGTAGTCGATCACCGGGAGCCCGTCCGGTGCCGGCGCGGCGGGCAGCACCCGCTCGGCGACCGCCGACGGCGACGCCGGAGTGGTCGGCACCACCCCGCCCGTGGACCCGACGACCGGCGCAGGTGCGGTAGCCGGAGTCAACGCCCACCCGGTGTACGCCGCGCCACTCATCAGCACCGCCACGCCCACCCCGACGGCGACCCTCCGCCGCCCCCGCGACCCCAGAACCCCCCAAAACCCCACCCACCCACCCTACCCCCCAACCCCTCCCCAACCCCCCCAAAAACCCCACCCCCTCCGCGTTGATCAAGAAGTTTTGGTCACGTTCGGGCCTGTATTCCGACGCAAACTTCTTGATCAACACGGCGGGGGTGGGGGTGGGGGTGGGGGGTTAGGGGAGGCGGGCGTTTTGGTGGATGGCTATGGCGTCGTGGGCGGGGATGTTGGCGGAGAACCAGCCGTTGGCGTCGACGGTGATGACCGGGCCGGAGCAGGTGCCGTTGGTGAAGGTGCCGTGGATGACGTCGCAGTAGCGGCCAGCCGGGAGACCGGTGTAGTAGGAGCGGCCGTTGATCGCCGAGCCCTCGTGGTTGATGGTGATGTAACCGCGGCCCGTACGGCTGAAGGCGATGTGGTTGTTGCCGTTGTCGTACCAGTTGCTGACCCCGGCGCCCTCGGTGGCGTTGCGGAAGCCGACCATGTTCGCGATCACCTGCCAGCGGTGCTCGCACTCCCAGCCGGAGTAGCAGACCGTGTTGTGCGTCTTGTTGTTGCCGTCCGAGGGTGGTCCGGCGTCCCGGTTGTTGAAGGTGTAGCTCGACATCACCGTCGGGGAGCCGTACGGCCAGGCCAGCATGAACGCGTTCGCCAGTGCGTAGATGCCCCGGTCCCGGTAGGTGAGCACCCCGCCGTCGTCGCGCTGGGTGTCGTGGTTGTCAACGAAGACCGAGGCGACGCCGCTGGGCAGGTGGCCCCAGCCCTCACCGAAGTTGCGCAGGTACGCGAGCCGCTCGGAGCGGAACACCCGGGCCAGGTCCTTGCCGTAGCGGAACTCGTGCACGTCGCCGTTGCCGGTGTACTCGTTCGGCGTGATCGGCTCGCCCGCGCCGTAGATGACCTCCTGCACGATGTACGCCGGTCGGCTGAGTCGGCTGAGGATGTTGCCGATGTCGGCCGCCGGCATGTGCTTGCTGGCGTCCAACCGGAACCCGTCCACGCCGAGCGACAGCAGGTCGTTGAGGTATGCGGCCAGCCGGGAGCGGACGTAGTCCGACTCCGTCTTCAGGTCGGAGAGGTTGACCAGCTCGCAGTTCTGCACCTCGTACCGGTCGTGGTAGTTGACGATGTCGTTGTTGCCGTTGCGACCGCAGTAGTGGAAGTCCTGCGCCTGGTAGATGCCGGGGTAGACGTGGTGCTGGTAGGACGAGCCGGCCCAGCCGACGCCGCCGTTGTCCTGGCCGGACATGTGGTTGATGACCGCGTCGACGATCACTTTCACGCCGGCCGCGTGGCAGGCGTCGACCATGGACTTGAACTGTGCGCGGGTGCCCTTGCGGGACTCGATCCGGTAGCTGACCGGCTGGTAGGCCACCCACCACTGGTTGCCGCGTACGTGCTCCTGTGGTGGTGACACCTGGACGAAGCCGTAGCCCTTCGGGCCGAGCGTGCTGCCGCACTCGCTGGCGACCGAGGGCCAGTTCCACTCGAAGAGGTTGGCGATGACCTTCTTGCCGCCGGTCGGGGCGGCGACCGCCGGGGGTGCGGTCACCACGCCGGGGGCGAGGAGGCCGGCGATCACGGCGAGGGCGATCGCCGGGCGGAGTCGACGTTTGCGCATCGGGGGCTCCAAGGGGGACGGGGGACGGGGGACGGGGGAGATGGCACGGGTTGCCCAGATCTTGCAATCAAGGCTGAAAAATTGCGGAAAGATTACAAGCGGGTTTCAACGCCTGTCAATGAGTGGCGCTGGCGGCGGCGGAACGCGCGTTACACGCGCCAGCGGGCGGGGCGGTTCGACAACTCGTCGAGATTTTTTTCGTGAACACTGATCCGACCGGGGCCGCGCTGCGTACTGGAGTGGGGAACAGGTCGGCCGGCGGTGCGCCGCCGCGAGACGATCGAGGAGCAGATGGCCCGGGCTACGCAGAACGAGAAGGCGGCTGCCGTCCGTACCAGCAGCAGCAGTCGAGGGATCCGCGTCTGGTCCCGCAGCCAGATCCTGGCGCTCTCCGCGTCCGGGCTGGCCGCGTTGTGGGCGTTGACGATGCTCACCGGCGCGGGCCAGACGATGTACGCGATGGGCTTCTTCTTCACCGAGTTCTTCGCCGGCGTGATCGCGTTGGTCGCGCTGAGCCTCACGGTGATGATGGGCCTGCTCGCCACCGACCGGCTGGTGCTGCTCATCCGGCACCGGGTGCTGTTACAGTCCGCGCACCGGGCCACCGGCATCCTCGGCGTGGCGGGGCTGCTCTTCCACGTCATCACGAAGATCGCCAGCGGTCGGGCGGGAGTGACCGACGCCGCCGTGCCGTTCGTCGGTGGTCGGGGCCTCTACGTCGGACTCGGCACCATCGCCGCGCTGCTCATGGTGGGTGTGCTCTGGACCGGCGTCATCCGCGCCCGCTTCGCCGACGTCGGCCCGAAGTGGGTGTGGCGCGCGCTGCACTCCATGGCGTACGTCTCCTGGCCGTTCGCCATCTTCCACGGTCTTCTCGCCGGCCGCCCGCCCGCCACCTGGGTGAGCCTGAGCTACTTCGCCTGCGTGGTGCTGGTGGTGCTCGCCCTGATGGTCCGCCTCTCGGTCACCCTGCAACGGCGCAGCCGCGAGCAGCAGCAGGCCGCCGTCCTGAACGAGGTGATGAGCGGCAGCAAGTCCACCGAGGAGACCCGGGGCAAGACGCTGCTCGGCACCATCACCGGCCGACGTGGCGACGCCGACGACGGTCGCGAGAAGCGCGTCCGTCGGGACACCAGTTGGGCCGACAGCACCTCCGGCACCTGGGCCAGCCCCACCATCCGGCGCAACGATCCGGAGCGGTTCGCCGTGCCGATGGTCCCCGAGCCGGGCACCCTGCGTGAGCGGGACCTTCGCGACGAGGAGTTCGAGCCGGTCGTCCGGCGTGCCTCGCGCCGCGAGGAGGAGGAACTGGAGCGGGTCGTGCGCCGCGAGACCGAGGCGTTGGAGCCGGTCGTACGCCGTCGACGCGACGCGGAGCCGACCAGCCGGCGCTCCCGTCGGGACGAGGACATCGAGAGCACCGGGCGGCGTTCGCGGGTCGAGGACGACCTGGAGCCGGTGGGCCGCCGGTCACGGCGCGACGAGGAACCGACCCGCCGCCGGTCGCGGCGCGAGGAGGAGCGCGAGCCGGTGGACCGCCGCGCGTCCCGCCGCGACGAGGACCTGATGGAGTACGAGGCACCGGTGCGTCGCCGCCGTGACGACGACGAGGAGGAGTACGGCCGTTCCCGCCGGTCCCGGACCGAGGTCGGTAGCCGGTACTCGGCCCCGCCGCGCGTCCAGGACGAGCCGGAGGAGCCCTGGGACAGCCCGCGTCGGTGGGAGTCCACCGCCCCCATCTCGGCCGACCCCATCTCCGGCGCGCCCATCTCCGGTTCGCTCATCTCCGGTTCGCCGATCTCGGCCGCGCCGCGCAGCGGCGGTGGACGGCACAGCGCCGAGGACGACCTGCCGGAGGCGGAGACCGACTACTGGCGTCCGCCGGCCCGGTACACCCCGGAGGACGTCGTGGACGACGACGACACCCCCACCCTGGTCGACCTCGCCTCCCGGCGGGCCCGCCGCGCCTCGTCGGGGGAGAGCCGCCGTCGCCGCCGAGCCGATCCGGATTCGGTGGACGGCGCGTACTGGGCCGGGCTGCGAGGTGAGGCCAAGTGAGCATGCGGACCACCGTCCCCCCGGTGGCCGCCGTCGGTGAGCCCCGGCTCACTGCGGGGTTCGCCGAGTTCGGTCGCCTCGACCTGCGCGCCCACGAGATGGTGCACGGCCCGATCAGCCCGATGGAACCGTCCAACCTGCTGCGTCTGGCCGAGGGGATCCAACTCAAGGGCAAGGGCGGAGCCGGTTTCCCGTTCGCCAGGAAGCTGCGGGCGGTGCTGGAATCCTGCGAACGCCAGGACCTGCCGCCCGTGGTGGTGGTCAACGCCACCGAGGGGGAACCGGCCAGCTGGAAGGACAAGGTCCTGCTCACCCGGGCGCCGCACCTGATCCTCGACGGTGCCGCGCTGGCCGCGTTCGCACTGGACGCCGAGGAGATCGTGCTCTGCGTGGCCGACGACCTGGTGGGCCGGGACTCCCTGATGGAGGCTCTGGACGAGCGCCGGATGCCCGCGCCGACCAGCGTCGTGACGGTGCCGCACCGCTTCATCAGCGGTGAGGGTGGCGCGTTGGTGAACGGGATCAACGGGCTGCCGCACATCCCGCCCGGCACCAAGAAGCGTTCCAGCGACTCGGGTGTCGGCGGGCTGCCGACCCTGCTGTCGAACGCCGAGACGTACTCCCAGATGGCGATCGCCGCCCGCCTCGGCCCGTACGAGTACGCCGCGCTCGGCACCGACGACGAACCCGGCACGGTGCTGCTCAGCGTCACCGGCGCGGCGAAGCGGCACGCGGTGGTGGAGTGCGCGGCCGGCACCCCGTTGGCCGAGATCCTCGAACTGTGCGAGGTGCCGGACGGCCCCGGCATCCTGATGGGCGGCTACCACGGCAAGTGGATCACCCGGGAGGCGGCGGAGAAGGCCGAGGTCTCCCGCAAGGGACTCGCCGCGGTCGGTGGCACGCTCGGCGCGGGCATCATCGTCCCGCTCGCCAACGACACCTGCCCGCTCGGTGAGGCGGCGCAGGTGGTGCGCTACCTGGCCGGTGAGTCCGCCGGGCAGTGCGGCCCGTGCAAGCGGGGACTGCCCGACCTGGCCCGCGCCGTCGACCTGGCGGTCTCCGGCAGTGCGCCGGTGGAGGTCGTGCGCGCCGCCGCCGGAGACGTCAAGGGTCGTGGCGCGTGCAGCCACCCCGACGGTACGTCCCGGTTCGCGCTCTCGGCGATGGAGGTCTTCGCCGAGGACCTGAAGAAGCACACCACCGGCGAGGGCTGCGGTCGACGGGTCAAGGGCATGATGGGCCTGCCCGGTGCCCCCGACCCGGACCCGCAGAAGCTGGTCCTGGACTGGTCCCGCTGCGACGGGCACGGTCTCTGCGCCCACGTGGTGCCGGACTTCATCCGGCTCGACCAGAACGGATACCCCGCCTTCCCGCCCACCCCGGTGCCGACCTGGTTGCGGGAGGGCGCGGTGAAGGCGGTCAAGGTCTGCCCGGAGCTGGCGCTGCGGCTGACCAAGGCCTGAGCGCGTGGGTGAAGGGCGCGGGCGAGCGGACCGAAGGAGACGCCGATGGGGTCGGTCACATCGTTGGTACGGCGAACCGGCACGGTCACTGCCGCCCTGCTCGCCGTGGTGCTGGCCACCGCCGGATGCGGCGGACCGGACGTAGCGGCGGCCCCACCGGCCGACAGCGCGGCGTCCGCCCCGGCTGACCCGGCGTCCTCGCCGGCCGGGCCCGCTGCTCCGGTGCCGGAGACTCTGCGGTTCACCGGCACGACCCTGACCGGCGCGGCCTTCGACGCGGCCACCCTGGCCGGACGCCCGGTGGTGCTCTGGTTCTGGGCGCCCTGGTGCGCCAGCTGCGCCAGTCAGGCGTGGACGATCGCCGAGATCGAGCCGGGCTTCCGGACGACCGTGCCGATCATCGGCGTGGCGGGGCTCGGCGAACGCAAGGCGATGACCGACTTCGTCACCGAGTTCGAACTGGGCCCGATGCCGCAGATCGAGGACCGGGCGGGGGTGCTCTGGCGGCGCTTCGGGGTCGTCGAGCAGAGCACCTTCGTGATCATCGACCGGGACGGACGGGTGATCCACAAGGGTTGGCTGGACGGCGAGGACCTCACCCGCCGGGTGACCGCGCTGGCGGCCTGATGGAAGCGCCGCTGCTGCTCGCCCTGACGGCGGGCATGCTCGGCGCGGTCAACCCGTGCGGCTTCGCGATGCTGCCCGCGTACCTGTCGCTGCTGGTCGCCGGCACCACCGACACCCGGGGAGCCGTCGGTCGGGCGCTGACCGCCGCGGGCGCGCTCACTCTCGGGTACGTCCTGGTGTTCGGTGCCTTCGGGTTGGCGCTGGCCCCCGTCGCCGGCTGGCTGCGGCCCCGGCTGCCCTGGTTCACCGTGGGCCTGGGCGTGCTGCTGGTGCTGCTCGGGTGCTGGCTGCTCGCCGGTCGGCGACTGCCGACGCCCCGCCCGCTGGCCCGGGCACCCCGGTTGACCCGTTCGCTGCCGTCCATGGTGCTGTTCGGGATGGCCTACGCGACGGCCTCGCTGGGCTGCGCCATCGCGCCGTTCCTGGCGACCGTGGTGACCAGCCTCCAGGCTGGCTCGACGGCACGCGGGCTGGTGCTGTTCGGCGCGTACGCCCTCGGGATGGGGCTGGTGGTGGCGGTGGCCGCGCTCGGCGTGGCGCTGCTGCGCGGCGAGGTGGTGGCCCGGCTGCGCGGGGCCGGCGCCTGGGCTCCCCGGCTCAGCGGACTGGTGCTGCTGCTCGCCGGTGGCTACGTCGCCTGGTACGGCTGGTACGAGGTGCGGCTGGCCGCCGGCAACCGTGAGGCCCTGACCGACCCGCTGGTGACCACCGCCGCCAGCCTCCAGCGCTGGCTGGCCGACACCATCACGGCCGCCGGCCCCACCACCCTCACCACCCTGCTCGCCGCCCTCCTCCTCACCGCCCTGCTGAGAAGGAAGGGCACCTTGTTAACGCCTGCGGTAGAGAAAGGGCCCCTTATTAACACCGAACCGGCGCGCACCGAGCGTGCGCGCCGGCCGGGAACGCCAGCGGTCCGGTCAGCGGGGGGTGAGACGGTCGGTGCCCAGCCGGTCGCGGAGGACCTCCGGCACCAGGACTGAGCCGTCCGGCTGCTGGAACTGCTCCAGGATGGCCGGGTAGAGGCGGCTGGTGGCCAGCGCGGAACCGTTGAGCGTGTGCACGAAACGGGTCTGCTTGCCGCCCGGCTCGCGGTAGCGGACAGCCGCCCGGCGGGCCTGGTAGTCACCGCCCCAGGAGACCGACGAGACCTCCTTGTACTTGCCGGTGCTGGGCATCCACACCTCGATGTCGAGGGTCTTGCGCATCGACGCGCTGGAGTCACCGGCGGCGAGCAGGCTGCGCTGGTAGTGCAGGCCCAACGCCTCGACCAGGCTCTCCGCGTGGGTGACCATCTGCTCCAGCGCGGCGTCGGCCTGCTCGGGCAGGGTGAACTGGAAGATCTCCACCTTGTTGAACTGGTGGCCCCGGACGGTGCCCCGCTCGTCAGAGTGCGAACCGGCCGCCTCGCGCCGATAGCACGGGGTGTACGCGAACACCTTCAACGGCAGCTTCGAGGTCTCCAGGATCTCGTCCTGGTACGCCCCGAGGATCGCCGTCTCCGCCGTCGGCAGCAGGAACTGGCCACGCGGCGCGGACTGCTTGTCCAGGTGGTAGACGTCGTCGTAGAACTTGGGGAACTGACCGGCGGCGAAACCGGCGCTGTCCAGCAGCAGGTGCGGGGGGAGGAGGAACTCGTAACCGGCCTCGATGTTCCGCTCGACCAGCCAGTTGATCAGCGCCCACTCCAGCCGGGCACCCAGCCCGGTGTACATCCAGAAGCCGGAGCCGCCCAGCTTGACGCCGCGTTCGTGGTCGACCAGACCCAGCATCCGGCTCAGCTCGACGTGGTCGCGGACCTTCTCGATGGCCGGTGGCGCACCGAAGGTCTTCACCACCCGGTTGGCCTCCTTGCCGCCGGCCACCACGTCGTCGGCGGGCAGATTGGGCAGCTCACTCATGGTGCTACGCAGCCGCGCCTGCACCTCGTCGAGTTCCGCCTCCAACTCGGCGACCTGCCGACGACCGGCTTCCGAGGTCACCTGCGGCTCGACACCGGCCCGCTTCGCCTGCGCGTACGCCCGAGCCTCGGCCTTGCGGCGCTGACGTTCCCCGTCGATCTCACTGATCAGCCGGCGACGCTCCCGGTCGAGCTGCTGGATCTCCTCCAGCGCCCGGTCGACCTCGGCGGCGTCCAGCCGCTTCGCCAGCGCGGCCGCCACCGCGTCGCGATCCTTCCGGATCAACTCCATGTCGAGCATGCTGCTCCGTACGCCTCCGTCCGGGCTCAGGTGGACCTCCAGATGCTACCGTCGCGCCCGAATCGCCCCGCCTCCCGCACCCGACCCACCCCACCGACCGGCGGTCGCACCGCCCTCGGCCCGCGCCGCCACCCCGGTCAGAGCCGGATCGGCATCAGGATGGAGAAGGCGGCCGGATCGTCTGGCCGGCGGATGGCCAGCGGGGTGACCGGGCCGTCCAGCTCCAACACCAGGCGTGGCCGAGCGGCCGCGTGCAGCGCGTCGAGCAGATACCCGCCGTTGACGCCGATCCGCAGCTCGGCGTCGCTCCGGTCGTCGGCCAGTTCGTCCGGGCCGAGCAGGCGTGGCGCGTCCGGGCCGCCCAGCCCCAACACGGTCACCGGCAGGTGGCTGCCCGCGTGTTCCCGGGTCACCGTCGGCGCGCCCGAACGCAGCGCGGCGACCAGCCGAGGCGCGTCGACGGGCACCCGGCGAGCCGGTCCGCCGACGGCCGGCGGCAGCAGGGGGCGATAGTCGGGGAAGTCGTACGCCAAGGTCGTCGCCCGCAACCGGCCGCCGGTGACGTCGGCGACCACCTGCCGTCCGACCAGGGTCAGCCGCACCTCACCGGCAGCGTCGGACAACCGGCGCAACCGGTCCACGGCAGCCACCGGCAGCAGTGCCCGTACCGCCGGTCCGCATACCGCCGCACCGGCCGTCGCCACCGCCAACCGGTGTCGGTCGGTCGCCACCAGCCGTAGTCCGTCGTCGGTCACGTCGAGCAGGACGCCGGCCAGCCCCGGCAACGTCGGGTCGGTGCCGACGGCGAAGCGGACGGCGTCCACGGCGGCGCACAGCTCGCTTCCGCTCAGGACGAGCCGGGTGGCCGTTGCGGGCCGGTCGGTGGCGAGCAGGCGGCGGATCCGGGCGGCCTCCCGGCGTGCCTCGGTCAGCCCGTCGGCCAGCCGTCCCAGGTGCGCGTCGAGCAACTTGTGCACCACCGAGGGCTCGGCGCGTACCGCGTGGGCGATCTCGGCCACCGGCAGGCCGACCCGGCGCAGCCCGGCCACCAGCCGGGCCGGTGCCACCTGGTCGTCGGCGTACCAGCGGTACCCGGTGGTCGGGTCGACCCGGGCCGGGACCAGCACCCCGGCGGCGTCGTAGAACCGCAGGGCGCTCACCGTCAGCCCACTGGCTCGGGCCAACTCGCCGATGCTGCGCAGGTCACCATCCACGAGGAGATCCTGCCCCCTCGACCTGGTCGAGGGTCAAGCAGCCACCGACTGCTGACTCAGCACGCGGAAGGTGATGCCGGCGGCGGTGAGCCGGTGCAGCAGCGCGTCGCCCATCGCGGTGACCGGTGTGACCTGACCGGCGGTGGCCGGCAGGTCGTCGCAGGCCAGGCAGAGGGCCGACTCGGCGAGCATCTTCGCGGTCTCGTCGTAGCCGGGGTCGCCGCCGGCCACCTCGGTCACCACCCGTCGTTGGCCGCCGACGCCGACGAAACGCACCGAGAACCACGACTTCGCCCGCTGCTCGGCGCTCGGTCCCTGCCCGGAGGCGAGCCGGCCGAGCAGCCAGCGCCGGGTCGGTGGCAGCTTCACCAGCCCGAGCACGGCGCCGAGGCCCGCCCCGGCGGCCAGCACCGTGGGCAGCCGTCGTACCGCCGCGAAGTGCCGGTAGCGGAAGTCCGGACCGTACTCGGGGCGGGCCGCCGCCGAGCGGCGGACCACCTGCGGGTCGATGGTGGGCAGCGGCACCGCCCAGACGGGCAGGTCCCGCGAGCGGGCCAGCCGCCCCGGCACGGCCCGGACCCGGCGGTCGGTCGGGCGGGGTTCGGTGGCGCGGCGCTCGCGGGCCGCCCGCGCCGCCTCGCCGGTACGCGCGAACGCGGTCAGCGCCGAGTGGTACGTACCGGCGGAGAACCGCCCACCCGCCCGCACGTACCCGTCCACGGTGATCGCGGTGTCGGCCGGTAGCTGTTTGACCGTGAACCAGACACCGAGGTCGTGGGGGATCGAGTCGAAGCCGCAGGCGTGCACCAGCCGGGCGCCGGTGCGCACCGCCTCGGCGTGGTGGCGCAGGTACATCCGGTCGACGAACTCCGGTTCGCCGGTGATGTCGAGGTAGTCGGTCCCGGCGGCGGCGCAGGCGGCCACCAGCGGCTCACCGTGGTGGACGTACGGGCCGACCGTGCTGGCCACCACCCGGGCGTCGTCGGCCACCGCCCGCAGGGTGGCCGGGTCGGTGACGTCGGCGGTGAGCAGCGGCATCCCGGCCAGTGCCGGGTCGATCGCGGTCAACCGTTGGCGTACCGCGGCCAGCTTCTCCGGGTTGCGCCCGGCGAGCGCCCAGCGCAGCCCCGGCGGCGCGTGCTCGGCCAGGTAGCGTGCGGTGAGCCCACCGGTGAACCCGGTCGCCCCGAACAACACCACGTCGTACGAGCGTTGGGCAGCCATTCCGCGATCATGCCACCGTCGTCGGCGATCCGCCCGGTGCCGCTCAGCGCGGGGTGAACACGGCGCGCAGCGCGGGGTGAACCGGTGCCGCTCAGTGCGGGGTGAACACGGCGCGCAGGCACTCGTCGGGCCGGTCCCGGAACAACGCGTACCCCTCGGCGGCCCGCTCCAGCGGGAAGTGGTGCGTGGCCAGGTGCTCGGTACGCAACTCGTCGCGGGCCATCCGGTCCAACAGCATGGGGATGTGGCGTTGGCCGTGCTGGCGTCCCCCGCGTACGGTCAGCGCCTTGTGCACGACGGTGCCGACCGGGAACGCGTCGACGTGGCCGGCAGCGCCGTTGAGGACGAAGACGCTGCCGCCCTTGCGGCACGCGTACACCGCCTCCCGGACCGCCTCCGGCACCCGTGTCCGGCCGGTGAACCGGTCGGCGAGCGTCCGGTGCTCACCCGCGGGCCCACCGACCGCCTCGACACACACGTCCGGTCCCCGCCCACCGCTGAACTCCCGCAGCTGCGCGCTGACGTCGCTGTCCCGCTGGTCGATGGTCTCCACGCCGATGTGCTGGCGTGCCATCAGCAGCCGCGCCGGGTGCCGGTCGACCACGATCACCCGTTCGGCACCGAGCAGCCAGGCTGCCCGCGCGGCGAGTTGACCCACCGCGCCCGCGCCCCACACCGCCACCACGTCACCGGGACGCACCTCGGCTCCCTCGGCGCCCAGCCAACCGGTCGGCGCGGCGTCCGAGGCGAAGACGGCCCGGTCGTCGCCCACCGACTCCGGCACCGGGAACGCCCCGACGTCGGCGTACGGCACCCGGACGTACTCGGCGTGGCTACCGGCGAAGCCGCCTGCGGCGCGCGGCTGGCCGAAGCAGCCCGCCACCGGGTGACCCCACTGCGCCTCGTTGGCGATCGGATCGGTGCTGCCGTTGTCGCAGCACGACGGCAGTCCTCGACGGCAGTACCAGCAGGCGCCGCAGGCCACCGACGCGCAGACCACCACCCGGTCGCCGACCCGGTGGCGGCGTACCTGCGGGCCCACCTCGATCACGTCGCCGAGGAACTCGTGGCCGAGCACGTCACCGGCGGCCAGACCCGGCGTCTGCCCGGCGAGCAGCGACAGGTCGGCCCCGCAGGTGGCGCTGCGCCGCACCCGCACGATCACGTCGTGGTCGTTGCGCAGCTCCGGGTCGGGCACCTGACCGACGGTCAACTCACCGCCGGAGGTCCAGCACAGCGCTCTCACCGCTGTGGCCCGTCCGATGACGGCCGCACGTCGGGCACCACCGGCCCGCGCTCGTCGGGCATCCGGTCGGCGCGCAGCACCTCGCCGGTCTCGGCGAGCTGTTTGACCTGCCACAACGTGCGTCGGACCAGCAGGCTGGGGTCGTCGCCCAGCAGGTGTGCGGAGAGTCCGGGCCAGTCCGCGTGGGGCCGTACCCGGGCCGCCAGTTCGGTGCCCCGGCCGCCCGGCGCGCGGGCCACCTCGACCTCGACGGCGTCGCCGAGGCGGCGCAGTGGCTCCGGCCAGACAGCCGAGGGGAGCACCTGCTCCGGTGGCCGGTCGACGGTGACCACCTGCCAACGTCGCGGGTGTCCGGTTCGTCGGGCCTCGGTCGGCCCCGGCACGGAGGTCAGGCGCGCCCGCTGCCGACCGACGGCGGTACGCGCGGCCCTGGCGGCGGCCACACCGAGGGCACCGGCCACCGCGACGACTGTCCCGACCCGTCCCACTCGTACCTCCGAGATCGGCTTTGCGGCTGTGCTGCCCCGTCACGCCGGACCGTGGCGGCCCACAGCGCCCGTCCACCCGGCCACAGCCCGGCATCCGGTCCACCGTCAACCCGGCCATCCGGTCCACCGTCATGGTCGTCGCGGTCCGGGTGAACCCGGCTCCTCCCGAAGGGGTGAACCGTCGCGGGCCGGGTAACCGCCCGCCGCAGGACCGGGGAGGAACGACGCGTCCGTGGGGGTGGGCCGGATGCCGGATGACCGCAGCACCGTCCGGGTCGGCGCGGGGATCCGCGCGTCGGGCGGCCCGCCCCTGCTGGCGTCGCGGCTGACGCCCGCCGTGCCGGCCGAACCGGTGGTGCTGCGACCCCGGCTGGCCCGGCTGCTCGACGAGGCGGTGGACCGTCCGGCCACCCTGCTCCGGGCACCCGCCGGTTGGGGCAAGACCACCCTGCTCGCCAGCTGGCTACGGTCCCGGCAGGACGCTGACCCGCAGCAGCCCGCACCGGCCTGGGTGTCGGTGGAGGCGGGTGACGATCCGGACCGGCTCTGGTGCTACCTCGGTGCCGCGCTGCGCTCCGTGCTGGACGGCGCGGCAGTGCTGCCTGACCGGGCGCCGCGGCCGGACGAGTTGGAACTCCTCGCCGCCGCGCTGGCGGATCGGGAGCGGCCGGTGGTGCTGGTCGTGGACGACCTGCACCAGATCACCGACCCGGCGGCGCTGACCGGGCTGGAGTTCCTGCTGCGCCACAGCGAGCAGCGGTTTCGCCTGGTGGCGGCGGGGCGGTCCGAAGTGCCGTTGGCGGTGCACCGGCTGCGGCTGGCCGGGGAACTGGCCGAGATCGGCCCGGACGACCTGGCGTTCACCGACGACGAGGTCGCCGACCTGCTCACCGCGCACGGGGTGGCGGTACCGGCTGCCGCAGTGGCCCGGCTGCGACAGCGGACCGGGGGCTGGGCCGCGGTGCTGCGGATCGTCGCGCTCGCCCTGCGCGACCAGGCGGACCCGGAGCGCTGGATCGCCGAACTCGGTGCCGACCAGCCGGAGATCGCCGGCTATCTGCGGGCGGAGCCGCTGGCCGGGCTGGAACCGACCGACCGTGAGCTGCTGCGCCGGGCGGCCGTCGTCGACACCGTCTGCGCTGGTCTGGCCGCCGCGCTCAGCGGCGACGCGGACGCCGGTGAGCGGCTGAGCACGCTGGCCGACGGCGGTGGTCTGCTGCACCACGACGGCAGCCGACCGGTCTGGTACCGGTGCCACCCGCTGCTGGCCGACCTGCTGCACCGGGAGCTGGCCCGGCTGCCCGAGGACGAACTTCGCGACCTGCACCTGCGGGCGGCGGGGTGGTACGCCGACAACGGCCGACCGGCCGACGCGCTGCGCCACGCCCTCGCCGCCGGTGACTGGACCGCCGCCACCGACCTGTTCGTGGTCCGCTGGCCGGAGCTGGCACCGTACGAGCCGTCGGCGGGCACCGGGTCGGCACCCGCGCCGCCCCCGCCGGAGGCGGTCGACCGCGATCCCGAACTCGCGCTGGCCTGCGCCGCCGAGCGTGCCCTCGACGGTGACACCGGGGCGGCCGTGGCGTACCTGCGGCTGGCCGCCGGGCACTCCCGCCGGTTGCCGCAACCGCGCCGGTCCCGCTTCGGACGACTGGCCGCCGCGGTCGACCTCACCCTGGCCCGGCTGGCCGCCGACCCGCCCACCGTGCGCGCCGCCGCCGCTCGGCTGCTCGCCACCGACGGTCAGCCGGGCGTCCCCACCGGCGCCGAGCCGGGCGGCGAGTCGTCGGCCGCAGGCGGCGGCACGGGGGAGGTCACCGGCCCACGCGGCCACGCCGGTGAGGACGCCGACGTGCGGGCCGTGGCGGGTACCGCGCTGGCCCTGCTCGCCCTGGACGAGGGTGATCTGACCAGGGCGGCGACCGGCTTCGGGTCCGCGCTGACGGCCGCCCGGAAGGCGGCACGTCCGCGTACCGAACTGGTCTGTGCCAGCCGGTGGTCCCTGGTGACGGCGCTACGCGGGGAGCTGCGCGCCGCCGAGGAGGCGGCGCGGGCGGCGCTGGCCCTGCCGCCCTGCCAGGGCTGGGCCGCATTGCTCGACTGCGGGTACGCGCACCTGGCGCTGGCGGTCGTGGCGCTGCACCGGGACCAACCGGCGGAGGCCGACGCGCACCTGGGGTTGGCCGCGCCGGCCGGCGGTGAACCGGTGGCGGATGCGGTCGCCGGGTGGTGTCGCGCGTACCTGCGCCACGACGAAGGGGATCTCAGCGTCGGCCACCGGCTGCTGGTGGAGGCCCGCACCGGGTGGGGTGCGCGCGGTGGTGAGCTGGGCTCGTGGCTGCGCGCCGCCGAACTGGACCTGCACAGTGCCCGGGGCGACGTGCAGACCGCCCGGGAACTGGCCGGTGAGCGGTCCACCGAGCCGGTGTCGGGTGCCGCTGCCCCGGTGGCCGTCGCGGCGGCCCGCACCGAACTGCGGGCCGGTGACCCGCGTGGTGCCGACCGGCTGTTGCCGGACTGGACCGCCGCGTCGACGGCGGACTGGCCGCTGCCGGTACGCCTGGACGCCGCGCTGCTGGCCACGGTGCTGGCCGTCCGGGCCGGTGACGACCGGCGGGCAAGCCGGATCTTGGAGCAGGCGCTCGACCTGGCCGCACCCGAGGGGTACCGTCGCCCGTTCCTGCGGGCCGAACCGGGCCTTCGGGAACTGCTCGCCGCCCACCTCGACTCCGGCACCGCACACTGGTCGCTGGTGAGTGACCTGGTCCGCGCGGCAGACGCCTCGGTCGGGCAGGCGGGTGGCCCGGGTGCGGCGGACTCGGCCGTCGCGCCGCTGGACGAGCCGCTCACCGAACGGGAGTTGACGATCCTGCGTTACCTCCAGAGCATCCTGTCCAACGTGGAGATCGCCGCCGAGCTGTCGGTCTCGGTGAACACGGTCAAGACCCACGTGCGGAACATCTACCGCAAACTCGACGCCACCCGTCGCCGCGACGCCGTCCGTCGTGCCCGTCAACTGCACCTCATCTGACCACCTGTGTGGCCCACCGTCGGACGGGGCGAGATGTCCGTCAGCCGGTGGCGGCGTCGACGGCGGCGCGGAGGGCGTCCGGGGTGAAGTCGCCGTCGTGGCGGACGTCGTTGACGAAGAGAGTGGGGGTGGCGTCGACCCCGCTGCGGATGGCACCGACGAAGTCGTGCCGGATGCGGTCGCCGTGGGTGTGCCGCTCGATCTCCGCCTCCACCTCGTCGACCGGCAGGCCGAGCTGCTCCACTCCGAGGGTCAGGTGCACCGGATCCAACTGGTCCTGGTGCTCGAAGAGCCAGTCGTGCATCTCCCAGAAGCGGCCCCGCCGACCGGCGGCCTCGGCGGCCTCGGCGGCCCGCTCGGCGTACGGGTGCAGGTTGGTGATCGGGAAGTGGCGGTAGACGTGACGGACCTGGCCGCCGCGCTGTCGCAGCACCTCCGTCAGGTTGGCGTGGGCGAGGCCGCAGTGGGGGCACTGGAAGTCGCCGTACTCGACGATCGTCACCGGTGCGTCCAGCGGACCACGGACGTGGTCGTGCTCCGTGACGGGTGTGCGAAGTCGCGCAGTGACCTGTAGGGGCGTGGTCAGCTGATCGGTCATACCGCCCAGCCTCGGACCGGGTCGGGTGAGCGCGGCTCACCCGACCCGGGTGGTTCCGCGCCGACTCAGCGCAGCACCGGGGCGACCGCGATGTGGTTCTGCACCTCACGGATCCCCGGTGCGGACCAGACGACCCGCTCCACCTCGGCGCGTTCGGGCACCGAGTGCACCAACCCGCCGAGCAGCACCGTGTCGCCGTGCACGCGTATCGTCACCTGCTCGGCGTCGGTGGCGCGGTTGCGGGCCAGCGCGTCGACGATGCGCCGGGCCAGGAGGGCGGCGTCCGGGCGTACCGGCGGTCGGACGGTGAGTCCGTTGCTGACCCCGCGTACGCCGTTCAACTGGCTCACCGCCTGCTCGGCGGCGCGGCGCTGGTACTCCCACTCGACCTCGCCGTGCAGGGTGACCCACCCCTGGGAGACCGTCACGTCGAGCGCCTCGACCGGCACGAACGCCTGCCACTGGAGCGCGTGCTGGACCGCGGCGGCGATCTCCGGGTCGGTGTGTTCGGCACCCGTGACCAGGCGTACCGCGATGTCGTTGGCCACCGCCCGGACCTGCGTGACCCGGTGCGCGGCGCGCTCAGCCGCCCACTTCTTGGCGTAGCTGTCCACCCGCCCGGTCAGCGTCACCACGCCCTCGGTGACGATGACCCCGATCTCGTGCGGTCCGACCCGGGGTTCCCAGTCGAGTTCGTCGAGCACCGCGGACCGGATGTCCTCGTCGGTGCGGTTGATCGTCGAAATGCTGGCCATCGGTCGCTCCCTTCTCGCCAGGGTGGCGCGACCGGTGCGTCCGCACGCCCGCACCGGCACGGTATGGCCCGCACCGGCACGGCGTCGTTGCGTCGGGCATCGTCTGCGTGCCGGCTTGGGCCGTCCGCGTCGGGCTTCGCCCGGCCGGCGTGGCGCGGGCGCGCGTCGGCGACCAGGTCCGCCGTGACCGAGCCTGGTTACCGTCCGGGTGAATCGGCCTCATCCGGATCGGACGAGGACTCGCCGGGGAGCGTCAGTTGGCGGGGCTGGTCGGGTCGGCGGGGGAGTCGGGCCGGTCCACGTCGACGAACTCGATGTCCTCCAGGGCACGGTCACGGCCTCCGGCGGCGCGTGCGGCGGTACCGGCCGCCCAGCCGACCGCGGCACCGACCAGGGCGGCGCCGATCAGCAGCGTCCAGGGCAGCGCCGGTCGGCGTCCGGCGAGTGCGTCGAAGGCGCGGCTGGCGCGGTGGCGCGCCTCCTCGGCGGCCGACTCGACCAGGTCACCGGCGTCGCCCGCGAAACCGGCGGAGTTGTGCCGGGCGGTGCGGGCGGTGTCGCGGATGCTGTCACCGGCGTTGTTCACCGCCGAGACGAGGTGGTGCCACGCCTGGTCGGCGATCCGCTCCGGCTTGCTGCGGCGCTCCAGCAGATGAGTCCCGAACATGTTGTTCCCTCCATCGACGATGCCGGCCCCGGTGCACGCGTCAGCCGTCGGGCGTCGTCCGGCCCGGCGGCGGTTCGCATTCGAGGCTGTGCCCGCCCCGCCGTGGCCGCAAACCACCGACTCACGCCGCGATCGGCACTTCTCGGGCGGTCCGGCCCCGGTCGTGCGGACATGAGTCGTCCGCCACGTCATGGGGGTCACACGTGATGGTACGCACGCAACGGCGACCATCACTCTTCGCGCGCAGGTCAGGTTGGGTCCGTGGGGCCACGCCGGAAACTCCGGGATGCGGCGGGGGTGGCCACTCCCCGCTACCCTGGTTCGACGGCGTCGGCGGTGTCGAACGCCGAGGAAAGGTCAATAAAGTTCGGATATGGGCGATTTGACGTGCCCTCATCCGTGAATTGCTCATCCCGAGGGGTGGCGACCGAGGCCGTCGAAGGAATACTGTCGGTCGCGGCCCGCGTACTGATGAGGCGCCCGTCGTCGGGCGAGTGGAGGTGCTCGCGTGAGCCTGTCGATCCTGCAGACGGTTCGGCCCGGTGGTGTCATCGAGATCGCCCCTCGGGGCGAGATCGACGTCGACACCGCGTACGAGGTTAAAGAGGCCATCGCCGAGGTGCTGGCCAAGGGACGTCCAGCCCGGATCGAGCTCAACATGCGGCTGGTCACCTTCATCGACTCCGTGGGCATCAGCGCCATGGTCGCCGGCTTCCAGACCGCCGAGGTCAGCGGGGTGAAGCTGGTCGTCACCGAGCCGAGCCGGTTCGTGCACCGGCAGCTCTGGGTGACCGGCCTGCTCGGCCTCTTCGGCGCGCCCGAGCCCTACTACGCCGGAGCCGCCACGGCCCCCGAGGTGCTACCCGGGGCCTGACGACCCGTCGGCCCGGTCAGGCCGCGTCGAGGCGGTCAGCGAAACGTCGAACGCCTCGGTGACCGCCAGGCGGTCACCGAGGCGTAGCCGTCGGCGAGGAACTCAGTACACCGACAGGTGGACGTGGTTGGTGTGGTCGCTGGACGGGTCACCCCGACCGCCGCTGTACGACTTCCAGCCGCTGCTGGGCAGCCAGATCTGCTTGTACCAGATCACGTAGAGCACGGCGAGCCGGTCGGCGTTGTTCACGAAGTACGCCGCCAGGTTGTTGCCGTAGGTCCGGTCGCCGCCGGTCGCGACCCCGCCGAAGCCGTTCTTCTGGGCCGCGAAGTCACAGGCCCGGCCCTTCGGGTGCTCGCCGGAGCCGCCGGAGCGGTAGCAGGAGACGTACCGGGTGAAGCCGGCCGCCTTGGCCTGCTTCAGCGCGTGCAGGGTGCGCGGGGTGATGCAGCCGTTGGCCGGGGTGGGGTCGTTGACGCTGCACGACTCGGCCGGCCACGACCCGTCGGAGTTGCGTGGAGCGGGCTTGGCGGTGGGGCTCGACCCGCCGCTGCGTGAGGGTGAGCGGGCGGCCCGTTCGGCGGCCTCGGCCCGCTCGGCGGCCTTGTCGCGTTCGATGGCCACGGTCAGCGCCCGCTCGGCCTGCTCCTTGCGCTTGGCCATCACGGCCACCTGCTTGCGTTGCTCCTGGATCTCCGCGTCCAGGGCCCGCTTGGTGGCGCTGACCTCGTCCCGGGCGTTCTGGAGTTCACGCAGCGCGCGGTCGGAGTTGGCGGCCACCGCGTCCAGCGCCGCCGCCCGATCCATGAAGCCGGCCGGCGACCCGCTGTTGAGCAGTGCCGACGCGGCTCCCAGTCGCCCGGTGCGGTACGCCTGCGCGGCGATCTCGGCGACCTTGGTGCCCCGCTCGGCGACCTGGACCTCGGTCGTCTTGAGCTGCTCGGCGAGTTGCTTCTGGCGCTTGACCGACCGGTCGAGCGCGGTCTTGGCGTCGAGGTAGCCCTTGCTGGCGGCCTCCAACTGGGCCCGCAGCGCCGGGGTGCCACCCTCGTCGTCCACGTCACCCGGTGCCGCCGCCCGCACTGGCTGCGGGGCCGCGGTGGCTGGGGCGAAGGGGGCCAGCGCCACGCCGAGGGTGACGGCGAGCGCGGCGGCGATCAGGGCCGCCGTACGGGCGGCCGGTCTTACCGTTGCCACTGCTGGCATGTGCACATGTCCTTCCGTCAGCCGCCGACCGGGTTAGCTGACGGGTTCGGGACGGAAGATCCCTACCGCTGACGCGGATACACCCCAGGAACATGGTTCCCCGGTTCGCCCTGGTGGGCGATTAGGCGGCGGCCGCCGCCGGCGCCGGTGGGCGCCGCCTGGCGGAGGCCGGGTCCGAGCCTACCGGTGCCTCTGTGACCGGTGCAGCTGCTGTTACTCCTGGTGTTCAGTTGTTGACTAGTAGAACAGACAAAAACGGACAATAATCCCTTTTCGGGAATGCGCTCGTCACCAGCGGGCGGCACCGCAGTCTCCAGGATCCGAGCGCGGCTCGATCTGGAGGGTCGCGTGCTCGATCTGGAAGTCCTCGTGCAGTGCCGCGCGAGCCGCCGCGAGCACGGCCCCGACGTCGGTGCCCGGCGTGATGGTCAAATGTGCCGAGGCGACCTCCATGCCGGAGGTCAGCGTCCAGACGTGCAGGTCGTGCACCCCGGCCACCCCGGGCACCGCGGCCAGCCGGTCGTGTACCGCGGTGACCTGAAGGTGCTCCGGTGCGGCCTGGACCAGGATGCGCACCGCCGCCCGTCCCAGCCGCCACGTCCGGGGCAGGATGAACCCGGCGATCGCGACCGCCACCAGCGGATCGGCCCACCACCAGTCGGTCGCGGCGATCAGCAGGGCGGACGCGATCACGCCCAGGGAGCCGAGCAGATCGCCCAGCACCTCCAGGTAGGCCCCGCGCAGGTTGATGCTCTCCCGTGCCCCCGGGCGCAGGAGGGCGAAGGCGGCGACGTTGGCGAGCAGGCCGAGGGTCGCCACCACCAGTACCGGGCCGGTGAGCACCTCGGGGGGATCGCCGAACCGGCGGGCCGCCTCGATCACCACGTACACCGCGACGCCGGAGAGCAGCACGGCGTTGGCCAGGGCCGCGAGCACCTCCAGCCGGTACAGCCCGAAGGTGCGTTGCGGATCGGTGTTGGCCCGGCGTGTGGCGGCGACGGCCGCGAGGGCCATTCCGATGCCCAGCACGTCGGTGAACATGTGCCCGGCGTCGGAGAGCAGGGCCAGCGAACCGGTTCGCAGTGCGGTGCCGGCCTCGATCACCATCAGCGTGCTGAGTAGGGCAAACGCTGCCCACAGTCGGCCAGAGTGGCGGTGTGCGGCGTTCGACACCGCAGCGTGGTGGTGGTCATGGCCGGTGCCCACCCAGACACCTTGCGCCGTCCGTCGGGCGGCGGGCAGATCTATGCCAACATCGCTATGTGTGCAATCGTCGGGTGGGTTCGACGCGTGGTCTCACCCGGTCGGGTCGACGGTGGTCAGCCGCTGGGTGGCCCGGGACAGCGCGACGTAGAGCGTCCGGACACCGGAGCCCGGCTCCGCCCGGATCTCACTCGGCGCGACCAGCACCACCCCGTCGTACTCCATGCCCTTGGCCTCCAGGCTGGTCACCACCTGCAACCGCTCCCCGCCGAGCGCGCCCAGCCAGGCCGCGACCTGATCCCGCCGGGGCACCGGGGTGATCACGCCGACGGTGCCCTCGACCTCGCCGAGCAGGGCACTGGCCGCCGTGACGACGGTGGTCGCCAACTCCGGCGCGGGCACCTCGAGCTGGACCGGGTCGATGCCGGTGGAACGGACCGCGGTGGGCAACGCGAGATCCGGGTACGCCCGGCGGATCTCGCGCGCCGCCACCGCGAAGATCTCCGCCGAGTTGCGGTAGTTCGTGGTGAGCGTGAACCGGTGCCGCCGACGGCGACCGAGCGCCTGGTCACGGGCGCGGGTCAACTCCTGCGGATCCCCCGTCCACGCGGTCTGCGCCGGGTCACCCACCACCGTCCAGGACGCCAGTCGCCCGCGCCGACCCACCATCCGCCACTGCATCGGCGAGACGTCCTGGGACTCGTCGACCACCACGTGGGCGTAGTCGCGGTAGTCCTCGGGACGTTCCCGGGCGGCCTGCCGGGCGGCCCGCTGCCGGTCGGCGAAGGTGCTCAGCTCACGGACCCCGCCGGCCAGTTGGAACGGATCCCGCTTCCGTCGGGCGGGGCGCATCGGCTTGCCCAGCAGCGCGTCCAACTCGTCCAGCAGCGCGACGTCGGCGACGGTCAGACCCTCCGTCGCCGACGTCTGGTACGCCTCGGCGAGCAGCCGGATCTCGGCACCGGACAGCACGCCACCGCCGTAGCGACGCAGCCGCTGTGGATCGGCCAACCAGGCGAGCACATGGCGCGGATGCAGCCGTGGCCACCACGCCTTCAGGAAGTCACGGAAGTCCGTCCGCTCGATCAGCTCGTCCTCGAAGGCACGCTGCTCGGGTAGCCCGCCGATGCCGAGTCGGCGGGCCTGCGACCAGAGGGCGGCCAGCACGCCGTCGAAACCGGCGCGACGCACCTCGTTGCGGCGGGCACCCCGGGGCAGCGCCCGGTTCCGGATGGCCTCCAATTCGGCCCGCTCCAGCCGCAGCAGCGTGCCCCGGTACAGCAGACGCAGCTCGGTGGGGGAGTCCGGCACCGTGTCCCGGGCGGCCCGCTCCAGCACCCGACGCATCCGCAGCGAACCCTTGACCGCCGCCACCTCGGGCGGGTCGGTGCGACTGGCCACCACCGAGGGAAACAGACTGCCCAGCGAGTGCAGGGTGGCGGTGTCCTCGCCCAGCGACGGCAGCACCGAGGCGATGTACTCGACGAAGACCGAGGAGGGGCCGATCACCAGGATGCCGCCTCCGGCGTACCGACTCCGGTCGGCGTAGAGCAGGTACGCGGCGCGGTGCAGCGCCACCGCCGTCTTACCGGTGCCCGGGCCTCCGGAGACGATGGTCACCCCGGAGCCGGGGGAGCGGATCGCCTCGTCCTGTTCGCGCTGGATGGTGGCCACGATGTCGCGCATGCCGCGACCGGTGGTGCGGGACAGGGTGGCCAGCAGCGCGCCGTCGCCGACCACCGGCATGTCCGGCGGCGCGGCCTCCGGGTCCAGCAGGTCGTCCTCGATCCGGGTGACCCGCTCACCGCTCGACTGGATCGTCCGGCGTCGGACGACGCCGAGCGGCTCGGCCGGGGTCGCCTGGTAGAACGCGGCGGCGGCCGGGGCCCGCCAGTCCACCACCAGCGTGGTGGCGTCCTCGTCCCGGATGCCCAGTCGCCCGACGTACAAGGTCTGCCCGTCACGCAGGTCGAGCCGGCCGAAGACCAGCCCCTCGTACTCGGCGTCGAGCACGTGGCGTCGCTGGGCGGCGTGGAAGACCATCGCGTCGCGCTCGACCAGCGCCCCGAAGTTGCCGACCCGGGCGAGCCGGTAGCCCTCCCGTTCGGCGCGGACCGCGGATCGGCGCAGCTCGGCCAGTCGCGCGTACACCCGGTCGAGATGCCGTTGCTCGGCGGCGATCTCCTGATCCAGGGTGCTCTGATCCACCGCTCGTTCTCCTCGTGACGCCGCCCGGCCAACCGCACGAGATTACGCCCCACCTCCGAGGAGGCGTCTGCCGGATCTTCGCGGGGCGTCAGCCGGGGACGCGCTGCCGGGCCGGGAGAGCGTCCAGAACCCGGCGCAACACACCGACTATCGCGGCGTTGACCCTCTCGGGCCGCTCCATCATCAGCATGTGCCCGGCGCCGGGGCAGACGGTCAGTTCGGTGGCCGGGAGCGCGGCGGCGATCGACTCCGCGCAGGGCGGCGGGGTGAGCCGGTCCCGGTCGCCGACCAGCGCCGCCGTCGGCAGGTGGGCCAGCGCGGCGAGGGTGGCCAGCCGGTGCTGGGCGCCGATGGAGGCCCGGAACCCGCCGATCGACCGCAGCGAGGCGCGGGCCACCGCCGAGGTGACCATTCGGATGTCCGTGGGGTCGCAACGGTCCCCGAACAGCATCCAGCGAATGCTCGGACGCAGCGCCCGCAGCACCGCCAGGGGCGGTCGCCAGGAGCCGCAGCGGGCCAGTACCCCGGCTCCGGTGGTCTCGGCCAGCCGGATGATCCGGGTGATCCGAGGGGAGAGACCGTAGACGGTGTGGGTGTGCCCCTCGGCGGTGGTGGAGACGAAGACCAGACCGGCGACGCGGCGCGAGAAGTGCTCCGGGTGGCGGTGCGCGTACTCCATGATCGTCATGCCGCCCAGTGAGTGGCCGACCAGCACCACCGGCCCGGTGGGAACGATCGTGTCCAGCACCGCGACCAGGTCGTCGCCCAACTGGGCCAGGGTGGCCGTGGGCAGCGCCATGCAGCTGGACCGGCCGTGCCCACGTGCGTCGTAGGTGACGACCCGGACCGAGCCGAAGGTTTCCCGGAGGGCGGTCAGCTGCCGGTGCCAGACGCGCCCGTCCAGGGTCCAGCCGTGCAGCAGCACGACCGTGACCTCGGCGGATGTGCCACCGGCGGTTTCCACGTGCAGGCGTACGTCGTCGCCCAGCCGTACCTCGGTCGGCTCCGGCATCGCCACCTCCCCAGGGCACACGGGTGCGAAACACCGGGGATACCCGGCGGTAACACCGGCTACCCGTCATGACAACACGCCAACCGGGGGGTTGAGAAGATCTCGTCGATCGGCTCCGCGAGGGCGGCTGATCCGGCGAGGCTGGGGACATGGCATCCACGGGTGGAGTCCCGCTCGCCGGGCAGGCGCGCGGGGGCACGCCGCGCGCGGCCCTGGCCGAGTTGCTCGCCGGCAACCGGCGCTTCGTCAGTGGGCAGCCGGTGCACGGCCACGACGTGAGCGCGGCAGCCGCGACCGCCTCCGGTGACCAGCAGCCGTACGCCGTGGTGCTGGGCTGCATCGACTCGCGGGTGCCGCTGGAGGCGATCTTCGACCAGACCTTCGGCGCGATCTGTGTGATCCGTACCGGCGGACACGTGCTGGACCAGGCGGTCCTGGGCTCGATCGAGTACGTCGTCGAGGTGCTGGGCGTACCGCTGGTGATGGTGCTGGGCCACGAGCGGTGCGGCGCGGTGCGGGCGACGGTCGACGCGCTGCGGGCCGACCGGCGTCCGCCGGGCACGCTGGCCCACCTGGTCGACCGGATCGCACCGGCGGTCGTCGAGGCGGGGGTGGACGACCCGCAGGTGGTGCCGGTCGCGGTCCGCCGGCACGTGGCCCGCACCGTGACGGAGTTGCGTAACCATCCCCGGCTGGCCCCGCCGGTCGCCGCCGGTCGGGTCGCCGTCGCCGGAGCCCTCTACGACCTCGCCACCGGGGAGGTGGCGCTGCTCGACCCACCGCAGCGGTGAGTCGCGGGCGGCGGGAACGGCGAACGCCCGCCGGGTGCGACCCGACGGGCGTTCACAGGTGGTACGCGCAGGGCGAGTCGCCCTGGGCCGATCAGGCCTCGAAGACGCCGGCCTCGACCAGGCGCTTCTCGGTGGCGTCCCAGCCGTCGCCCGGGTGGGCGGCGTTGAGGCCGTTGATCTCGGCACGGATCTTGGCGGCGTGACCGGCGGCGGCCAGCACCCGGATCTCCTCGATGAAGGCCTCGGAGTCGGTACGCAGGTGCGCGGTCTTGCCGTTGGTGAGGTTCCGCACGTAGGCGTGCTTGCCGCCGTTGAGCGGAATCAGGTACTTGAACTCGCCCAGCACGCTGAGGGCGCCACCCTGGCCAGCCTGGCCGGCCCGGACTGACGCGCGCGCGGTCTTAGAGGTGTTGCTCGCCACGGAGGTACTCCTTGCAAGACGTACGGAGGACGGAACGTCCGGGGGCTGTTGCGGGTGCCGTCACGGCGAGACCCGCGGAGGCTTACGCGGCACAGGCCGCCGATGGAACTGTACACGAACCACGATGCCGGCTGGTCATCGCGGCGTCACGAGGTGGAACCGCGATCAGCTGTCCGGGTATTCCGGCGGCGAATTTTCCGATTCCCTGGCGAACCATCCGTCACAGCAGTCATCATGTGTTCCACAAGCCCGGTCGGGCGAGGTCGTAGGGGAAGACGCACCTCGCACTCCGGGAGGTCACCGTGCCAACGCGTGGCGTCGTATACGTCCACTCGACCCCGCTCGCCGTGTGTTCACACGTCGAGTGGGCGATCGCGCGCGTCCTCGCCGCGCCGGTCAACCTGCAGTGGACTGCCCAGCCCGTCGACCCCGCCGCCCGCCGGGCCGAGTGTGGGTGGACCGGTAGCCCGGGAACGGGTGCCGAACTGGCCGCTGCCCTCCGGCAGTGGCCCATGATCCGTTTCGAGGTCACCGAGGAGCCCAGTCCGGGCGTCGACGGTGAGCGCTTCATGCACGTGCCGGGCCGGGGCCTGTTCCGGGCGACCGTCGGCGCCGCCGGGGACATCCAGATCGGCGAGGATCGGCTACGCAGCATCATGGCTGCCGCGCGGGCACCGGAGGCCCTCGCGCACGCCCTCGACAAAGCGCTCGGCACCGCCTGGGACGCCGAACTGGAGCCGTACCGGCACGCCGGGGACGGTGCGCCGGTGACCCTGCTCACCCGGGTCGGGTAGGCCGGGCGGGCGAAGGTCGAGTTGCCCGGTACGCGGTGAACTGGTGGGATGGTCCGCGTGTCGACTACCCCTCGGCGCGTCGCCGCGCTCGTCCTGGTGACCGCGCTGCTCGTCGCCGGCTGCTCCGGAGCCGGCCAGCGCCCCGAGGCCGGGCCCAGCTCGACCCCGGCGACGGAATCCGCACCGCCGCCCAGCGCCCCGCCTGAGGACCCGGCCACCCGGGCCGCCGCCCTCGTCGCCGAACTCACCGACGAGGACCTGGTCGGCCAGGTGCTGATGCCGTACGCCTACGGCGACCAGGCGACCCGGGTGTCGGCCGGTTCGGCGGCCGGCAACCGGGCCCTCGCCGGGGTGGACACCCCCGCCGAGATGATCGAGAAGTACCGGCTCGGTGGGCTGATCCTGGTGGGCTTCAGCGCGGACGACCCCACCCAGTCGAACCAGGAGACCACCAACGTCGACAACCCGAAGCAGGTCCGCCAGCTGACCACCGGGCTGCGGGAGGCCGCCGGACGGCTGCCCGCGGGCGCGGCGCCCTTCCTGATCGGCACCGACCAGGAGTACGGCGTGGTCACCCGGATCACCGAGGGCGTCACCATGCTGCCCAGCGCGCTCGGTGCCGGAGCCGCCGGAAAACCCGACCTGACCGAGGCCGCCTGGCGCGCCGCCGGCACCGAACTGGCCGCCATGGGCATCAACGTCGACTTCGCGCCGGTGGCCGACGTGTTGGTGACCCGCAGCACGGTGATCGGATCCCGCTCGTTCGGTGCCCATCCGCAGCGCGCCGCCGACCAGGTCGGCGGCGCGGTACGCGGACTACAGTCCGCCGGGGTGGCGGCCACGCTCAAACACTTCCCCGGTCACGGCCACAGCGCCGTCGACTCGCACAAGGACCTGCCGAGGCTCGGCCAGACCCGGGGCAAGCTCGCCGCCGAGGCATGGCCCCCGTTCACCGCCGGTATCGAGGCGGGTGCGCTGGCCGTGATGTCCGCCCACCTCGACGTACGCGCGATCGACCCGGGCGTGGCCGCCACCTTCTCGTACAAGCTGCTCACCGAGGTGCTGCGCGGAGAACTCGGCTTCCAGGGCGTGGTGATCACCGACGGGATGAACATGCCGCCGGCCCGTCGGTTCGAGCCGGGCGAGGCGGCGGTGCGGGCACTGAAGGCCGGCAACGACCTGATCCTCATGCCCCCGCACGTCGGGCAGGCGTACGACGGGCTGCTGACCGCGTTGCGCGACGGCACACTGCCCCGGACCCGGCTGGTCGAGGCGGTCACCCGGGTACTGACCATGAAGTTCACGCTGGGCGACGCACCCGCGCCGGAGCTGTCCACGCTGGGCGCCCCCGCGCACCGCGAGGCGGCACAGGCGCTGGCCGCCGGCGCGGTGACCGTGCTGCGTGGCCGGTGCGACACCACCGGTGTGCGTGGCCCGGTCACCGTCACCTCGTCGGGTGGGCGCGCGCACACCCGGGCGCTGCTGACCGAGGCGTTGACCTCGGCAGGTGTGCAGGTGGTGCCCCGCGGAGGCACGATCGTCCACCTGGTCGGCTACGGCGACGGCGCGAAGGACCTGCGGGCTGACGCGGCCGTCACCGTCGCCATGGACACCCCGTACGTGTTGGCGTCGGCCCGGTCGGCGACCCTGCTGGCCACCTACTCGTCCAGCCGTGCCTCGATGGCCGCGCTCGCCGACGTGCTCGCCGGCAAGACCCGCCCGACCGGTCGCTCCCCGGTCAAGGTGACCGGGCTGCCCGCCACCACCTGCGCGGACTGACCCAACCAGCACCGCCCCCGGTTGACTGGGTGGTCACCGGGGGCGGTTTGCGGTGGGTCGGGTTTAGCCAGACCCGTCCGGCTCAGTGACGGGTGAAGACCAGCGCCACGTTGTGACCACCGAAGCCGAACGAGTTGTTCAGCGCGGCGGGCACCTCCATGTGGCGGGGCTTGTTGATCGCCACGTCCAGGGTGAGGTTGTCGTCCGGGTCGTCCAGGTTGATCGTCGGCGGCACCACGCTGTCGCGGATCGTCAGCACGGTGGCGATCGATTCCAGGGCGCCTGCCGCGCCGAGCAGGTGACCGGACATGGACTTGGTGGCGGTGATCACCGGGTGGTCACCCAGGGCGGTCCGCAGTGCGGTGATCTCCGCGATGTCGCCCACCGGGGTCGAGGTGGCGTGCGCGTTGACGTGGACGATATCCGACTTCGCCACGTCCGCGTCGGTGATCGCCTTCTCGATCGCCCGGATCGCCCCGGCACCCTCCGGGTGAGGCTGGACGATGTCGAAGCCGTCGGAGGTGATACCCGCGCCGGCGAGCCGGGCGTACACCCGGGCACCCCGGGCGGCGGCGTGGTCGGCGCGCTCCAGTACGACGATGCCGGCGCCCTCACCGAGGACGAAGCCGTCCCGGCCCTTGTCCCACGGGCGCGAGGCCAGCTCGGGCTCGTCGTTGCGGGTCGACATCGCCCGCATCGAGGAGAAACCGGCGATGGGCAGCGGGTGGATGACCGCCTCGGTGCCGCCGGCCACCACCACGTCGGCGCGACCGGCACGGATCATGTCCAGACCCAGCGCGATCGCCTCCGCGCCGGTGGCGCAGGCACTGGCCACCGAGTGCACGCCCGCGCGGGCGGCCAACTCCAGTCCGATCCACGCGGCCGGACCGTTCGGCATCAGCATCGGAATGGTGTGCGGCGAGACCCGCCGAGGACCGGACTCCTCCAGGATGTCGTCCTGGGCGAGCAGGGTCATGGCCCCGCCGATGCCCGTGCCGACGCTGACGCCGAGCCGCTCCGGGTCGAGCTCGGAGTCGGCCAGCCCGGAGTCGGCCCAGGCCTCGTGGGCGGCGACCAGGGCGATCGCCTCGGAGCGGTCCAACCGGCGCAGTTTCACCCGGTTCAGCAGTTCGGACGGCTCGACCGCGAGCTGGGCGGCGATCCGAACCGGAAGTTGCGCGGCCCACTCCTGGGTGAGCGGACTCACCCCGGAGCGGCCGGCGAGCATGGCGTCCCAGGTCGACGCGACGTCCCCGCCCAGCGGGGTGGTCGCGCCGAGCCCGGTGACGACGACGTCGATGCGACTCATGATCAGGACTGCGCCTCGATGTAGCTCACAGCGTCCCCGACGGTCTTGAGGTTCTGCACCTCGTTGTCAGGGATCTTGACGCCGAACTTCTCCTCGGCGGCGACCACGACCTCCACCATCGAGAGCGAGTCGACGTCCAGGTCGTCGGTGAAGGACTTCCCCTCGGCCACGTCGTCCGGGTTCACCCCGGCAACCTCTTCGAGGATCTCGGCGAGGCCGGTGGTGATCTCGTCACGGGTCATTGCGGTGGGTTCCTCTCATCGGGTTCTCTCGACAGGGTGGCGACGCCACCCGTCGTTCCTCGGCGCTGTGCGCCGTGGGGGTATCAGGGGCAGCGGACGACCTGACCGGCGTAGGTCAGGCCGCCACCGAAACCGAACAGCAGCACCGGAGCGCCGGAGGGCACCTCGCGGCGCTCCACCAGCTTGGACAGGGCCAGCGGGATGCTGGCCGCAGAGGTGTTGCCGGATTCGACGATGTCCTTGGCGATGATCGCCTGCGGGATGTTCAGCCGCTTCGCGATGCCGTCGATGATCCGCGCGTTGGCCTGGTGCGGAACGAAGGCGGCCAGCTCCGACGGGTCGACACCGGCCCGCTCGCACGCCTGCCGGGCCAGCGGCGCGAGCTCCGTGGTGGCCCAACGGAACACGGTCTGGCCCTCCTGGGCCACGTACGGACGCCACCCCTCGATGCGTACCGCGTCACCGCGCTCCGGCACCGAGCCCCAGACCACCGGCCCGACGCCGGGCGGCTCGTCACCGGCCGCGGCGGTGACCACCGCCGCGCCCGCGCCGTCACCGAAGATGATGCAGGTGGAGCGGTCGGTCCAGTCGGTGAAGTCGGACAGCTTCTCCGCACCGATCACCAGCGCGTTGCGTGACGCACCGGCGCGGATCGCGTGGTCCACCGTGCCCAGCGCGTACGCGAAACCGGAGCAGGCGGTGTTCACGTCGTACGCCCCGGGGGCGTTGATCCCCAGCTTGGCGGCCACCCGGCAGGCCACGTTCGGGCTGCGGTCGATCGAGGTGCAGGTGGCGACCACGACCAGGTCGATGTCGGCGGCGGTCAGGCCGGAGTTGGCCAGGGCCTTGTCGGCTGCGGCGGCGGCCATGTCGGCGACCGTCTCGTCCCCGGCGATCCGGCGGGTAGCGATGCCGACCCGGTCGCGGATCCACTCGTCACTGGTCTCCACCAGTTGGGCGATCTCGTCGTTGGTCACCACCCGCGACGGCTGGTAGTGCCCGAGGGACAGGATCCGGCTGCCCGTCATGACGAGACCTCCCCGGCGTCGGTGTTGTCGCGGGACGTGTGCGCGCTGCCCACGGTCGTGCCGTGCTCGGCGATGAGGTCCCGGGCGGCGGGCAGGTCGTTCGGGGTCTTCAAGGTGACGATCTTCGGCGCACGGTCACCGGCGAGTTCGCGCTTGACCAGCCCGGAGAGGGTGCCGGCGGGCGGCAGCTCGATCACGCCGGTCACGCCGAGTTCGGCGAGCGTGGCCATGCAGAGGTCCCAGCGGACCGGGGCGGTGACCTGACGGACCAGCCGGCCGAGCAGCTCGTGGCCGTTGTCGACCACCGTCCCGTCGAGGTTGGACAGCAGCAGGCGCTCCGGGTCCTTCGGCGTGATCCCGGCGGCGACGGTGGCCAGCGCCGCCTCTGCCGGAGCCATGTACGGCGTGTGGAACGCGCCGGCCACCTGCAACCGGATGACCCGGACCCCCTGCGGGGGCTCGGCGGCCAGCTTGTCCAACCCGGCGAGCGCACCGGCGGCGACGACCTGACCCGCGCCGTTGCGGTTGGCGGCGTGCAGCCCGTGCCGGTCGAGCGTGGCGGTCACCTCGTCGGGGTCGCCGCCGAGCACCGCGGCCATACCGGTCGGCTCCAGCGCGCAGGCGGCGGCCATCTCCCGGCCGCGTACACCGGCGAGGGTGATGGCGGCCTCCGCGGACAGCGACCCGGCCAGCGCCGCCGCGCCCAACTCGCCGACGCTGTGCCCCGCGGTCAGGGCGACCTCACCCATCGGCAGGTGCTCGGCGGCGAGCAGCGCCGCGGCGACCAGCAGCGGCTGGGTGCGCGCGGTGTCGCGGATCTCGTCGGCGTCGGCGGTGGTGCCCAGGTGCACCAGGTCGACGCCGGCCAGCTCGGACCACGAGCGTAGGCGGGCCTCGGCGTCGGGCAGGTCGAGCCAGGGGGTCAGAAAGCCAGGCTTCTGTGAGCCCTGGCCGGGGCAGAGTACGGCGAGCACGTCTATGACTCTCCTGGATACCCATGGGTTGCGCTGTGCCGACTGGCACCAAACCGCACTAGGACAGTTGGAGGGATCCTACAAAGACTGGCGCTGGTCATCACCATGCTGTGATCTTTTACTTGCTGGTGGGGTCAATGTCTGGGTCGGGACGACCGGGTCGAGTCGGCCCACGGTCAGCGCGACCCGCAGCGCGAAGGCGTCCCGGGGCGCCAGCGGACTGAATCCGGTCACGTCGGAGATCCGGCGCAGCCGGTAGCGCACGGTGTTCGGGTGCACGTACAGCGCCCGCGCGGCGCTCTCCAGCGTGCCGCCTGCGGCGAAGAAGGCGTCCAGCGTCTCCAACAGCTCGCCGCCGGCGCGGACCAGCACCGCGTACACGTCATGGCGCAGTCGTCGGCGGGCCTCGGCGTCGCCCGCGAGGGACCGCTCGGGCAGCAGGTCGCCCGCGTGCACCGGACGCGGTGCCGCCGGCCACGCCGGTGCCGCCCGGTACCCGGCCAGCGCCGCCCGGGCCGACTCGGTCGCCTCGTCCAGGCTCGGCACCGCCGGACCGACCACCACCGGCCCCTCGCCGAAGGCGGTCAGCAGCTTGCCGGTGGCCGCGACCGGGTCCGATGCCCCACCGAGCACGATCACCAGGCGGTCGCCGTGCACGCCGCCGATCACCTCGACGCCGATCCGTCGGGCCAGCCGGTAGACGGTGTGCAGGACGGCGGCGACCTCACCGCCGGGGGAGGGGCCGACCGCCACCGCCACCGGCGGCGCG
Organism: Micromonospora sp. DT48; assembly: GCF_049844495.1. Taxonomy (NCBI): domain Bacteria; kingdom Bacillati; phylum Actinomycetota; class Actinomycetes; order Micromonosporales; family Micromonosporaceae; genus Micromonospora; species Micromonospora sp. DT48. The sequence goes on from NZ_JBNCLE010000011.1 coordinate 250,114, forward strand.
TCCGTCCAGCCGAGCGCGGCGGCGCGACTGGCCAGCACGTCCGGCGAGTCGCCGCGCAACAGCGCGTCCACCAGCAGCGCCTGAAGTCGGGCGTCCCAGGAGCCCCGCGACTCGGCGGCTCGGGCGTAGACCCGGGCGGCGGCGAAGGCGATCTCGCGGGAGTACCGGAGCACCGCCTCGCGCAGTTGCGGCTCCTCACCCGGAGCGGCCAACTCGTCGACCTGCTCCTCGACCACGTCGATGGTCACCTTGATCAGCGCGACGGTCTGCTGGAGGGTGATCGAGCGGGCCAGCGCCTGGGGTGCGGTGGCGAACACCTCGTCGGAGACCTCCTGGGTGCCCTCGCCGGCTCCGCCCCCGGCGCGTAGCCACTGGACCAGGGAACGGGCACCGGCCTGGGCGACGAGCATCACCCAGGAGCGCTGGTCGGCCGGCAGTTCCCGGAACCAGGGCAGGGTCTCGTCCATCCGGACCACGCTCGCGGTGGCCAGCGCACCAGCGGCTCGCTCGATGCGGCGCAGCGTGGCTGACAGGTCCGTCCCGCCCGACTCGCTCACCCGCCTAGCCTGACATGCGCTGACCTGGAACTCGACGGCAGGCGTCGGCACGGTGCCGCCGACGGGCGAACCGGTACGCCCTGCGCGGCCGGTCAGAACCGGCCAGTACGGTGTCATGGCACGTCGGGTGGGCGCCGGCGGTGAGGGCGAGCGTGAGGAGACGCCGATGGCGTACGGGGAGGCCGACCACGGCTGTGCCCAGGGGGAGCCGTGCCGACCGGGCCCGCACGAGCAACCGGCGCTCGCCAAGCACCACCGTCGGCCGCCCGGCCTGGCGCATCCGGCCGAACCGACCGTCAATCGGGTGCCGGAGCGCCCGGAGGAGGACCCCACCTGCGTGCGGTCGCGCGGCGGCGAGTCACCGGTGCCCCGGCAGCGCGCCGTCGAACCGGCGCCGGAGGGGCGGCCCGAGCCGGTGGTGGGCGGTGGCTGCCGCAACGACCTGCCCGGGTGGGCCGGGGCGCATCGACACGGTCCGGTTCGCCCGTCCCCGCGTAGCCCGCGGCGCGACCGCCCACCGCGTCGCTGGTGCTGACCGGACCGGCACACCGCGCCCGATGACCGGCGGATGCCCGGTCCGGCCGTGGGTCAGCGGGTGCGACGGCGGATCAGCAGCGCGATCCCGGCGAGCCCGATGGTGATCACCGTCACCACCGCGACGTTCAGCAGGAGCAGGCGGCGCAGGTCGCTGAACGCCTCGTTGATGTCCTGGGCGGGGTTGAGCGCCTCCTCGGGGATGATGCGTTCGCCCCCGCCGACACCCCCGCTGACCGCCTCGTAGGTCCGTTCCAGCGGCACACCGGCGGTCCGCAGCGTCTCGGACATGCTGATCCGACCGAGGTACCAGGCGGCGGTGACCTTCCGATCGGGCTGCTTGGCGGGGCGGTAGACGCGCGGCCCACCGACCGCCTTCGGGTACAGGTCGTAGGTCTGCTTCGGAGTGTCACCGGCCAGCACCACGACCGTGTACTTCGGACCGAGGTCTTCCTTCTTCGGGCCGCCGGACTGGCGCACCAGCCCCCGGTGGTCGACCTGCTCGATGACGGCGACGACGTGCGCGGGATGGGTCTCGGCGCGGAGCCGCAACGGCTCGCTCAGCCCGTGACCGGTGATGTCCACCCCGGCCGGCGGCGTCTTCGGGGCCGCGCGGGCCACCTCGACCGAGGTGAGTGACAACAGCACCGCCGCCACCGCACCCGCCGTCACTGCGGCCAGTCGCCTCATCCGTCGGACCATGCCGCCTCCTCGCCCCGTTCGATGGGTGGCTGTGCTGCAGGGGTCACACGTTGGCGCCGACGGTGGTGACCGTGCCCACAGGACAGGTACCACTCAAAGACTCCGCGAAACGCAGATCGGTTGCAGCTGATGGAACACTAATTGGAACTATCTGCGACCGCGACTCGACTAACGACGAGCCGTGACACAGCGGGCGGATCTTACCTTGTGGAGGTCATGATGGGGGGCAGGATAGCGCGCCTGGCGTGTTCCTGGGCAGCGGTGTTCGGCGTGGCGCTTGGCGTGTCGTTGCTGGTACCGGCCGCACCGGCCGCCGCGCACAACCAGTTGACCGGCAGCACGCCGCGTGACGGTGCCCGCGTGGCCGAGCCGCCGGAACACGTTGAGCTGCGCTTCCTGTCTCGGGTCGACGAGGACAAGACGAAGATCACAATTACCGGGCCGGACGACGTCGACGCGACCGGTGGGCAGCCGAGCTTCGACGGCAAGAAGGTCAGCGTGCCGTTCACCCCGGGCGCGGCCGGGCTGTACATCGTCGGCTACCGGGTGGTGTCCGCCGACGGTCACCCGATCTCCGGCGAGGTGCGGTTCACGCTGACCACCGGCACCCCTGCCGACCCGAGCCCGGAACCCACCGTCGCCGCCGACCCGACGACCCCCGGCGCGGTCGAGACCACCCCGGCGCCGACCACGGCCGAGGCCGCCACCCCGGTGCCCCGGTCGAACGAGTCGTCCGGCGGCTGGTGGTGGGCGGCCATCGCGGCGGTGGTGTTGCTGGCGGTCCTGGCCACGGCCCGGCTACTGCGTCGCCGCGCCGCACGCCGGGGCTGAGCGGTTCCGGCCCGGACGCGTCCGCTGACCCGGACGCGTCCGGACCAGCGGGGAGTCAGACCAGCCGGACCCGAGCCGCGCGCATCCGGGTCAGGGTACGTTCCCGTCCGAGCACCTCCAGCGACTCGAACAGCGGCAGACCGACGGTACGCCCGGTGACCGCGACGCGTACCGGGGCCTGAGCCTTGCCGAGCTTGAGGTTGCGCTCCGCGCCGACCGCCTCCAGGGTGGCCTTGAGCGTCTCCGCGTCCCACGAGTCGAGCGCCTCGAAGGCGGCGATGGCGGCGTCGAGCAGCTGGGCCGACCCCTCCTTCATCGCCTTGTTCCAGGCCGCCTCGTCGATCAGCGGGGAGTCGACGAAGAGGAAGTCGACGTTCGGCACGATCTCGCTGAGCACCGCGATCCGGGTCTGCGCCAGCGGGGCCACCGCGGCGAACACGGCCGGGTCGAACTCGTCCGGCTGCCAGGGCGGCGGCGCGATGGTGTCGGTGCCGGTCAGCCAGGGCTGACACACCTCGACGAACTCGGCCACGGGCAGCGCCCGGATGTACTCGCCGTTGAACGCGCGCAGCTTCTTCTCGTCGAAGAACGCCGGTGAGGGGTTGACCTCCGCCAGCCGGAACTCGTCCTCGATGACCGACCAGGGCACGATCTCCCGGTCACCGGAGGGCGCCCAGCCGAGCAGCATCAGATAGTTGCGCATCGCCTCGGCGAGGTAACCCTCGTCCCGGTACGCCTCCAGGGCGACCTTGTCCCGACGCTTGGAGAGCTTCTGCCGCTTCTCGTTGACCACCACCGGCACGTGGGCCCAGATCGGCGGCTTCACCCCGAGGGCGTCCCAGAGCAGCTGCTGCTTCGGCGTGTTGGGCAGGTGCTCCTCGGCCCGGATCACGTGGGTGATCCCCATCGTCATGTCGTCCACGACGTTGGCCAGCAGGAAGACCGGCGAGCCGTCGCCCCGGGCGATGACGAAGTCCTCGATGAGCTTGTTGTCGAAGGTGGGCTCGCCCCGGATCAGGTCGGTCACCACCGTGGTGCCCTCGTCGGGGGTGCGGAAGCGCAGCGCCCGCCCCTCGCCCGCCGGTAGCCCCCGGTCGCGGCAGAAGCCGTCGTAGCCGGTGTACTGGTTGCCGGTGCGGGCCTGCACCGCCTCGCGGGTGCAGTCGCAGTAGTACGCCCGGCCCGCCTCGAACAGCCGACGTGCGGCGGCCCGATGCTCACCGGCGTACGAGGACTGGAAGTGGGGGCCCTCGTAGCTGCCCCGCTTGATGCCGATCCAGTCCAGCGCCGAGAGGATGCCCTCGGTCCACTCCGGCTTGTTGCGGGCCGCGTCGGTGTCCTCGATGCGCAGCACGAACACGCCGCCGTGCTGCTTGGCGAAGATCCAGTTCTGCAGTGCCGAGCGGGCACCGCCGACGTGGAACATACCGGTCGGAGAGGGGGCGAAGCGCACACGTACCGTCACGGCCTCCAGCCTACGACCGCCCACCTGCCGGTAAGGAAGGGCCCCTTCCTATCGCCTGGAGTGGTACAGGGGGCCCTTCCTAACATCACGGTCGGCTCAGGGCACCGAGCGAATCTTCAGTACCAGCACGCTGCCGAGCGCGGTCACCGCCGCGGTGGCCGCGTACAGCGCCGGGTAGCCGCCGAGGTGGACCACGATCGGCGCGGAGATGGCCGGTCCGAGCACCTGCGGGGCGGAGTTGGCGATGTTGATCACGCCGAGGTCCTTGGCCCGGTCGGTGGCCCTGGGCAACACCTGGGTGATCAGGGCGGCGTCCACCGACAGGTACACCCCGTAACCGGCGCCGAGCAGCAGCGCGGCGAACATCGCCGTCGGCCAGCTGGGTGCCACGGCCAGCAGCAGCGCCGCCACCGCCATCACCATCCCGGAGGTGATGACGTAGATCTTCCGTCGGCCGGAGCGGTCCGACAGCCGACCGGCGATCACCGTGGTGCCCATCAGCCCGGCGGTGTAGAGCAGGATCAGCAGCAGCAGGCCGCTCTCGGGGTCGGCCACCTGGACCTTGTCGGTGAGGAAGTAGAGCAGGTAGAGGGTGCCCAGGGCGTTGCCGAGCTGGACCAGGAACCGGGTGATCCAGGCCCAGCCGAAGTCGGGGTGCCGGCGGGGCGACACCCACATCGAGCGGAACAGGCCGCGCAGCGCCGGTCGGTGGGCGCGGGGCAGCGGGTCGTCCCTGGTACGCAGGGCGAACGGCACCGCCAGTAGCAGGAGGGCTCCGGCGACGGCCAGGTAGCCGGCGGTGATCCCGGTGAACACGGCGGTGACCAGCACGACGCCGAGCACCAGCCCCAACGCCTGCGGGATGCCGACCCAACCGGAGACGCCGCCCCGCTGCACGACCGGTACCCGGTCCGGTACGGCGGCGGTGAGGCTGGCCAGCATCGCGTTGAGGCAGACCTGCGCGGTCACCCAACCCACCGCCACCCCGAGCACGGTCTGTGCCTGGGCGAGCAGCACCAGGGCCAACACGGCGAGCACCGCGCCACCGAGGGTCCAGACGTGCCGTCGGCCGAACTCCCGTCGGCCGATCCGCAGGCAGGTCCGGTCGGACAGCGCCCCGGCCAGCGGGTTGGCGACCACCGCGGCCAGCGCGCCGATGCCGGTGACCACCGCCAGCATGGTCTCCTTGTCCGCCGGCGCGATCTGCCCGAGCTGCTGCGGGAGGAGGACCTGGATCGGGGTGAAGAAGGCCATCCAGACGCCGAGGTTGGCGGCGAACAGCAGCGCGATCCACCCTCGGCGTACCGGCACGTTCGGCTCGGCGAGAGCGGCCGGCAGCGAGGCCGGGGTGGGGTCGGCGGTGGTCACCGAGGTGGTTCCCGCCGGCTGGTCGCGATCACCTCACGCAGCCAGGCGTACGACGACTTGGGCGTGCGCCGCCCGGTGTCGAAGTCGACGTGCACCAGGCCGAAGCGTTTGGTGAAGCCCTCGGCCCACTCCCAGTTGTCCAGCAACGACCAGACGAAGTACCCGGTCACCGCCACCCCGTCGTCGATCGCGGCGCGTACCGACCGCAGGTGACCGTCCAGGTAGGCGATCCGGTCCGGGTCGGGCACCTGCCCGTCGGCGTCGGGCGCGTCGTCGTAGGCGCAGCCGCTCTCGGTGACCTGGATCGGCGGCAGCCCGGCGCCGTAGCGGTCCCGTAGCCAGCCGAGCAGCTCACGCAGCCCGTCCGGGGCCACCGGCCAGTCGAAGGCGGTACGCGGGTAGCCGGTGAGCGGCACCAGCTCGAAGGGGAGCGGCGAACCCTGCTCGGCGGCGCGTACCGCCGTGGGGTTGTAGTAGTTGACGCCGAGCACGTCCAGCGGCGCGGCGATCACGTCCAGGTCGCCGTCGCGGAGAGCCGTGGTGTCGAAACCCAGCTCCGCCGGGTACCCGTGGCCGAGCAGCGGGTCGGTGAAGAGCCGGTTGTGCAGCGCCTCGTAGGTCGCCGCTGCGGCGGCGTCGGCCGGGCTGTCACCGGCGACCCGCGCCGGGGAGTAGTTGTTGGCGATGGCCACCGGTGCGGTGCTGCGCCCGCGCAGCGCGGCGACCGCGAGACCGTGGCCGAGCAGCTGGTGGTGGGCGACCGGGAAGGCGTCGAAGAGCAGCGTCCGGCCGGGGGCGTGTACGCCGGTGGCGTGCCCGAGGCTCATGTGGATGAACGGCTCGTTGAGGGTGATCCAGAGTCGGACCCGGTCGCCGAGGCGGGCGGCCACCAGGTCGGCGTACTCGGCGAAGCGGTGCGCGGTGTCCCGGTTCAGCCAGCCTCCGGCGTCCTCCAGCGGCTGGGGCAGGTCCCAGTGGAACAGGGTGGCGACCGGGTCGATGCCGTGCGTGAGCAGTTGGTCGACCAGCCGTTCGTAGAAGTCCAGCCCGGCGGGGTTGGCCTTGCCGGTGCCGCTGGGCAGCACCCGGGGCCAGGCGATCGAGAAGCGGTACGCGTCGACACCCAGCCCGGCCATCAGGGCGACGTCCTCGGCGTACCGGTGGTAGTGGTCGCAGGCCACGTCGCCGCTGCTGCCGTCGACGATCCGACCGGGGGTGTGGGCGAAGGTGTCCCAGATGGACGGGCCGCGTCCGTCGACGGCGGCGGCGCCCTCGATCTGGTACGCGGAGGTGGAGACGCCCCAGCGGAAGCCGGTGGGGAACTCGGGCATCGGAGCGTTCGGCATCTGCCCTCCCGGTTGTGCGCGAGCGGCGACACGACTGCGGCACGCCCTGCTGCCGATCGCGCCGACGTGAAACGTGCTCGGAACTCTAGGGGGCGGCGCGACCGGACGCCATAGGCTCCCGAACTGCGAAGAGCAATACCTTTCGGCGTGTCTTTTACGAACCCGTCCATATACGTCCGTTTTTGCGCATAGAGTGCCGAATATCGTGGGATGTCCTCACTGGAGGAAGACGGAAATGATCCTCGTGGAACGCAGCGCGCACGTGGCGGCGCCGGTGGAAGCGGTCTGGGACGTGGTGCAGCGGGCCGAGCAGTTGCCGGCCTGGCTGGCCGGGGTCCGTGCGGCCGAGGTCCTCTCGGGGGAGGGCTTCGGTCGGCGGCAGTTGGTCCAGGCTGGACGCGGTGCCGCGCATGAGGCTGAGGTGATCGCCTATCAGGAGCCGACCCTGATCGGCTGGCGTGAACGCGCCAAGGGCGCCGGTGCTCGAGCGGAGGCGCGCACCGAGATATACGTCCAGCTCACACCCGACGAACAGGAGGGTGGCACGGTGGTGCGGCTGATCGTCGTACGCTGGCCGGCCGGCCCGGTCAAGGCCGCCCTGCTCCGGCTCGGCCTGCGTCGGGTCGGCGCCGACCTGGAGGACTCGCTGGCCCGGCTGACCGACCTGGCCGCCGTCGGCTGACGGGCCACGTCCCGGCGTCACCCGCGAAGGTGGCGGCCCGGTGTCCCCGCCAGGGGCGTCCGGGCCGCCATCACTCGTCGCGGCCCGCTGCCTCAGACGATCACGGTGAACGCGGCGACGCGTACCTCGTCGAGGTGCCGGAACTCGAAGAACAGCCGGTAGGTGCCGGCGGACGGCACCGTCACGCCGAACGCCACCACCGAGCTGGGCTGGCTGGCCGCGGCCGGGTGCACGTGCAGGTACGCCAGGTCGCCCTGGCGCAACGCCACCAGGTGCCCGTACGCGCCGAGGTGCCGTTGCAGGTCGTTCACCGGCTGCCCGTCCCGGCCCAGCCAGACGAGCACCTGGTTGGACTCGCCCGCGCGCAGCCCCCCGTCGAGGGTGACCGTGTAGCCGTCCGCCAGGGTCGTCTCCTCGGGTGGGGCCAGCGGCTCGGCGGCGTACCGGCCGGGAACCGGCACGTCGACCCCGAGCGTGACGCCGGCCGACGCGCCCTGCGGCCAGAAGTCCGCGATGGCCCGGAGCGGGCCGGGCCTGGCCGGGGTGACCGTGACCCGCCAGGTGCCGTCGGCCGACATCTCCGGGTGCACGTGCTGGTAGCCGGAGAGGTCACGGCCGACCAGGATCAGGTGCATCCGGCGTTCGTGGTTCTCCTGGAACGCGGTGAGCGCGACGCCCTCCGCATCGGTGATCCGGAAGGCCAGCTCGCCGGGTTTCCCGGCGGTCAGCTCCGGGGTGTCCAGGGCCAGCGTCCAGCCGTCGCGGGACACCTCCAGCCCGCCGGGTCCGTGGCCGAGATGCGCGTCCGACGTCGCCACCGGCCGTGGTGGCGCGGGGGTCGGGTTGCCGGCGCGCCCGGCGAAGAACCCGACGGTCAGGGTCAGCCCGAGCACCAGCGCGGCGGCGGCGTAGCGCCACACCGTGTCACCGGTCGGCGGCGGCAAGTCGGGGGCGGGGCGGGGGCGCCCCGACTGGGACGCCCCCTCGATCTGGTCGGCGGCCGTCACCGGCCGGTGATCGGTGGCGGTCATGACAAGCGGGGCTGGAGTACGAACAGACCCTGCTCGATGCCGCTGACCACCACGATGCCGCTCGGGTAGTACGGGTAGGTGCTCCACGCCCCGTTCATCGAGGCGCTGTTGCTCGACGGGTAGATGTCGAAGTACCCGACCTCGCTGGCCTGGCCGCTGGCCACGTTGCGCAGGTCCAGGATGCGCAACCCGGCCCGGTAGTTGGCCTGGTAGGTGTAGTTGCCCTTGACGTACTGGTTGTGATCGGTGGCCTGGACCCCGGACGGGGCGGTGTAGGTGCCGATGTGCCGGGGCGCGTCCAGGTCGGCCAGGTCCCAGATGTAGGTCTGCGTCCGCACCCCGCGCCGGCTCTCGTCCAGCTCGTCGTCGAGCAGGAAGTACCGCTGGTTCTCGGTGAACCAGCCCTGGTGGGTGTACGCCCGCCCGGTGTAGCCGATGCGGGACAGCTGCCGAGGCGCCGACTTGTTGGTCACGTCGACCACGGTCACCGTGTCCTCGTTGGAGCTGACGCAGATCTCCCGCCCGGTGTAGGCGGTGTCCGGACCCCGGTAGACCACGCACTGGGTGTCGTGGGTGTAGCCGTCGTTGCTGACGCAGCCGGCGTACACCGGGGACTTCGGGGTGCGGATGTCGATCATGTGCAGGCCGCCGCTGCACGTGTTCGTGCCGACCGCGTACGCGTACCCGGTCTGCTCGTTGATGGCGATGTTGTGCGAGTTGCCGAACCGGCTGTAGTGCGCGTTGGCCGTCCAGGTCTGCGGTGTGGTGACACCGCGCAGCCGGGTCAGGTCGAACACCTGCATGCCGTGTCCGGAGACGTCCGCGACCACGTACGCGTGGTCCCGGTAGACCTTGATGTCACGCCAGACCGCGGTGCGGTTCTGGTACGCGGGCAGGTTGCCCAGGTAGACCGGGGCGGTCGGGTTGGACACGTCCACGAAGGAGGTGCCGTTGCGCCGTCCGACCAGCGCGTACTCCTTGCCGGTCTGGGGGTCGGTCCAGCCCCAGATGTCGTTGGCCTGGCTGCCGCCGATGCTGGACAGCGGCATGAACGACAGCAGGTCCACGTTGCGGCAGGGGTAGCCCGCCGCCTGGCCGTTGGTGCAGGTCGCGGCGGCGGCCGCGACGAGCTGCTGGGTGGGTTCGCGTTGGGCCATGAACTCCTGTGCCGACGCGCGCCCGGCCGGGGTGGCCGGGTCGTGCGCCACCGAGGGCGAGCCCGCCGGGACCATCGACACCACCAGGGCGCCGACGGCCAGGGCGAGACCGATCCGGACGATTCGCATGAAGGCTCCCTCCCGTCGCGCGCTGCTGCGGCGGTGACGTCCCGGCCGGCGGTGGACGGGCGCGACGGGGGTGGGTCCACCGGCCAACCTGGTGTCCCTGGGGTCCAACTGAAACACCTATCGACAATTGTGGATGCGTCGTGTTACACGAAAAAGACATGCGTCGATACCGGAAGGGTCATACCTGCGTGCCCGTCGCCGGTGGGGCAGACGACAGGCGTACGCGAAGGGGCCCGGCGCGGTGTCGTACCGCGCCGGGCCCCTCGACCGGGCTCTCGCCCGAGCCTCAGCTGTCGCCGCCGGTCTCGCCCACCGGGGCGGCGTTGACGTCGTCGATGGCGTACTTCTTGGCCGCCTCGGCCGGCACGTGGGCCGGCATCGCCCCGCGCAGCGCGAGCTGCCGCAGCGCCGCGACCGCGACCGACTCGGCGTCGACGTGGAAGTGCCGCCGCAGCGCGTGCCGGGTGTCGGACAACCCGAAACCGTCCGTGCCCAGCGACGTCCAGTCACCCGGTACCCACCGGGAGATCAGGTCCGGTACCGCGCGCATCCAGTCGCTGACCGCGACCTTCGGGCCGTCGGCGTCGGCCAGCTTGCGTTGGATGTACGGCACCCGCTGCTCGCTGCCGGGGTGCAGGAGGTTGTACTCCTCGCACTCCACCGCGTCCCGACGCAGCTCCGTCCACGAGGTCACCGACCAGACGTCGGCGGCCACGCCCCAGTCCTGGGCCAGCAACTGCTGCGCCTTCAGGGCCCACTGCATGCCGGTGCCGGAGGCCAACAGGTTCGCCCGGGGAGCGTCCCCCTCCAGCGAGGGGGCCGGAGAATAGCGGTAGATCCCCTTGACGATGCCCTCGACGTCCACGCCCTCCGGCTCCGCCGGCTGGTGGATCGGCTCGTTGTAGACGGTGAGGTAGTAGAAGACGTTCTCCTGCTTCTCGCCGTACATCCGGTGCAGGCCGCTCTCCATGATGTGCGCGATCTCGAACGCGAACGCCGGATCGTACGCGACGACCGCCGGGTTGGTGGCGGCCAACAGCATGGAGTGTCCGTCCTCGTGCTGGAGTCCCTCGCCGTTGAGCGTGGTGCGCCCGGCGGTGGCGCCGAGCACGAAGCCCCGGGCCATCTGGTCCGCGGCGGCCCAGAACCCGTCGCCGGTGCGCTGGAACCCGAACATCGAGTAGAAGATGTACATCGGGATCATCGGCTCGTCGTGGGTGGCGTACGACGTGCCGGCCGCGGTGAACGAGGCCACCGAACCGGCCTCGTTGATCCCCTCGTGCAGGATCTGCCCGGCGGTCGCCTCCTTGTACGACAGGAACAGATCCCGGTCGACCGAGGTGTACCGCTGGCCGTGCGGCGAGTAGATCTTGGCGGTCGGGAAGATGGAGTCCAGGCCGAAGGTGCGCGCCTCGTCGGGGATGATCGGCACCCAGCGCTTGCCGAACTGCTTGTCCTTCATCAGGTCCTTGAGTAGCCGGACGAAGGCCATCGTGGTGGCCACCTTCTGCTTGCCCGACCCGCGCTTGATGTCGGCGAACCGCTCCTTGCCGGGGATGGCCAGGGACTTCGCGGTGGTCCGCCGGGTCGGCAGGTAGCCGCCGAGCTGTCGGCGCCGCTCGTGCAGGTACTGCATCTCGTCGGACTTCTCGTCCGGCCGCAGGTACGGCGGCAGGTAGGGGTTCTCCTCCAGCGCCGAGTCCGGGATGTCGAGGTAGAGCCGGTCGCGGAAGGTCTTCAGATCCTCCAGCGTCAGCTTCTTCATCTGGTGCGTGGCGTTGCGGCCCTCGAAGTGCGAGCCGAGCGTCCAGCCCTTGATCGTCTTGGCCAGGATCACGGTCGGCTGGCCGGTGTGCTCGGTCGCCGCCTTGTAGGCCGCGTACAGCTTGCGGTAGTCGTGCCCGCCCCGCTTGAGGTTCCAGATCTCGTCGTCGGTGAGCCCCTCGACCATCTTGCGGGTGCGCGGGTCACGGCCGAAGAAGTGCTCCCGCACGTACGCCCCGGACTCCGCCTTGTAGGTCTGGTAGTCGCCGTCGGGCGTGGTGTTCATCAGGTTGACCAGCGCGCCGTCGGTGTCGGCGGCGAGCAGCGGGTCCCACTCCCGGCCCCAGACGACCTTGATGACGTTCCAACCGGCACCCCGGAAGAACGCCTCCAACTCCTGCATGACCTTGCCGTTGCCGCGTACCGGCCCGTCCAGTCGTTGCAGATTGCAGTTGATCACGAAGGTGAGGTTGTCCAGCTCCTCGCGAGCCGCCACCCCGATCGCGCCGAGGGTCTCCGGCTCGTCCATCTCGCCGTCGCCCAGGAAGGCCCAGACGTGCTGGTCGGAGGTGTCCTTGATGCCCCGGTGGTGCAGGTAACGGTTGAACCGGGCCTGGTAGATGGCGTTCAGGCCGCCCAGACCCATGGAAACCGTGGGGAACTCCCAGAAGTCCGGCATCAGCCGGGGGTGCGGGTACGAGGGCAGGCCGCCGCCGGGGTGGGACAACTCCTGCCGGAAACCGTCGAGCTGGTTCTCGCTGAGCCGACCCTCCAGGAACGCCCGCGCGTACATGCCGGGGGAGGCGTGCCCCTGGTAGAAGATGTGGTCGCCACCACCCGGGTGGTCCTTGCCCCGGAAGAAGTGGTTGAAGCCGACCTCGTAGAGCGAGGCCGAGCTGGCGAAGGTCGAGATGTGGCCGCCCACACCGATCTCCGGACGCTGCGCGCGGTGCACCAACATCGCCGCGTTCCACCGCACGTACGCCCGGATCCGGCGCTCGACGTGCTCGTCGCCGGGGAACCACGGTTCGCGCTCCGGCGGGATCGTGTTGATGTAGTCGGTGGTGGTCAGCGACGGCACGCCGACCTGACGCTCCCGGGCGCGTTCCAGCAGCCGCAGCATGACGTAGCGGGCTCGCTTGGTGCCACGGTCGTCAATGACACCGTCGAGCGACTCGACCCACTCGCTGGTCTCTTCGGGGTCGATGTCCGGAAGCTGGCTCGGCAGGCCGGCCGTGATCACCGGGCGCTTGCGTTCCGTGGCCACAGGCGTTCCCTCGGTTGTGTGTGGGATAGGTCTCTGGCACCATCCTGCCCCGTCGCGACGCCCGGCGTCACGTCCACCCGGCCGAAGGGCGATGCGCGACACAGGTACCCACCAGTAACTTTGTGTTTTCACGTCGGTAACGGCGATCGCGCCGACGGGGACCGGCGGTGCGTGGCCGGGTGGGGAACAATGCGGGTTGTGCGTAGTGAGCTGATCACCGTCCGGACCGGTTCCCGGCCCACCGTCCGGGACATCACGGCCGAGGCCGAGCAGTTCGTCACCGGCTCCGGCGACGGCCTGCTCCACGTCTTCGTGCCGCACGCCACCGCCGGGGTGGCCATCATCGAGACCGGAGCCGGTTCGGACGACGACCTGCTCACCGCACTGGACGCGGTGCTGCCGACCGACGATCGCTGGCGACACCGGCACGGCTCACCGGGGCACGGCCGCGACCACGTGCTGCCCGCCTTCGTCGCCCCGTACGCGACGCTGCCCGTGCTCGGTGGCCGACTGGCCCTGGGCACCTGGCAGTCGATCTGTCTGGTCGACACCAACGGCGACAACCCCACCCGGCAGGTCCGCTTCTCCTTCCTGCCCGGCTGAACCCATCCCCGCCGATCGGCGGGAGCGGCGCAGGTCGGCGGCGGCTCGCCACGCGGCGGCCGGGCGGGACACGCGCGACGGCGTGAGACACGCTCGACTGTGCGAGGCGTGCGTCAGTCGGTAATGCTGTCGGACGTGACCACCCCGCAGGATCTCGACGACCGGTTCCGAGAGTCCCTGGCCGCCCTCGCCGCACCGGCGCACCGTGCCGACCCGGCGGAACCGGTGACCGAGGGCAGCGCGCTGACCGGTGCCCAACTGCTCGACCTCTTCGATGCCCAGGTCACCAGCCGACAACTCGACCTGGCCGGTCGCTGGTTGCGCAGCTTCGGCGAGGGCTACTACACCATCGGCTCCGCCGGCCACGAGGGCAACGCGGCGGTGGCGGCGGCCCTGCGGCCCACCGACCCGGCCCTGCTGCACTACCGTTCCGGCGCCTTCTACTGCGTCCGGGCCGCCCAAGCGAGTTCGCCCCCGCAGCCCGAGCCGACTACGCGGTCCGACCCGGCTGAGCGGTCTGAGCCGGTTGAGGGGTCTGAGCCGGTCGAGCGGTCGGCGCCGGTCGGGCGGTCCGCGCCGACGTCACCCGTCACCGGCCCGACCCCGGCAGATGCCGACCCGACCAGCGGTGCTGGCTCGACCGCCGCTCCCGGTTCGTCCGGTGGTGCCGGGCCGACCGGCGTGACGACCGTCGACCGGTCGGACGACGCCGCCGTCGACCCGGACCGGGCGACCGACGACCCCGGCCGCGCCGCCGCCGAGCCCGACCGGGCTGCTGCCGACTCCGACCGCGCTGCTGCCGACGCCGAGGGAGCCGATTCCGAGCGCGCCGCTGCCGCCGCCGATTCCGAGCGCGTCGCTGCTGCCGCCGCCGACTCCGAGGGTGCCGGTGTCGACCCCGACCGGGCCGCTGCCGCTGGCGGGCCGGTGGGGGAGGTGCCCGCCGCCAACCAACCGGCGGCCGTACCGCTGGCCGAGTCCCGGCCGGTGACCGTGACCGCGCCGGTCAGCGCGACCGGCGACCGGCGCGGCGGCAGCCGGATGACGGCGATCAAGCGGCCGGTGCCCCGGGCCTACGCCGACGCGGCCCGGGACGTCCTGCGCGGCATGGTGGCCTCCAGCCGGGAACCGATCGCCGGTGGCCGGCACAAGGTGTTCGGCCGCGCCGACCTCGCGGTGATTCCGACGACCTCCACGATCGCCTCGCACCTTCCCCGGGCGGTCGGTATGGGCCTCGCCGTGGAGCGGCTGCGTCGGCTGGACGCCAGACGGGCGGTGCGCCGGGGCGGTACGACGCAGCCCGAACCGGCGCCCTGGCCGACCGACGCCATCGTGGTCTGCTCGTTCGGGGACGCCTCGATCAACCATGCCAGCGCCACGGCCGCGTTCAACACCGCCGGCTGGTACGGCCACACCGGCCTGCGCATCCCGGTGCTCTTCGTCTGCGAGGACAACGGGCTGGGCATCAGTGTCCGGTCCCCGCAGGGGTGGGTGGCGACGGCCCTGCGCTCCAAGCCCGGCATCCGGTACTTCGCCGCCGACGGGTCCGACCTGGTCGGCACGTACGAGGTGGCGGCCGAGGCGGCGGCCTGGGTGCGTCGGCACCGACGTCCGGCGGTGCTGCACCTGACCACGGTCCGGCTGATGGGTCACGCCGGTGCGGACGCCGAGAGTGCGTACCGCCCCGCCTCGGAGATCGCCGCCGACGTGGACCGCGATCCGGTGGTCGCCACCGCGCGGCGGCTGGTCGACGCGGGCCTGGCCAGCGGCGCGGAGCTGCTGGACCGCTACGACGAGATCGGATGGCAGGTCCGCCGGATCGCCGAGGAGGTGCTCGACGAGCCGAAACTGGTCGACGCCGCCGAGGTGATCGCCCCGCTGGCGCCGCGTCGGCCGGTCCGGGCCGCCCTGGCGGTCTCCGACGCGGGTGCCCGTGCCGCCGGGCCGGACGCCGAGGCGCGGGCCGAGGCGTTCGGCGGTAAACCGCCGGAACTGGCCGGGCCGCTCACCCTCGCGCAGAGCATCAACGCGGCGCTCACCGACGGGCTGCTCTACTACCCGCAGATGGCGGTCTTCGGCGAGGACGTCGCCGTCAAGGGCGGGATCTACGGGGTGACCAAGGGGCTGCGTGACCGGTTCGGCGCGGCCCGGGTGTTCGACACGCTGCTCGACGAGACCTCGATCCTCGGCCTCGGTCTCGGCGCGGGCCTGGCCGGGATGCTGTCGGTGCCGGAGATCCAGTACCTCGCGTACCTGCACAGTGCCGAGGACCAGCTGCGGGGCGAGGCGGCGACCATGCGGTTCTTCTCGCAGGGGGCGTGGCGCAACCCGATGGTGGTGCGGGTGGCCGGTCTGGCGTACCAGGAGGGGTTCGGGGGTCACTTCCACAACGACAACTCGGTCGCCGTGCTGCGGGACGTACCGGGTCTGGTGATCGCGGTACCGGCCCGGCCGGACGACGCGGCGGCGATGCTGCGGACCTGCCTGGCGAGCGCGGCGGTGGACGGCAGTGTCTGCGTGTTCCTGGAGCCCATCGCGCTCTACCACACCCGCGACCTCTACACCGACGGTGACGGCGAGTGGCTGGCCGGTTACGCCGAACCCGCCGCCTGGGCCGGCAGCCACGTGCCGGTGGGGCGGGCCCGCGTGTACGGGGTCGGTTCGGCCGACGACGTCACCATCGTCACCTTCGGCAACGGCGTACGAATGTCGCTGCGGGCCGCCTCGGCCCTGGCCGACGAGGGGATCGGCACCCGGGTCGTGGACCTGCGCTGGCTCGCGCCGCTGCCGGTGGCCGATCTCATCCGGGAGGCCACCGTGACCGGTCGGGTGCTGGTGGTGGACGAGACCCGCCGCTCCGGTGGGGTGGGCGAGGGGGTGATCGCCGCGCTGGTGGATGCCGGATATGTCGGGGCGGCACGCCGGGTGGCCGCTGTTGACTCTTTCGTGCCACTGGGACCGGCTGCCCGGCAGGTCCTGGTGTCGGAGGAGGCCATCACCCAGGGTGCCCGTACGCTGCTGGCACGGTAAATTTCGTTCCACCCGGTGCGCCACTTGCGCAGGACGGCACAACTGTGTGGACTTTGCCTGACGGCGTCGAGCAGACGCCGGTTCGGACGAGATGAGGAGGCACGCGACAGTGAGCGCGACCGCTGGTCAGGCTGCTGATGGGGTACGCAGCCTGGCGGACCGGTTCGGCATCGAGCCGGGGATGGTCGTCATGGAGATGGGCTACGACGACGACGTCGACTCCGATCTCCGGGACGCCCTGACCGACCGCTGTGGAGATCTGGTCGACGAGGACACCGACGAGGTCGTCGACGCGGTGCTGGTCTGGTACCGGGACGGCGACGGTGATCTCTTCGAGTTGCTCGTCGACGCCCTCGGCCCGCTGGCCGACAACGGGGTCGTGTGGCTGCTGACGCCGAAGGCCGGGCGCGACGGCCACGTCGAGCCGAGCGAGATCGCCGAGTCGGCACCTACCGCTGGCCTCCAACAGACGTCCACGGTCAATGCCGGCAAGGACTGGAGCGGTGCCCGACTCGTGCTGCGTCGCGGGGCCAAGAGCAAGAAGTAGCCCCGTCCACGGCGAGAGACCGAGGCCGTTCCGAACGATTCGAGGAGTTCGCATGCCCATCGAGGTTGGCGCCGAGGCACCTGACTTCGTGTTGAAGGACCAGAACAACCAGCAGGTACGACTCTCCGACTTCCGGGGTCGGCGTACCGTCCTGCTGGTCTTCTACCCGCTGGCGTTCACCGGCACGTGCCAGGGCGAACTCACCGAGGCGCGGGACAACCTCGACGAGTACGTCAACGACGAGGTCCAACTACTGACCGTCAGTGTCGACTCGGTCTTCGCCCACAAGGTCTGGGCCGAACGGGAGGACTACCAGTTCCCGCTGCTGTCCGACTTCTGGCCGCACGGCGCTGTCGCGCAGGCGTACGGCGTCTTCAACGAGGATGCCGGCATCGCCAACCGGGGCACCTTCGTCATCGACCGGGCGGGCGTGGTCCGCTTCGCCGAGATGAAGCCGCCCGGTGAGGCCCGCGACCAGCAGAGCTGGCGCAAGGCACTGGCGGAGGCCGTGGCCTGACCTCGTCCCACCTGGTGCGAGGCGTCCGTCCGGGCCGGCGGGTGGCAGGGTAAGCTGCCAACCGCCGGCCCGCCGTACGGCGTTCCGGGCGCGTAGCTCAGTGGGAGAGCACTCGCCTTACAAGCGAGGGGTCGCAGGTTCGAAACCTGCCGCGCCCACAAACCCCTCTCACCTGCGAAAACACCGCAGGTGACCCATCGGCCGGTGACGGTTGGCCGCACCTGCAGCACTCGCCTACCAGTTCGGCGAGACACCCACCGGCACCGGCCGAGACGGGCCCCTGCCCACCGGCGGCTTGATGGGAGGTGCGGGTGGCTTTCGCCGAGGTCAACGGCGTTCGGTTCTGGTACGAGACGCAGGGTTCCGGGCGACCGTTGGTGTTGCTGCACGGCGGGTTCGGTGCGGTGGAGACCTTCGCCGCGATCCGACCCGCGTTGGCGCGGCGTCGCATGGTGGTCAGCGTCGACCTGCCCGGTCACGGACGTACCGCCGATGCCGGTCGCCCCCTGCGGTACGAGTCGATGGCCGACGACGTGGCGGCGCTGATCGGTCACCTCGAACTGGCCGAGGTCGAGGTGCTCGGTTTCTCCCTCGGCGGTGGCGTCGCCCTGCGGTTGGCGATTCAGCACCGGCAGTTGCTCCGTCGGCTGGTGGTGGTCTCCGCCCCGTTCCGACGGCAGGGTTGGTTTCCCGAGGTGCTCGCCGGGATGCCCGAGCCCGACGAGGCCGCCGCCGAGCGGATGCGTGGCACCCCTCCCGAGCAGTTGTACCGGCGAGTGGCTCCCCGCCCGCAGGACTGGCCACTGCTCTGGGTCAGGACCGGTGAGCTGCTACGCCGCGACTACGACTGGTCACCGGAGGTCGCCGCGATCACCACGCCGACGATGCTGGTCTTCGCCGACGCCGATTCGATCCGCCCGACCCACATGGTGGAGTTCTTCGGTCTGCTCGGCGGCGGTCACCGGGACGCCGGCTGGGACGGCACCGATCGCCCGGCTGCCCGGTTGGCCGTCCTGCCCGGTCTCACCCACTACGACATCGTCGACTCGCCCGCCCTCCCCGCCGCGGTCCTCCCCTTCCTCACCCACCCCGCAACCCCGCCCACCTGACCCGACGGCGGTCACGAGGAGGCAGCAACTTCAGGGTTGTTGCGGTGTCACGGTCCGGCGGAGGCAGCAACTTCGGGGATATTGCTGCCTCCGGGCCTCGGCCCCCGGGGGTCTAGGGGGTTAGGCGTTGGGGGAGCCAGGTGAGCAGGGCGTCGGCTTGGGCCTGCTGGAACGCCCGGAGGGTCGGGATGCCGGGCGGCGGGGGCAGGCGCGCCCGGTCGGTGAAGAAACCGGCCAGGCCGACGTAGAGGCCGGTCACCGCATCGGGGTCGGCTGCGGCGGTGAGCGGTAGCCGGCGCAGCAGCGCCTCGGTGTCGTGCCCGCCGTTCATGCGTACGTCGACCATCAGCATCGCGGTGTCCAGCCAGGCCGGGCCACGGGCCGCCCACGGCCAGTCGATCACGGTGACCCGGCCGGCCTGGTCGATGAGCAGGTTGTCCGCGCGGACGTCGACGTGGCAGAGGGAGTCACCGGTCAGCGATGCCAGGCCCCGCTCCGACCAGGCGCAGAGTTCGTCGAGGTGGGCCCGGACCCAGGAGGTCAGCGTCGACGGCGGGTCGTCGGCGACCCGTTGCCAGCCGGTGAACTCACCGGCCAGCCGCTCGGCGATGGGCGGGACCTCTGCCACCGGGCTGGGCGTGAGCGCCGCCGACATCCGTTCCAGCGCGTCGAACACGGCATCGAGTTCGTCGGCGCGCCACGGAGCGACCGGGTGTCGCCCGTCGACGTCGGTGAGCACCAACGCCACCCAGTGGCCGTCGTCGTGACAGCCGAGCAGGCGGGGCGTCGGGGCGTACGCGGGCAGCGCGGCGGTGATCCGCGCCTCGGCCCGGTGCAGGGTCGGGGTGTCCGGGTTCTGGTCGGGGCTGGCCGCCTTGACGAAGACGCGCCGGCCGCCTGCGGTGCGTACCCGGTCGGCGGTGCCGGGCGAGTAGCCACCCGGCTGCGACACCGCTTCGACGACCCGGTCGCCGATGATCGACTCCACGGCGGATCGGACATCTGCGGGCAACTGGTGCCACCGCAGGCGATTCCTCGTACGCGCCCCCATGGCGTACACGCTGCCCGCCGGTGATCTCACCGGCAAGCTGTTTACCGCCCGCCCGTGGGTACCGGGTGACCTGCGAGGACTGTTCACCACCGCAGCGGGGAAACGATCGAGCAGACGCACCTGGGGAGGAGCGACGGATGACGCGTTCCGGACTGACCATCGGCGTGCTCGGCTCGTACGGCGGGCGAAACCTGGGCGACGAGGCGATCCTCACCGGACTGCTGGCCGATCTGCGACAGCAGGAGCCGCACGCCCGGATCATCGTGTTCTCGCGGAACCCCGCGCACACCGCGGTCGCGCACCCGGACGTGGAGGCGGTGCCGTGGGAGGGAGTCAGCCGAACCGACTCCGCCCTCGTCCTGTCCCAGCTCGACCTGCTCATTCTGGGCGGCGGCGGCATCCTCTACGACAAGGAGGCACGCCGCTACCTGCGGGTCGTACGGGTGGCGCAGGAGCGGGGGCTGCCACTGCTGACGTACGCGGTCGGTGTCGGGCCGCTCAACGAGATGGTGGACACCGGCATGGTCCGGGAGACGTTGGCCGGCGCGGTCCAGGTGACCGTACGCGACCAGGAGTCGCGGATGGTGCTGGAGGAGGCGGGCCTGCTCAACCCGATCACCGTCACCGGTGATCCGGCGTTCCTGCTGGAACCCGAGGACTTTCCCGCCGAGTTCCTCCGTGAGGAGGGCGTGCCGTCCGGAAAACGGCTGGTGGGGATGAGCGTGCGGGAACCGGGCCGGGCGGCGGAGCGGCTCGACGTGGACGGATATCACCGGCTGTTGGCGCAGATCGGTGACTTCCTGGTGCACCGGATCGACGCGCACGTGCTGTTCGTCCCGATGGAGCGTGACGACATCCGGCACTCGCACGGGGTGCTGTCACACATGATCGCCGCCGATCGGGGGCGGATCCTGCACGGCACCTACTCACCGCAGCAGATCCTCGGTTTGATGCGTCACTTCGACCTGGCGGTCGGGATGCGCCTGCACTTCCTGATCTTCGCCGCGATGATGGGTACGCCGTTCCTGCCCCTGCCGTACGCCGGTAAGGTCTTCGACCTCGCGCAGCGGCTCGGGGTGCCCGCGTTGCGGGGCGTGGAGCGCGAGGTGGAGGGTCCGCTGCTGGCCGAGGTGGACCAGTTGTGGGATGAACGCGAGCAGCGGGCCGAGGTCACCGCCGAGCGGGTGGCCCGGGTGTGCGACGAGGCCCGGGGCACCTCCCAGGTGACCCGGGCGGTGCTGGAGAGCCTGCGGAACAAATCCCTGGTGGAGGTCGGTGCCTGAGCGGTGGCGGGGGCCGGGTTCAGACCGCCGGGCCCCGCCAGCAGTAGCGCCATTGCTGCGGGTCGGTTTCGACGGACTCCAACTCGTAGATCTCCGCTGCCGCCAGCCCTTCCGGGCCCAGGTGGTGATGGGTGAGCGGGGGTCGGCCGTTCGGGTCCAACTCGACGGTGACGCGCTCACCGTCGGCGGTGCCGCCCACCAGCGGGATCTCAACCGTGGATGCCATGCGCCCATCCTGCCCCGGCCGCCGGTCACCCGCAGGGCGAAGCGTGATGATTCCGTCAGTCGCGGGGGAGTAGCCCCGGCGGGTACTCCATGCCGTCGTGGGTGCAGGCCGCAGCGGCGACCCGGGTCCCGTACCCGGCCGCCTCCGCCCAGGTCGCGCCGCGTGACCGGGCCGCGATGATCCCCGCCGCGAAGGCGTCCCCGGCGCCGTTGGTGTCGATCACCGGGCCGGGCGGCACGGCCGCCGGAATCCGCTGCACGCCGCCGCCCAGATGCAGGTCGGCACCGTCCGCGCCCCGGGTCACCAGCACCGGGCGCGGTGCCAGGGTGTCGGCCACAACCGTCGCCCGATCGCCGAGCGCCGCGCCGCTGACCAGCACCAACTCGGCGATGTCGGCGAAGGGGCGGTGGTACGCGTTGCGCCCGTCCCAGTCGTGCAGATCGGTCGAGGTACCCACCCCCTCGCCGAGCACGTCACCGAGGGCGGGCAGCAGCTCCCGCACCCACCCCATGATCGACAGATGGACGTGGGTGGCGTCCCGGACCAGTTCCGCGATCCGGGCCGCCGCGAACGGTGGCGGACCGGCCGAGGGCCGAGGGTCGTACAGCGACATCCGCCGTCCGTCGGGGTCGACCAGGTTCACCGACCGTCGGGTGCCCGCCGGGTCGTCGGCCAGGACCGCCGGCACGCCGGTACGGGCCAGCGCGGCCCGCACGACGGCACCGGCCGGGTCCACGCCCACCGAGTCGACCACCGCCACCCGCAGCCCGAGCGCGTGCGCGGCGAGCACCACACCGGCTCCGGTGTTGCCGACCCGCAACTCGATCGGGTCGACGGTGACCGAGTCGACCACCGGCAGCGGCAGCCGGGGCACCCGCACCCGCACATCGACGCCGAGGCCACCGATCACCAGGAGGTCGCACATGGCACCGACGCTAGCCGGTCGGCGCCGCCTATCCTGGGTCACCGTCGGGTAGCGCGGGCCCGTCCGGTCCGAGGGGGAGTGCGTGCAGGTCGTCCAGGGGATGTGGCTGCCCGGCCGGGGGCTTGCGGTCTGGGCCGAGGACAGCACCCTGCCACCCCACGCTCCGCGCCGTCCTGGCCGGGCACCACGGGCCCGCCCACACCCGTTCGCCGCCGGACACGCCACGCTGGTCGCGCTGTTGGCCGACGCCGCCGAACCGGACGACCTCGGCACCGCGCTGCTGCGCCTGCCCACCCGGGCCGGTTCGCCGTTGGACTCGCCGGAGCTGGTCCGCACCGCCGTCGTGGCACCGGTCCGTGGCCCGGTCACCCTCGCCGGATGGCAGGTGCCGGTGCTGGCGTACGCCCCGGACGCCGCGCTGGCCGTGCTGCGTACCGTTGAGAAGCTGGCCGCCACACCCGGCGCGAGCCTGCGACACCTGGCCGAACTGGCCGACTTCGCCACCGACCTGGCCGCCCGTGGCCGGGTACTGCCCAGCCTCGCCGACCCGCCGACCGAGCCGGTTCCCGCCACCACGCGGACTGCGTCCGGCCAGCGCCGTGGTGGTCGTGCCACCCGGCGAGCCGACCCGACCGAGGCGTCGTCGGCCTGGGCGGTGTGGCGACCCCTGCTGACCGGCACAGACGCCGCCTGGGCCCGGTCGCTGGCGCTCGCCCTGCCCCCAGCCGCCCGCGCGGTCGTCGAGGTGGAACTGCCGACGATGCCAGCCGGGCGCCGACCGGGCACCCGTAGCCGTCGGACGGCGTCGACCGGTGAGCCTGCGGACGGTCCCGGCCGCCGGTCCACGACCCGGGCGTCGGGCCTGTCCGACGGGTCGGCCGAGGTGCCCGGGCTGCTGGTCGCCGACGCCCTCGACGCGCTGACCGATGCGGCGGTACGCGCCGCGCTGCCGCCGATGACGCTGGCCCGGGGTGCACGGCCGAACGGTGCCGTGTCGGCCTGGCTGGGCGCGTTGACCGGCCCATCTCGCGGGTTCACCGCCGAACCGGCGGCGCTGCGTACGCTCCGCGCCGAGCTGGACCAGTGGCAGCGCGACGCCGCCGGGGGCACCGTGCGGGCCAGCTTCCGGCTGGTCGAGCCGTCGGCCGAGGAGCTGTCGGAACCGGTGACGGTGGTACCGGCCGACCGGGACACGGTGGTGGCCACCGCCGACCGGTGGCGGGTCGAGTTCGGGCTGCGCGCCGACGACGAGCCGGGCCTGCACGTCGACGCCGGACAGGTGTGGCGCGGCGACGCCACCATCGCCGCCGGTGACCATCCGCAGGAGATCCTGCTGGCCGAACTCGGCCGGGCCAGCCGACTCTGGCCGGAGTTGGACGCGGCGCTGCGTACCGCCCGACCGGAGGGGCTGGAACTGGACACCGAGGGCGCGCACCGGTTCCTGCGGGAGGGCGCGCCCACGTTGCACGCGGCGGGTTTCACGGTGCTGTTGCCGTCGTGGTGGCAGCGGCCCGCGTCACGGCTCGGCGCCCGGCTGCGGGCACGTTCCCGCAGCGCACCCGGCGCGGTCACCGGCCCGGCTGACCGGGTGGGGCTGGATGCCCTGGTCGACTACCGCTGGGAACTGGCCCTCGGCGACGAACCGTTGACCGAGGAGGAGTTGACCCGGCTGGCCGAGCTGAAGACCCCGCTGGTGCGGCTGCGGGGGCGCTGGGTCGAACTGGACCCGAAACGGCTCGCCGCCGGTCTGCGCCTGCTGCGTTCCACCGGCGAGTTGACCGTGGCCGATTTGCTGCGCCTCGGCCTGTCCGACGCCGACCAACCGGACGCGTTGCCGGTGGTCGAGGTGAGCGCCGACGGCGCGCTCGGCGACCTGCTCGCCGGTGCCGTCGAGCGGCGGCTCGCCCCGCTGGACGAGCCGTCCTCCTTCCACGGCACGCTGCGGCCGTACCAGCGGCGGGGACTGGCCTGGCTGGCGTTCCTCCAGTCGCTGGGGCTCGGCGGGATCCTCGCCGACGACATGGGGCTGGGCAAGACGGTGCAACTGCTGGCCCTGCTGGCCGCCGACCCGCCGCAGGCCGGTCCGACCCTGCTGATCTGTCCGATGTCGCTGGTCGGCAACTGGCAGCGGGAGGCGGCCCGGTTCACGCCGGACAAACGCGTACACGTGCACCATGGCGCGCAGCGGGCCCGGGGCGACGAGTTCACCGCCGCCGTGCACGCCGCGGACCTGGTCCTCACCACGTATTCGGTGGCCGCCCGGGACGCGGCGGACCTGGCCGGCGTCGACTGGCACCGGGTGGTGGTGGACGAGGCGCAGGCCATCAAGAACGCCGCCACCCGGCAGGCTGCGGCGGTACGGGCACTGCCGGCGCGACACCGCATCGCGGTCACCGGTACGCCGGTGGAGAACCGGCTGGCGGACCTGTGGTCCATCATGCAGTTCGCCAACCCGGGGCTGCTCGGTCCGGCGGCGACGTTCCGCAAGCGGTTCGCCGAACCGATCGAGCGGCACGGGGACACCGAGACCGCCGAACGGCTTCGCCGGATCACCGGCCCGTTCGTGCTGCGCCGGCTCAAGACCGACTCGTCGATCATCTCGGACCTGCCGGAGAAACTGGAGATGGAGGTCGTCTGCAACCTCACCGCCGAGCAGGCGGCGCTCTACCGGGCGGTGGTCGACGACATGATGACCCGGATCGAGTCCAGCGACGGCATCGAGCGGCGGGGGCTGGTGCTGGCCACCATGACCCGGCTCAAGCAGGTCTGTAACCATCCCGCGCAGCTGCTGCGGGACGGTTCGCCGTTGGCGGGCCGCTCGGGCAAACTGGCCCGGCTGGAGGAGATCCTCGACGAGGTCCTCGCGGCGGGCGAGAAGGCGCTGCTGTTCACCCAGTACGCGGAGTTCGGCGGGATGCTGCGTGGGCACCTGTCGGCCCGGTTCGGCCGGGAGGTGCTGTTCCTGCACGGCGGGGTCGGCAAGGCCGACCGTGACGCGATGGTGGCCCGCTTCCAGTCCGACGGCGGACCGGCGCTGTTCGTCCTCTCGCTCAAGGCCGGCGGCACCGGGCTGACGCTGACCGCCGCCAACCACGTGGTGCACGTCGACCGGTGGTGGAACCCGGCGGTGGAGGACCAGGCCACCGACCGGGCGTTCCGGATCGGACAGCGCCGCCGGGTGCAGGTCCGCAAGTTCGTCTGCGCCGGCACGGTCGAGGAGAAGGTCGCCGCGCTGATCGCCGACAAGCGTGGCCTGGCCGCCTCCGTGGTGGGCACCGGCGAACAGTGGGTCACCGAGCTGTCCACCGCGCAGCTGCGCGAGTTGTTCGCCCTGGAGGCGGGAGCGGTGGTCGAGTGAGCGTCGACAGTGGCGGCAGGTTCGCCGACTACGGTCCACCGCGTCGGGTCGACGGCGGTCTGCGGGCCCGCAGCACCCGGGGCGCGATCGGGGTGTCCTGGTGGTCGCGTCGGTTCCTGGAGGTGCTGGAGTCCTTCGCGCTCGGCACCCGGCTGACCCGGGGCCGGTCGTACGCCCGTGCCGGTCAGGTGCTCCGCCTCGACGTCGCCGCGGGTGTGGTGACCGCGGTGGTGCAGGGATCCCGGCCGAAGCCGTACCAGGTCAGCGTCACCCTGCCACCCTTCCCGCCCGGGCTGTGGGCACGGATCGAGGAGCAGCTGGCCGCCCAGGCGTTCTTCAGCGCCCGGCTGCTCGCCGGTGACCTGCCGGCCGAGTTGGAGGAGCTGTTCGTCGCGGCCGAGGCGCCGCTGTTCCCGGCGGCGGTCACCGACCTGGACCAGCGGTGCTCGTGCCCGGATGTCGCGGTGCCGTGCAAACACCTCGCGGCGACCTTCTATCTGCTCGCCGAGGCGTTCGACGCGGACCCGTTCACACTGCTGCACTGGCGTGGTCGCAGCCGGACGGAACTGCTCGCCCGACTGCGACAGCTGCGCGCCGGGGCCGACCCGGCGACGACACCCCCGGACGGCGAGCCGACCGCCGGGGTCGACGTCCCGGCGGCGCGGGACGGGGCGGCGCTGCCGGAACGAACCGGTCGAGGTAGCCGCGTCCGGGCCACCGCCGACACCGGGCGGGACGCCGCCGACGGCTCACCCGGTGACCGCGAGGTGGACCTGCCCGCCGCCGGTGCCGCCCGGGCGTTGGCTGACCTGCCCGTGACGCCACTGGCCGAGACAATGGACCGGTTCTGGCTGCCGCCCGTGCCACTGCCGGACCGCCCGCCGAGCCTGACCGCCCGGCCGGACCTGTTGTTGCGACAACTCGGCGCGCCCGCGCCGGCCATCGGCGGCCCGGGACTCGTCGAACGTTTGCGCCACGCCTACCGCCAGCTCGGCGACGAAGCCGAGACGGCGTCAGGGTCACGTTCGATCCCGGATCGAGTGGCTTCCGACTCGCCACGAGGTCACTCGGCCCTGGACGGAACGCGACCCTGACGTCATAGCCAACGTTGGCGGAACCGCCACATCAGCGCCGCGTTGGTCACCAGCACCACCGCGAAGATCGCCCCGGCGATCCGGCCGGCGAGCACGGTGGTCGCCGGCAGCGCCGCCCAGAGTACGACGGTCAACAGCAGCAGCCAGCGGCCACGACGGCCCCGGGCCCGGTTGTCGAGCCGGGCGAAGAACGCTGGGTCGCTCTCCCGCAGGTTGCGGGTGATCTGTTCGAATCTGCGTTGATCCTCTTTGCTGAGCATGTGCCTTCCCCTCACGCGTTCAGCAACGGTGCGACGGAATACCCGCTGCGGAGAGGGCTCACGCGCTCTTGCTCTTCCTACTTTGCCGGATCGGCGGCCTCTTCCTACTTTGCGGACCGGCGGCGGAGGAGAGCGGTCGTCGACAGCTGAGCGACTGCTTATCCGAACCTTAAATCTTCGCCGGACGCGGCGAACCGGCGTGGCGGTGCCGCCGGGGTGCGAATGTCGCCGGTGAGCACACCTGAGCGACGAACGCCCTGCTTGTGACGTGCGTGCCCGATCCACCCGGTAGTCGCGCGCCTTGATGTGCGTGCCTTAAGCACGTCGGTTGGGGCGCTCGACCCGCCTTGTCGGTATGCCGATCGGTGATTACCTTCCCGGGGCAAACCCTCTTCAGGCATCAGTCGTCGCCCGGAGCAACGGTCACGTCCTGGGGCGACGCCCGACAGGAATCGGAAAACGGTGCATGGCCGATCAGCTCGACGAGTGCGGCGGCGGGACGTGACGACCCGCCCTCGCCCGTACGCCAGCCCTCGGTCGGACCGCCGCTCCGGACCGTGGTCGCGGCAGCCACCGGCCCCACCACCGGCCGTGCCGAGGCGCGGTGCCTTCGGGCGCCGGCTGCTGGTGGTGCTGTTCCTGGGCGGCCTCGTCGCGAGCGTCCTGCCGTGGTGGCGGGACACCCCGACCGGCTCGTTGACCGGTGCCACCGCGATGACCACCGCCGCCGGGCAGATCACCGGTCTGGTCGCCGGCTACCTGCTGCTGGTCCAGGTGCTGATGATGAGCCGCCTGCCGGTGTTGGAACGCTGGGCCGGAGGGGAGCGGATCGCCCGCTGGCACCGCGACGTCGCCGCCACCCTGCTGGTCGCGGTGCTCGCCCACGTGGCCCTGATCCTGGTCGGCTACGCCGGGTTGGAGGGTCGGTCGCCGTTCGGCCAGGCCGGGGTGATGCTGCGCGAGTACCAGGACATGGTTTCCGCGTTCGTCGCTGCCGGTCTGTTGGTCCTGGTGGGGCTGGTCAGCGTACGCGCGGTGCGGCGGGTGCTGCCGTACGAGCTGTGGCACGCCATCCACCTGGCCGCGTACGCCGTCCTGCTGCTCGGCTACGCCCACCAGTTCAGCAACGGCAGCCAGCTGTTCCGACCCGGCCCGGTACGCACCGGCTGGATCGCCCTGTACGTGTTGGTGGTCGCCGCGTGGTTGTGGGGTCGGGTGGTCGTGCCCCTGTGGTTCAACCTGCGGCACCGGCTGCGGGTCAGCGACGTGGTCGTCGAGGGCCCCGACGTCGTCTCGCTCTACCTGACCGGGGAACGCCTCGACCGGCTGGACCTGTTGGGTGGGCAGTTCTTCCGCTGGCGTTTCCTGACCCGGGGTTGCTGGTGGCAGTCGCACCCGTTCTCCGTCTCCGCCGCCGCCAACGACCGCTGGCTGCGGCTGACCGTCAAGGTGGTCGGTCGGCACACCCAGGATCTGCGCAACCTCGACCCCGGCGTACGGGTCTGGGCGATCGGCCCGTCGGGCACCTGCACGGCGGCCCACCGCACCCGGGAGCGGGCACTGCTGATCGCTGCGGGCAGCGGCATCACCCCGCTGCGGGCGATGCTGGAGGAACTACCTCCGGGTGCCGCCCTGATCTACCGGGCCCGTACCCCCGCCGACGTGCTGTTGCAGGAGGAACTGGACTGGCTGTCGCGCAATCGCGGCCTGCGGGTCTGGTACGTCTTCGGCTCCCGCGACGACCCCGGCCCCCGGCAGGTGACGACCCCCGACGGACTGCGTCAGCTGGTGCCCGACGTGGCCCGGCGCGACGTCTACCTGTGCGGGCCACCGGGCCTGGTCGAGCAGTACCGACAGGTGCTCCGCCAGGCCGGTGTGCGTCGCCGCCAGATCCACCTCGCCACCTTCGCACTCTGAGAGGGCACACCGCATGCGTCGCGCGTTCTTCGCGATCACCGGCCTGGCCGCCGGCACCACCGCGTTGGTGGTGTTGAAGGCGGCACCGGGGACCGGTCACCTCGACCAGGCGGTGCCCATCGCGGCGCCTTCCGCAGCCGACGAGCCGGCACCGACGACCAGCCCGGAGGCGACGCCGTCGAAGGCCCGCTCACCGAAGCCGACGCGCAGCGCCACCGGGGCGAGCCGGTCCGGCGCGGGTGCCGCCTCGAAGTCCCCGGCCGCCGCCCGCAGCGGCGCGGCCGACCCGCAACCCACCAGCACGATCCTCGGGCCGGTGGTGACGAACGAGTTCGGCGACGTGCAGGTGCGGATCAACCTGGTCGGTGACCGGATCGTCAACGCGGCGGCGCTGCGACTGCCACGCCGGACGGCACAGTCCGACCAGCGCAGCGACCAGGTCGACAGCCGGTACAGCGGGACGGTGGGGATGGTGGTGGAACGGCAGAGCGCCGACCTGGACACCGTTTCCGGCGCGACCGCGACCAGTGACGCCTACCGGCGGTCCTTGCAGGCCGCCATCGACCAGGCACGGTGAGTGTGGACACGTTGACCCGGCCCGGACTGCGTCGTGTCGAGCAGGTGATGGGTACGGCGGTCAGCCTCGACATCGCCGAGGACCGCCCCCCGTCGACGTTGTCCGCGTTGGCCGACGAGGTGTTCGCCTGGCTGCGGGAGGTCGACGCGCGGTTCAGCACCTACCTGCCGGACAGCGAGGTGTGCCGCTTCGACCGGGGCGAGCTGCTGCTCTCCGAGGCGTCGGCCGACCTGCGCCGGGTGCTGGAACGCTGCGCCGACCTGTGGGGCGACACCGACGGCTTCTTCGACGCGTACGCTACCGGTGGGCTGGACCCGTCCGGGTACGTCAAGGGCTGGGCGGTCCAGGTGGCCTCGGATCGGTTGCGGGCCGCGGGTGTCGCCAACCACTGCCTGAACGCCGGTGGTGACGTGCGGGTACGGGGCCGTTCGTCCACCGGGTCGCCGTGGCGGGTCGGTGTGCGGCACCCCTGGAACCCGTCGGCGGTCTGCCTGGTGCTCACCGGGACAGACCTGGCGATCGCCACGTCGGGCGTCTACGAGCGCGGCCCACACGTGCGGGATCCGCGTCGTGGAGCCCCGGCGCGGGGACTGCGGTCGGTGACCGTGGTCGGGCATGACCTCGGGCTGGCCGACGCGTACGCGACTGCGGCGGTGGCGATGGGGGTGGCCGGCATCGGCTGGTTGGACCGGCTGCCCGCGCACCGGCACGCGGTGGTCACCGACGACGGGCGGTGCCTGCACTCCGCCGACCTGCCGTTGGCCGACTGACGATGGCGTCCGATCCGGTGGGTAGTCCCGTGTCGGGGTGGTTCAGGGCCAGCGAGGCAGCCGGTAGGTGTTCGCCGGGCGGGATCCGGTCGGCCGGGGACGGCCGGGTCGGGAGCCCGGAGGACGGGTGGCCGCCCAGCGGTGACCGAGTCGGTGGCGTCGCGGCGGCTCTGCTCCGCCCGGGTGGTGTCTGGTGTCGTCGGTGGACATGGCCATCCCCGCTCCCGGCGCGGACGCGCCGTCGAAGGGTCCAACGAGCACCGGTGCTCCCGGGTCTCGCGCCCTGCCGCACCCACCGGTCGGGCACCCGGGGCGGCGGACCGGCTACTCGCTGGTCAGCGCCCCGGGACAGCGGAGCGGTCGGGCGTCGGTCAGCGGCCTCGCCGGGGCAGCGGCAGATGGCCGGGGACCAATGCCGACGTCAGTGTCACCCCGGTCGCCCGCAGCGCCTCGACCACCGTGTTCTGCACGAGATAGGCGTCCGGCAGTTGCCACCGGGCCTGCTCCGGTGCGACCGCCCAGCGGACCTGTCCCTCGGGCAGCCGGGTCGGTGGGGCCGGGATCCACGATCCGCGACCGTGCAGGACCACGTCGAAGCAGTGCTCCAGCTCGGGTCGCAACGGGTCACCGGGGCGGACCAGGAACATCCACCGCCCGGTCGGGGTGACCAGCACCGGTCCGCGTACCCCCGGACCGACCGGGTGGGCGCGCACCGCGTCCAGGACCATCCGGCCCAGGTGGGCGGGAATCTCCAGCACGTCGAAGGAACGGCCGGTGGGCAGCAGTACGCCGTGCGGCCGGGACCGCCACCAGGTGGCCACCCGGGCCGGGTCGACGCTGGCGGCGTGCTCCCAGTCCTCCAGGGCGGGATGACAGCCGACCGTCGGACAGCCGGCCCGGCCGCAGACGAAGCGGCTGCGGGCCAGGCAGGCGCCCGGGGTCACCGCCCAGCCGTGCAGGGCGTAGCGCACCGCGACCCGGCGCAGGCGTACCCGTTCCAACGGCGACAGACGCGCCACGTGCGGTGCCACATTCCCCCACATTGGTGCCAGCTCCTCCCGCCGCGCCCGACCGGCGTCAGCTCGTACGTCGAGACCCGTCACTGCCGTAGCCCGTCATCGTTTGCTTTGACAAAGTGGCCGATTGCAACTTGCACGAAAAGTACGAGGTTCGGCCAGACAGCTGACGCACTGCCTGTGCGACCAGCGGAAACCTGAAGTACAGACGGACCGCCGCGCCGACGCTACGGCCCCCGGCCCCCTGGCCAGGGCTCCAGCAAGGGGAGGACTGGGGAGATGGACGAACTGCCCATTGGACGGCGAGTGGCCTACTGGCGCGGCCGACGGAAGATGTCGCAGCAGGTCTTCGCCGACCGGTTGGGCAAGTCGAAGAGCTGGGTCGACAAGATCGAGCGGGGCGTACGGCGACTGGACAAGTTCTCCGTGCTCTACGAGATCGCCGACATCCTCCAGATGGATGTGCAGCTGCTGCTCGGCAAGGATCCGGAGCGGCGTACCGACGCGCTCAACTGCATCGACCAGTTCGAGGTCGAGGAGATCCGCGCCGCCCTGGAGCGCTACGACTCGATCAGCGCGTACTTCGACGCCGCACCGAGTCCACCACCGCTGTCCGACATGAGCAAGGCGGTCACCCACGCCTGGCTGACCTACCAGTACGGCCGCTACGGGATGCTCATCCGGGCGCTGCCGAAGCTGCTGCGCGACGCCCAGGCGGCCGATGCCGCGTACGGCGGCGACCAGGCCCAGCGCGCCGCCCACCTGCTCGGGCAGGTCTACCAGCTGGCCTCCTCGGTGCTGCGCAAACTGGGCGAGTGCGAACTCGCCTGGCTCGCCGCCGACCGGTCCATCGCCGTCGCGCAACGCGCCGACGACCAGTTGCTCGCCGGTGTCGCCACCACCCGGGTCTGCAACGCCCTGGTGGCGATGGGGCGGCCCCGGCCGGCGATGGAGCTGAACGTGCGGATCGCCAACCAGCTCGCCCCGGGCAGCGTCAACGACAGCCGTCCCGAGCGCCTCTCCGTCTACGGGATGCTGCTGCTCCAGGGCGCGATGGCCGCCTCCCGCATCGGTGACACCGCCACCGTGCACGATCTGCTGGACGAGGCCGAGGCGGCGGCTGGCGCACTCGGCGGCGACCAGAACCACTACTGGACGTCGTTCGGACCGACCAATGTGTCGTTGCACCGGGCGGCGGCCGCCGTCGAACTGGGCGACGGCGGGCGGGCCGTCGAGGTGCACCACCAGAAGATCGAAACCGCGCCGTTCGACGCGATGCTGCCCGAACGCCGGGCGCACCACCTGCTCGACCTGGCCCGGGGCTACGCGCAGATCGGTGACGTGGCCAACGCCGGCGAGATGCTGCTGCGCGGTGATCGTCTGGCGCCGTCGGAGATCCGCTGCCGTCCGATCGCCCACGAGGTGATGTCGGACGTCCTACGTCGCACACGTGGTGCGCCGCCTTCTCCGATCGCGGAGTTGGCTGAGCACATGGGAGTAGGAGTATGACCTCGGAGCCGGCATGACCGGTTCGCATCGCCACGACGGGCACCACGAGGTGCTCTACATCATCGCCTGTGGTTCGCCACTGGCCCGAGACGTGGGCCGGCTCGTCGAGCTGGCCCAACAGGACGGCTGGGACGTCTGCGTGATCACCACGCCCGACGGCGCCAAGTTCGTCGACCGCACCGCACTGGCCCGCCAGACCGGTCACCCGGTACGCACGCACTACAAGAACCCCGGCGACCCCGATGTGCTGCCCACCGCCGATGCCATGATCGTGTGCCCGGCCACGGTCAACACCGTCAACAAGTGGGTGGCCGGTATCGCCGACACCCTCGCCCTGGGGTTGCTGGTGGAGGCGCAGGGCCGAGGAATACCACTGGTGGCCGTGCCGTACACCAACGCGGCGATGGCCGCCCACCCCGCCTTCCGGGCGAGCCTCACCCGGCTCTCCGAATGGGGAGTGGGGGTGCTCTTCGGTGACGACGTCTACCCGCTGCACCCCCCGGGAACCGGGGAGCGGCACCAGCACGCCTTCCCGTGGGCGCTGCCCCTGACCGCGGTGCGTGACCGCCTCTGCCGGACCGGCTGAGCGGCGGTCCCAGCGCCGACGACCACCGGTCCGGCCCTGGCCCCGCCCGATAACGCAGTTCCCGACCCACCGAATAACCCACGACCCGGCCACGGGCACCCGCCCGTGGCCGGGTCCGCCGTGTCGACCCCGGTGCGTACGCGCCGAACCGAGGGCACCGGCTGACCGGGTGACGTCCGGTACACCCGCTGACGCCGGTAAGCTCACCGGCCGTGAGCACAACCGCAGCCGTGCCGACCGTCGCCGACGTGGTGGCCGAGGTGGCGCGGCACTACCCACCGGCCTGGGCCGAGGAGTGGGACCGGGTGGGCCTGGTGCTCGGTGAGCCGTCCGCCCCCGTACGCCGGATCCTCTGCGTGGTGGACGTGGTGCCCGAGACGGTCGCGGAGGCGCTCGACGCGGGCGTCGACATGATCATCGCCCATCACCCGCTGCTGCTGCGCGGCGTGTCGTCGGTCGCGCCGACGACCTACAAGGGCCGCATCGTCCACCAACTGATCAAGGCCGATGTCGCCCTGTACGTCGCGCACACCAACGCCGACGTGGCCGTGCCAGGGGTGTCCGACGCCCTCGCCGCCCGATTCGGCCTGCTCGACCTACGCCCGCTGCAACCGGCCCGCCCCGGCACCCCCGCCGCCGGGCAGGGACGCGGTGCCGGCCGGATCGGCCGACTGCCGCAGCCACTCACCCTCGCCGAGCTGACCCGCCGCGCCGCCGCCGTGCTACCGGCCACCGCCGCCGGAGTACGCGCCGCAGGCGACCCGGACCGGATGGTGCGTACCCTGGCAGTCTGCGGTGGCGCCGGAGACGGATTCCTGGCCGACGCGACCGCGGCCGGGGTGGACGCCTACCTCACCGCGGACCTGCGCCACCATCCGGCCGGCGAACACCTCGCCAACGGGGGACCGGCGCTGCTCGACGCCACCCACTGGGCCACCGAACGGCCGTGGCTGGACGACCTCGCGGCACTGTTGTCAGCCGCGCCCGGCGTCGAGACCCTGGTGTCCGACCTGGACACCGATCCGTGGACCGTGCACGCCGCCGCACCGCAACCCGACGAACCCGCGCCGGTCGAACCCGCAGCGGACGACAAGGAGCCCGACCGTGAAGGCTGACCCCCAGGTCCAGCGCCGCCTGCTCGATCTCCAGGCGATCGACACCGCCCTCGCCCAGCTCGCCCACCGGCGTCGGACGCTGCCCGAGCTGGCCGAGTTGGAGGCCCTCGCCCGGGAACTGTCCGCCCTGGAAGACGAGCGGGTCCGCGCCCAGGTGGCGGTCGACGACCTGGACCGGGACATCGCCCGGCTGGAGAAGGACGTCGAGCAGGTCCGCGCCCGCAAGACCAGGAACGAGGACCGGCTGGCCGCCGGCAGCGGCCCGGCCCGCGAACTGGAAGCGCTACAACACGAACTGGCCTCCCTCAACCGGCGGCAGAGCGACCTCGAGGACGCCGAACTGGAGCTGATGGAACAGCGGGAAACCGCCCAGTCGGTGCTGGACGGGGTGGAACAGCGCCTCACCGAGGTGCGGGAACGGCGCGCCACCACCGAGCAGCGGCGCGACGACAGCCTCGCCGAGATCGCCCGCGAGGAGGAGTTCAAACGCTCCGCCCGGCAACCCCTCGTCAACGACCTGCCCGGCGACCTGGTGCAGCTCTACGAGCGGATCCGCACCGACACCGGGCTCGGCGCGGCACTGCTGACCGCTGGCCGCTGCGGTGGATGCCGGTTGGAACTCTCCGGCGCCGACCTGGCCCGGATCCGCAAAGCCGACCCCGACGACGTCGTCCGCTGCGAGGAATGTCGCCGGATCATGGTCCGCACCAACGAGTCCGGGCTGTAGCCGGTGGCGACGCGTACGGTCCTCGTCGAGGCCGACGGTGGCTCCCGGGGCAACCCCGGGCCAGCCGGGTACGGCGCGGTGCTCCGCGACCCGTCAACCGGCGAGGTGCTGGCCGAGCGGAGCGAGGCGATCGGCACCGCCACCAACAACGTCGCCGAGTACCGGGGACTGATCGCCGGTCTGGCCGCCGCCGCCGAACTCGGCGCCGACGAGGTCGAGGTCCGGATGGACTCCAAACTGGTCGTCGAGCAGATGAGCGGCCGATGGCAGATCAAGCACCCCGGACTGCGCCCACTCGCCGCCGAGGCCGCCCAACTGGTCGGCAGGTTCGCCGCCGTACGCTTCAACTGGATCCCCCGCGACCGCAACACCCACGCCGACGCCCTCGCCAACGCCGCCATGGACGCCGCAGCCGCGTCGAGCGTCACCACGCCCACCGTCGAACCGCCCCGCATGGTCGAGCCGCCCCGCCACCTCGGCGGCCCACAACCGGCTGGCGGCGGTGCCGCCGAGATCGCCGCCCGGGCCGAGTCACCCGGCGCGGACCTGACCAGCGCGCCGGTCTCCTGGGAACCGCGACCCAGCTTCACCGCCACCCGGCTCATCCTGGTCCGGCACGGCGAGACCGAATACACCGAGCAGGGCCGCTACTCCGGTCGCGGTGACATCCCCCTCAGCGACAAGGGCCAGGCCCAGGTGCGAGCCACCGCCGCGCGGGTGGCCGCGCTCGCCCCGGACACCGCGGCCGTGGTCAGCTCACCGCTGACCCGCTGCACGGCGACCGCCGAGGCGATCGCCGCCGCCATCGGCGGTGTGCCGGTACGCCGCGACGACGAACTCATCGAATGCGACTTCGGCGTCTGGGAGGGACGCACCTTCGCCGAGGTACGCGAAAACTGGGCAGGTGAACTCGACGCCTGGCTCGCCTCCACCCGGATCGCCCCACCGGACGGCGAGTCCTTCCAGGCGGTCGCCGAACGGTGCGCCCGGGTGGTCCGGCGACTGCTCGACGCGTACCCCGGTCAGACCGTCGTGGTGGTCTCGCACGTCTCGCCGATCAAGCTGATGCTGCGCGACGCGCTCGCCGCCCCCGACGCCTTCCTGCACCGCCTCTACCTCGACGCGGCGGGCGTCTCGGTGCTGGACCGCTGGCCCGACGGCGGCGTCGCCGTGCGTTCGGTCAACGAGACCGCCCACCTCGCCGCACTCTGACCGGCACGGTCAGGTGAGGGCGCGCCAGAGCAGGTAGAAACCGATGACGGTGCCGAAGCTGACGATGATCGCCTTCAGCACCGCCGAGGGGAGCCGGCGGACCACGCGGGCACCGACATACCCGCCGACCAGCGTGGCCGGGGCGACCACCGCGACACCGGCCCAGTTCACCGGGCCGGCGAGGGTGAAGACGACCACCGTGGTCAGACCGATCACGGCGGAGAGCAGGTTCTTGATCGCACTCACCCGGGCCAGCGTCGCGTCCAGCACCAGCGCCAGACCCGCGACCAGCATCACCCCGACAGCGGCACCGAAATAGCCGCCGTACACGGCCGCCAGCGCCACCACCACCTGCACCGTCACGGCCCGGCGGCGCGGCGTCAGATCACGTGGGTGGCCGACCAGGCGGCGCAGCGGATCCTGGAACGCCAGCAGCGCCGTCGCCCCCAACACCAGGAACGGTACGACCAACTCGAACGCCCGAGCGGGAGTGACCAGCAGCAGCCCGGCACCGGCCAACGCGCCGACCATCGTGGTGGGCACCAGCGCGGCCAGCAGCCGCGAGCGGGGCAGATCCACCCGACTGCCCGCCACGGCGGCCAGATACCCGGGAGCGACCGACAACGAGTTGGTGACGTTCGCCGGCACCGGAGGCAACCCGATCGCGAGCAACGCCGGAAACGTGATCAGCGAACCACCACCGGCCACCGCGTTGACCGTACCCGCGGCGAGGCCGGCGGCGAGCAGTAACGCCGCATCGGCGAAATCCATGATCCGCAGGCTAGCCGTCCGGAGCGCGGCCCGTTGCCCGCCCCCTGGCCGACCTATTCCCGACCGGTCCACCAGCCAGTTCAGCCACGATGTCGAGGTGCCCGAGGTGCCGGGCATACTCCTGCACCAGGTGGAACAACACCCGCTCCAACGACGCCGGATCGGCACCGTCCCACCGTGGCCCCGGCGCACCGACCGTGGCCAGGTCGGTGCCCTCGACAACCGCCCGGGTGTGCGCGCCCTGAGCGCGCAGCGCCGTGGTCAACTCCGCGAGACTCTCCTCCGGCGCGACGTACCACCGGCCGTCACGCCAGTCGCCCCACGGATCCGCGACGGTACGCCCCTGAAACCCCCACTCGATCCAGCGAAGCTCCACGTGACGCAGGTGCTTGAGCAACTCCAGCGGAGACCACCCGGACGGCAGCCGGCTACCCTGCTGATCCGACTCGGCCAACCCGGCCACCTTCGCCAGAATGCTCTCCCGAAAATAATCGAGGTAGCGCAGAAACACCTCAGCCCGCCCGTCGGCGGACGCTGTCGGCTCAGGAAACGGCGGCATCGTCACCCCGCCAGTATCCGCACCCCGTCTCCCTGTGCGGCGGCCCCCGTCTCGGCCCCTCGGCCCGGCTGAGGCAGCAACTTCAGGGTTGTTGCGGTGTCGCGGTCCGCCGGAGGCAGCAACTTCAGGGTTATTGCTGCCTCCTTCTACCGGCGAGCCGCCGTCCTGGTCCGTGCAGCGGCATAGGCGGCGATGCGGTGTCGTTAGGATGGGTACGCGACGGACGAGTCGACCGGGCGGTCGCGTCGGCGGGCTGCGGCCCGTCGCCGAGGAACGTCCGGACTCCACAGGGCAGGGTGGTTGCTAACGGCAACCCGGGGTGACCCGCGGGACAGTGCCACAGAAAACAGACCGCCGACCCCATCGGGGACGGTAAGGGTGAAACGGTGGGGTAAGAGCCCACCAGCATCCCGGGTGACCGGGATGGCTCGGTAAACCCCACCCGGAGCAAGGCCAAGAAAGAGTTGTCACCGCTAGATGACAACTCGCGCAGACGCTTGAGGGTTGCCCGCCCGATGTCTGCGGGTAGGCCGCAGGAGCCTGTCGGCAACGGCAGGCCGAGATGGATGGCCGCCGCCGGCGCGCACCTGAGGTGCACGCCGCGCACAGAATCCGGCGTACAGGTCGACTCGTCCGTCGCCCACCAGCTCAGAGCCGTGATCAAGGCTCTGAGCTGGCGCTTAAAATGGGCAGCTATGGTCATTTCGGTCAACTTTAGCCGCGTTTGATTCCCTGATGCCCCTGCGTTCAGCGCAGGTAGGACCGTTCATCGATGCTCCGGTGTGGTTCGGTCAGGAAGACGTCGACAGGCACGGGGCCGTGGGCGATGTTCAGCGTGTCCAGGCGATAGAACCAGTTTCCGGTGCAGTGATCGGTGAAGCGGTAGTTGATCCGCCAGCGGAGCCACTGGCCCTGGGCGAGGCGTACGGCTGGCGGGCGGCGATGTCGGCGGGGCATGCCCCACGCCGTCGGGATCAGCTCGACGCGGATCTGGTCCTGGGTGTGGCGGAGCTGGACTGCATCGCGGGAAGGTGTGCCGTTGTGCACGGAGATGATTGGTTGGAAGCCGTCGTGTTCGCGCATCGTGACTTCGTGGGTGAAGGGCGCACGGTGCTGCGGCAGCGCGAATGCTGTGGGCAGGGCGTTGCGGCGGGCAGCGTCGTTGCCTGCGCGTGACTGCTTGGTCCAGAGGACGCGAACCCACTGAGCGACGATGTCCACCCGGTGGACGCTCCAGACTTCCTGATTACCTGGCAATCCGATGCTGCCCCCGAAGGTGCGGCATCACGAGGCTATGGACAGCCTGGTCGATCCTGCGGCTGGCGTCCAGGGCTGCGGGCGTGACGACGACTTCGGCTCTTGTCCCGACCGTCGGGCGGTGCCAGCATCTCCGGATGACCTTGCTTAGGCTGATCGAGACGACTTCAGGGAAGTATTCGTTGCTGCTGGAGGCGGGTACCACGCCGGTTGAGGACCTGATTAGAGAGCTTGGTCATGAGCCCAACGGGTATTTCTGGGAAGGCGTCGCGCAGCTTCTCGTGAGCACCGAGGCCCAGGCGCTCGAAGGTCGGTTCGCCTATGACCCCGAAGCTGGCATGTTCTGCGCGTACGGAACCGACCGGAGCGCGCTGGAGGATCTGGCCGCCCGGATGAGCGTGGTCGCGACCGACGGCGAACGCTTGCGGCGGCTGGTCTCGGGGGCCAACGCGAGCGGGTTTGAGTTCGACGACTGACGGCCAGCTCAGCCGCCGGCTAGCGGAACTCGTGGACGACCTCGATCTCACCGACGATGTGGGTGTTGAACTCGTCCAGTTCCTCGGCGGGTACCCACAGCTCGAGGATGGTGTCGCCGCCGACCTGGCGGACGGGGTAGTGGCTGAGGAAGTCCGTCTCGACGTGGAAGCGGGTCACGTATCCGACGCCGGAGGCGGGCACGTTCCAGTCCCGGGCGATTTTGATCGCGTAGTCCTCGTTGAGCACCGGGTAGAAGATCGGCTGGTCGGGTAGGCGCGGTGGCCACGCGCGCCACCCCGAGGCGCGGACAAGCTCAAGCTCCTTCGGCCCGGTCGGGCGCCACAACACCGTCGTACCCACGCCGTCGCTCATCTCGACCCCGCTCTCCCGTCGACGGTGAGCCCGGACATTAGCGATCCCTCCGCAACCGTCACCACCGCATTCCGGAGGGCCTCAGATCGGCGTGTCGGAAAGGTCGGCGAGGACGCGTCGCTGGAAGGCGCGGGCTGCCGCCCCGATGGGCGGAACACCGCCGTCGCGGGCGGCGATCGACTGTTCGACCAGCTCGACGGTGCCGGGGTCGACCAGTGGTCCGGCTTCGTTCACCAGCCGCCGGCCGGCGGCCACCTTGGGCAGCCACACCCCGGTGCGCAGGCGTACCCAGGAGCGGCAGGCACCGAGCACCGCGTCGTCGGCACCGGGTGCGGGCACCTCGCCGTCGGGTGCCGGCCGCGCCAACCACCAGCGCAGCGCTTCCAGGATGAGCCGGTGCAGGTCGTCGGGGGCCAGGTCGGCGAAGGCGTCCGCGGCGGGCGGGCCGAGCAGGGCCTGGCCGCTCTGGTGCAGGATGCTGCGGTCCAGGCCGTACCAGAACAGACCGTCCGCGAGCGGGCGCTGCGCCGGGCCGTACGACGCTCGGAAGTCCATCCGCGCGCCGGTGTTCAGCTCGACCTCGAAGCCTGGGTCGGGGGTGCCGGAACGGGCCACCTCCCGCCGGTACACGACCAACTCCAGGCCCCGTGCCGGGCAGGGCAGCGCCTCGTGCCGCAGCCCGGCCACCAACTCCGAGGCGACGCGGTGGTCCAGCGGGTCGGCGTAGACCAGCGCCACGTCCACGTCGCTGCGTCCGGGCTGGTACGCGGACAGACCCACCGAGCCCGCCGCGTACGCCCCGCACAGGTCGTCACCGAGCACCTCGCCGGCGACCGTGACCAGTTCGGTCAGGTACTGCCGCAGTGGTTCAGGCGTACTCCAGCTCACCGGGCTCGCCCCACACCGTTCCGGCGGGCAGGAAGAACGTCGCGGACTCCCCGCCGAGGGCGTGCCGGATGACCAGCCGGGCGTGCTCGTCGAGGTCGGGCAGCCGTCCCGGCGGGAACCACCGTACGTCCAGCGACTCGTCGTCGTTGACGTGCGCCTCGCCACCCAGCAGGCGGCAGTGGAAACCGAGGTTGAGGTACTCGCAACGGTCGCCGTTCGGGTATGTGTGCGGGTGCGACACGGCGCTGCTGAGCCGCAGCGGTTCGACGACCAGGCCGGTCTCCTCCAGCACCTCACGGACGACTGCCGTGGCTGGTTGTTCGCCTGGCTCGACGCAGCCACTCACCACCGACCAGCGGCGGTCGTCGGCCCGCTGGACGAGCAGTAGCTCACCCGAGTCGTTGCGGACGATCGCACTTACGCTGGGTAGCCAGAGAAGGTCATGGCCGACGTGCTTGCGCATCCGCAGGATGTAGTCCGGTACGCCCATTCGGTGACCCTAGCCAATCCGGTGAGGCGCTTTCGCACCCGGGCCGGTCGCGTCGATTTTCGCAGTTCAGGCCCGCAGACCTGGAAGCACGTCTACTGTGGAAGGGCCTGGTGACTTGCGGTGTTCCGGTGGCGGTCGGTCGTTTCCGGGTGCACAGTGATGCCATGAGCGACAGCGGACGTGGACGTTACTACTGGTGTACGCGACACCATCGGGTCGAGACCGGTGCCGACGTGTGCCCTGCGCGGCACGTTCTCGGACCGTACGGCTCGGCCGCCGATGCGGAGAACGCCCTGCAACAGGTGCGGGAACGCAACGAGGCGTGGGAGGCCGAGGACGCCCGCTGGACCGGGGAGGACAGGTAGACGGCGCGGGATGCCTCTCGCGCCGAGGCTTTGCGTGCGCCGCGAGTGCGGCAGCACGTCCCCATGAAGGGAACCGAGATGGCCGAAGCGCAACAGGCCACCCGCCCGGTCGCGAAGCGTACGCCCGCGAGGAAGACCGCCGCGACGGAACGCACCGCGGGCATCGCGCGTACCCCGTCCACGCGCCGCGCGCCCGGCACCGCGCCGGCTACCCGTAAGGCGACCGGCGGCACCGGGCGGACCTCGTCGGCGAAGAGCACCGCCGCCGCGTCCGGGTCCAAGGCCGTGTTGGCGCGGAAGACCGCTGCGGCCAGGAAGGCCGCGCCCGCGAAGAAGACGGTGTCGGCGAAGACCGCGCCGACGAAGGCGCCCGCCCCGGGGATCACCTCGGCACCGACACGCCCGAGGATCGCCGCGAAGCGGACCGCCGCGAAGGCCGCGTCCGGGCGGGGTACGGCGGCGAAGGCCCCCGCCAAGAAGGCGGCCCCCGCGAAGAAGGCGACGGCGAAGAAGACGGCCCCCGCCAAGAAGGCCGTGGCGAAGAAGACGGCCCCCGCGAAGAAGACGACGGCGAAGAAGACGGCCCCCGCCAAGAAGGCCGTGGCGAAGAAGACGGCCCCCGCGAAGAAGACGACGGTGAAGAAGACCGTCTCCGCGAAGAAGACGGCAACGCCCGCGAAGAAGGCGGCACCGGCGAAGAAGACGACGGCGGCGGCGAGGAAGGCCGCTCCGGCCCGTAAGACGGCTCCGGCGAAGAAGGCCACGGGTACCCGGAGCACCTCGGCGGCGCGTACCGCCCCCGCGCGGACCGCGACCTCGGCGGCGAAGAAGGCGGCGGCGCGCAAGACGGTGGCGAAGAAGTCACCCGCGAAGACGGTGGCGGCCCGGAAGGCCCCGGCCCGGAAGAGCACGACGGCGTCGACCCGCACGTCGGCGGCGAAGAAGGCCACCGCAACAAAGACTGCGGCGCGGACGGCCTCCGCGACCAAGACTGCGGCGCGGACGGCCTCCGCGACCAAGGCGACGGCGAAGAAGGCCCCGGCGACCAAGGCGGCGGCGCGGAAGGCCCCGGCGACGAAGACCGCCGCGAAGAAGGCCCCGGCGACCAAGACCGCCACCAAGAAGGCCGCGGCGAAGAAGGCACCCGCGACGAAGACGGCGGCGCGTAAGACGACGGCGAAGAAGGCGCCCGCCAGGAGCGCCGGGCGGGGCGGCAGCACGCGGTAGACGCCCGCCGACCCGGCGTACGCCGACCACCCGTCACTCGGAGGAGGGCGCGGGGTGCCCGGCACTGTCAGGATTGGCCCATGGTCATCCGACGTGTCGTGGCACCGCGCATCGACTTCGGGGCGCTGCGCCGAGAACTGGGGCTGCCCGAGCTCTACCCGGCGGCGGCGCAGCGGGAGGCCGACGAGGCCGCCGCCACCC
Source organism: Micromonospora sp. DT48 (assembly GCF_049844495.1). Lineage (NCBI taxonomy): Bacteria > Bacillati > Actinomycetota > Actinomycetes > Micromonosporales > Micromonosporaceae > Micromonospora > Micromonospora sp. DT48. The sequence continues at coordinate 292,986 of NZ_JBNCLE010000011.1, forward strand.
CACCCCGCCCCGCTCTCGACCACACCGACATCCCGCTGGTCACGGTGGACCCGCCCGGCTCGCGGGACCTGGACCAGGCGATGCATCTCAGCCGCCGATCCGGCGGCGGCTACCGGGTGCGGTACGCGATAGCCGACGTCGCCGCCCACGTACGTCCCGGCGGTGCCCTGGAGGACGAGACCTGGCGTCGCGGGCAGACGATCTACCTCCCCGACGGCAACCTGCCGTTGCACCCGCACTCGCTCGGCGAGGGCGCGGCGAGCCTGCTGCCCGACGTGGACCGGGCTGCCGTGCTGTGGACCATCGACCTCGACGCCGACGGTGGCACCAGCGCGGTGGTGGTGCAGCGCGCCCTGGTCCGCAGCCGGGCCCAACTGGCCTACCCGCAGGTGCAGGCGGACGCCGACGCGGGTCGGCTACCCGAGCCGATCGCCCTGCTGCCCGAGATCGGTGAGTTGCTCACCGCCCGAGGGCTGCGTCGGGGAGCGATCAACCTGCCCATCCCCGAGCAGGACGTGGAAGCCGACGGCGACGGTTGGCGGCTCGTGTTGCGGGCACCGGTGCCGATGGAGGAGCACAACGCGCAGATCTCCCTGCTCACCGGGATGGCCGCCGCCGACCTGATGCTGGCCGGCGGGATCGGCCTGCTGCGGACCATGCCCGCGCCGAAGCCCGAGGCGGTGCAGCGGCTACGGGCCGCCGCCGCCCCGCTGGGCGTGCACTGGCCCGACGACGTGGGCGTCGGCGAACTGCTGCTCCGGCTCGACCCGGCGCAGCCCCGGTCCGCCGCGTTCATCGACCAGGCGGCCGAGCTGATGCGGTCGGCCGCGTACACCCCGTTCGACGGCGAGTCGCCGGAGCAGCCGACACACGGCGGGGTCGCGGCCGCGTACGCCCATGTCACGGCGCCGCTGCGACGACTGGCCGACCGGTACGCCACGGAGGTCTGCCTGGCCCTGCACGACGGCCGTGAGGTGCCCGACTGGGCCCGCGCGGCGCTGCCTCGGCTGCCCGCGGTGATGGCGGCCACCGACCGCACCGCGTCCGCTGCGGTCCGGGGCGCGATCGACCTGACCGAGGCGGTGCTGCTGGCCGACCGGGTGGGGGAGACCTTCGACGCGGCGGTGCTCGACGTCGACGCGCCGACGAACGGCAAGGCCCGTCCGGGCCGTCCGCCCGGCGGCACGGTGGCCCTGGACGACCCGCCGGTACGCGCCCGCTGCCTCGGTGAACTGCCCCTCGGCACCCGGGTCCGGGTACGCCTGGTCGCCGCCGACCCCGCCACCCGCTCCGTCACCTTCGAACGAGCCTGACCCCACCCCCACCCCACGTTACCTTTTTGATCGTCCCCAGCCGGGGACGGCTCGGTCGCCCGGCTCGGTATGACTGACTGCCCCTGTCGTTTG